>JAAFJB010000042.1 GCA_013297995.1 Chitinophagales bacterium | reverse complement strand
CCCGCACAAAATGATCGGAAGCGGCTTTGCTGGCTGAATAGGGAGAGTTGGGATCGTAAGCAGTGGTCTCTGTAAAAAGACCCGACTCACCCAGACTTCCATACACTTCATCGGTAGAAATATGGTAAAAACGGTGACTGCTCAAATCCGCTGCCCACTTGGTTTTAGCGGTATTCAACAGGTTTACGGTACCAATTACGTTGGTGTACACAAAATCAAGCGGGGAAACAATAGAACGATCTACGTGTGATTCAGCAGCGAGGTGAATAATATCAGTGACTTCATATTCATCAAACGCAGCTTCCAATGCTTTTACGTTTAATATATCTACTTTGGCAAATTTATAATTGGGCTTGGAATCTATATCTTTTAAATTCTCTAGGTTGCCCGCATACGTAAGCGCGTCTACATTAATAATATTATACGCTGGGTATTTATTAACGAATAAGCGAACCACATGGGAGCCAATAAAACCCGCTCCGCCCGTGATGATGATGTTTTTTTTCATAGACTTAAAAACGCTAATCAATACTGAAATTAGCTAATACTGAACTAGGATTCCATCCAAATTCTTTTCGTGCTTTTTTATCACAAAATGTTAAAGTACTATTTAATTTAATGTACATGCTATAATTAAAAGGAAATGTATGACCCAATAAATTTCCAACCCTTGCGAGTATTAATGCAAGAAATTTTGGAATACTTTTTGGTCGGCGAGCATTAATCAAGCTTGAAATTAAATTACTGATTTCGAAATAAGAAGGGTGTCTACCATCAGTTAGATTATAAGTTCCACCCAAATCAATAGCTACTGGCATGTACTTGATTAAATCAGTAATAAGTACCATACTTCTTTTTGCACTTCCTTTATTAATATTAAAAAAATAACCTTTTTTTATTGCAAGAATCATAGATTTCAAATTCCCTTTAGGGTTAAGACCAACAACTAATGGTAAACGGAAAATTGTACAAAGTAAATTATTGGCATTAGACCAATCAATAATAATTTTTTCACAATATAATTTAGTAATACCATAAATATCAATTGGATTGGGTGGAGTATTTTCGTCAATCAAATGTCCAGATGTTCTACCATAAACATTAACTGTACTTAAAAAAAGAATATATTTAGGCAAAAAAGATTCCTGCAATCCAACTAATAAATTTTTTGTTGCACAAACATTATTATCAATGAATGATTTTTTATCTTGATTAGTCTTGGGATTACTATGAGCTTTCCCAGCTGCGTGAATAACTAAATCAAATTTTGTTTTAAATAAAGGGACTTGTTTTGATAAATCATAATTATAATCTGAATTTGAACGACTTAATGTAAAAACCTCATTATGAAGTGACAAAACATGGACAAAAGTTTTTCCAATAAAGCCATTTGATCCAGTTACAAGAATTTTCATTGGTTATAATTTTTAATAACTTTATAAATAAGGGCTTTTAAAAAATTGGGCTGAATCCTTATAAATCCTCTAAGAAGAAAATTAGTTAAAAATTGTCTTTGATTAATTAACCCAATACGAAGTTGGAATTGTAAGATTTTTATTTCATTTTTAAAATAGAAAAAACCTCTTCGTTTCAATAATCCATTTCCGGTACGCATTTTCAAAAGAGTTTTATCAATATTTGCGAAATTAAAGCCTTTAACATACATCAAAGACCAGAGAGCGTAATCCTGTGCTTTTTTAAACAATGGATAACCACCCACAGAAAGTACATCCTTTTTCCTAAAACAAGATGATGGGTGATTTATTGGATTTCTACGTACTATAAAATTGCGGAATTCAGAATGAGAAATAGGAACATTACGAAAACCCAAGGACTTATTCATCGAAATATCAAACTCCTCAATTCTAGAACTAAGAACTGAGATTTGAGGATTCCGATTCATATAGTTTATTTGTGCCTCAAATCTGTGATTTAAAGAAATATCATCTGAATCCATTCTAGCGACTAATTCATATTGGCATAATTCTAATCCAAAGTTTAAAGCAAATGCTAGTCCATGATTTTTTTGTAAATAAGTAATTAATAAAATATCTTTTAATATTGATTTCCAAGAATCTAAAACTGACTTCAATTCAATATTTATGGGGCCATCAACTACAATTACAATTTGTTTGGGCTTTAGGGTTTGGTTATCATGAATGCTTAGAATAGCACTATTTAAATATTCAGGATTATCACTAAAGCATACTGCCATTAAAACAGAAAAGTTGTTACCCATTAAACTTACCAATTTTATTTTTCATAAAGTCCCTGATGCCATATAGCATATATTTTAATCTAGATAACCTTTGATCTAAAAGAATTGGATAAGACAACAATTTAAAAATCAATTTTACAAGGTTTATAACTTTCCATTTAAGTGGAACATAATTCTTGGTCATCATTAAAAGAGAATTTCGAAAAGAATAATAATGTCTTAGTGGAACTGGAATACCAAATCTAAAAAAAAGAAATGAAATATGCCTATTTCCCATTGTGTGATTAAATATCAAGTCAGTATCAATATAAGTCAAATAGCCATACTTTTTTGCTCTCCAACACCATTCCCAGTCAACCAAATCGATAAACAATGATTCATCTTTAGGACCAATTAAATTAAATGTATTCAAATTAATTAACAATGCACTACTTAAAGTATATTGCACAAACTTAATTCCTACATTTATGGCATGTCCATCATATACTTCATTATTTAATGAGTCAAATGGAAGAGGTCCAATTCCAGCAATTTTATTGCCATCATGCTTAGCAATTTTATAATATGACTTTGTTATTTTACTTACGTAATTCAAAGGCAAACTTGAGTCTTGATCGATCTCTACGACAAAATCAAAATTTAAAGAAGTCAAATATGCCATCCCAAAATTTTGTGCTTTGGCTATCCCTGTATTTTCAAAAAATTGGTGTATAAAAATATTTTTAAAAAAAAAAATTAGATTTTTAATTTCTGTTTGCTTAGATTCAACAGTAGAATTATCAATTAAAACGATTTTATCAAACTGAAGATGATAAGAATAAATATTTGAAATTAAATCTTCAATTACAGGATTATAAGTAACTAGTAAAGCTGCTATACGTTTATACATTTATTCAAAAATAATTGTTGTATTGTTTTTTTTATACCAAGACTGAAAAATCAAAATATTCCAAAGTATTGCAGAATTATTCCTATACCCTAATTTGTGGTCATTCCATAGCTTCCTTATTAAAGTTACGTTGAAGATATTTTGACTTTTCAATAAATTAGCATCTAATAATTCTTCTGCCCATTCTACTAATTCTCCTTTTAACCATTTATCTAATGGTATTCCGAATCCGGTTTTTTTTCTATCAACTAATTTTTGGGGAATATAATCATACAATAGTTGTCTTAGAATGTACTTGCCAACACCATTATTGTATTTATATTCCAAAGGAAGAGACCAAGAAAATTCAACAATCTGATGATCTAAAAAAGGGGCTCTAGTTTCCAAAGAAACGCCCATTGCAGCTCTATCAACTTTAACTAAAATATCGTCAGGCAAATAAGTACAAAAATCATAAAGCATTAATTTTTCCGTCGGGTCATTGAATTTTAAGTGTTCAAGACTTAAAAAGTCATCATTTTGTAGCCCATCTTTGTTTTTAAACAAAGAATTTAAATTTAGATATTGAGAAACAATCCTTGAATAGAATTCTTCTAAACTATTACTCGTAATTGTTTTATTAAATTTTTCAATATTTTTTGCAAATCCATATTTTCCAAAATAATCAAAAAAACTATCTAATGTATTATAGTTTATTTTATTAATTAAAAATTGAAATTTTTGTCTTAATTGCATTGGAATTTTTTCAATAAAATTCCAATGTTGTTTCGATACTAAGTATCTATTATATCCACAAAACAACTCATCCCCTCCATCACCAGATAATGCTACAGAAACTTTCTCTTTTGTCATTTTAGAAAGAATGAAAGTTGGTATTTGAGAGGAATCTGAAAAAGGCTCATCATAAATGTCTGTTAACATAGGGACAAACTCTAATGCATCTCTTTCAGATATATAAAGTTCGTTGTGACTAGTTCCATAATAACTACTGACCTCCTTAGCAAAAACAGCTTCATTATATCCTTTTTCACTAAACCCGATACTATATGTATTAATTTTTCTGCTGGAATTTTTTTGCATAATTCCTACAATTGTAGATGAATCAATTCCTCCAGATAGAAAAGCCCCTAATGGAACATCGGATATCATTTGTCCCATTACTGAATTATTTAAAAGAGCATCTAATTTAGATTTAGCTTCGGTAAAAGATCCTTTAAATTGGTTTCTAGAAGATTCTTCAAATTTTTCAACTGCACTCCAATACTGTTTTATATTAACTTTAAAATTATCTTTAGAAATTGATAATTTTGAACCTGATGGAAGCTTATATATAGATTCGTAAATAGATAATGGAGATGGCACATAACCGTATTTAAGAAACTTAGCTAATCCATTCTTAGAGAGTTTAGGAATAAATTCAGGATGTAATTGTAAGGACTTTAATTGTGAACCAAAAATAAATACTCCATTAAAAATGCCATAATATAGTGGCTTTTCTCCAACCCTATCCCTTGCCAAAGTCAACTCTTTCTTGTTTTTATCCCAAATTGCTATACTAAACATTCCTTTACAATAATCCAAAGTTTTATCAATCCCCCATAATTCAATTGCAGACAAAATCGTTTCAGTATCAGATGTACTTTTCCAATTAATTTTTTTATCCGTCTCAAATTCAATGGAAGTTCTTAATTCAAGATGATTATATATTTCTCCATTAAAAATCAAAACATAATTGCCAGAATAAGATTCCATAGGCTGATGACCAGCCGATGATAAATCTAAAATTGATAAGCGTCGATGACTGAAACCAATTAATGTATTTAAGTCATACCAAATTCCAGAGGAATCTGGACCACGTTTCAAAATGGCCTTTCCCATATCCTTTAATATATCAGGATAGTTTGCACAATACTTAGAAGAATCATTCTTTTCAAAGAAACCTGCAACACCACACATATTACTCTGATTTAATCATTTTAAATCCATCTCTAATGCCCAATAAAGTATATTTATATCTAACAAAATAATCTTTAGTAATAAATAAATAAATAAAATTTCTAAGAAACAACTTTATTCCTTTAGTAATTTTCCACCTAAAAGGGACATATTTTTTTGATAATAAATAAATAAAATTCCTATTTTGATAATAATTTCTAAATGGCTGATGAATGGTAATAGGAAAAGAACAAAAATTTTTCTTGCCATTTCCTAGTTGATGAGGCATGTGGATATTTCTATTCACTAGTACTTCAAACCCATTCTGTCTTAATCTCCAACAAAAATCAAAATCAACATAATCAATAAATAATTTTGGGGAATGGCCATTAACTCTTTGAAATGCTTTTCTCCAAATTATACTCCCTGAACTTAATGTGCAAGGAACTGAAAAATATGAAGAATTATTAAATCTTTCCCCTTTTGTAAACAAAGGTTTTTCAACTGTATTCTCAGAAGTATTTAATACAGAGGGCCCAACAAGACCTACATTTAGTTCAGAAGAATTGAAGTTGACGATATCAATAAACATTTCAGAGACTAATTGCTCAATAAAAAGAGAATCTTGATCTAAATTTAAAATATACTCAGAATCAAAATTTTCAAAAGCAAATTCTATTCCTCGATTTTGCGCTTCACCAAGTCCAAGATTTTCATTAAAGTTCAATTCAACAAATTCACTATTAATAGAAGCAAGATTTAATGGATAATCCGAATTGTTACATATAACAACGTTATCAACAAAATTAATAATTGAATTTATTAAATTATTAAGAGTTGTTAGTTTTGGGTTATATACAATAATTACAGCACAAATTTTATAGCGCATATTTTTTAATTGCTGAATATTTGATTAACTTAAAAAGATATCGAAATAATAAGAAAAATACAAAAACATTAAATAACTTACTAATTGCAACAGGTGGATTAATCGGTAATAAATATAAATAATAAACTACCAATGAATAAGCTAAATAATGTGTGAAATCAGCCTTAATTCTCAACTTTAGATTAGTCACATAAGATAAAATTAATCCGACTAAAAAACTAAAAATAATACTGCCGAAATAATTAAAAAAAAAGAGTCCGAAAATATCAAATTTCATTGTGGGGCCTCTAGGAATATCAGAATTTGGATTAAAGTAATCATACAAAGTAAATCCAATGTCTTTTGGGATTTGATCCCATGGAATAATTCTTAACATACCAATAATATTTCTAAACATTCCAATAAATGGGTTATACCATTGTAACTTATCAAGGACATTATTGGGGTATGCCATTATATAAACATCCCCACTATAAACAAACCTTAATAAAAAACCATAAATTGGATTTGTATAATCATTTGCATCTAGTCCAAACTCGACATTATTAACAGTGTAATGAACAATAACTGCATAAAAAGCTCCAAAGAACGAAAGAATAAATAAAAAATTTTGAACATTTTTTATTTTTATATTATATACATTCCAACCATTAGCTCTAAAAGCAATATGAACAAATGATAAAATAAAAACATAATCTAAAATTGCCATTTTACTGCCATTCAAAATAGAAGTCCCAACTAAAAATAAAAACGAGAAAAACAATAATATATATAAACTAACTGATTTTTTAAAACTAAAAAATATCCAAAAAGTAGTAAAAGCCAAAATAAATCGTATTACATCCAATAATCGATCAATTAAACCTAAGCCCCCACTACCATCAAATGTTTCCCATCTACTTTGCATAAATAATGGAATCCCTGATACAACATAAACTATTGGCTGAAGTATTATGAAGGAAATAAGTGAAGTAAGAAAGTATATATAAATTTTACTATTATCTTTTTTTATTGGCTTAATTATACAATCAATCAATTTAATTTTTGAATTATATGATTTAAATCTTGAATACCCAATAAAAAAACTAATTTGACAAATAATGTAGTTTGAAAAATAAAAAAATGATATTTCACCTAAATCAAATAAAAATAAAATATTTGTAAAACAAAAAGCAAAAACGAATATAAAAAAAAATATAAAAGGGTCAAGGATATTATTATAATACTTTTTATAAATAGTTAGATAAATAAAAAAAGAAAATATTAAATAATAAATATATAAATCAAAATTGATAGCTAACAATATTGTAAATTCTCCTAAATCCATTTCTTGACATTCATTCTTAATATATTAAAAGTATACTTTGTAAAAGAATTGAAACCTTTTAGTAGAAAATTTGAACCTAAAATGAAGTTTTTTGTTTTTAAAAAGAATAAGGAATAATATAAATACTCACGAGAGAGTAATAAATTTTTAGAGTTATTCTTTATATACTTATTAGCAATTTCTGCTATAGAGTTAATCATCATTATGGAATTGGAGTGATAATTATTGCCATGAATTCTATATCTGAAAATATCAACATTAATAAATTTATGGTCTAATTCATTTTCAACTAAATAATTCAACATTTTTAAATTTAAAGCCCAATCATCTATCCTTACATCTTCATCAAGTAACCCAATCTCTATAAGCAACCTTCTTTTAATCAAACAGGTCTGAATTAATAAAGGCCTTGGAACTGAATTTGATATATAATTTAATAATTCAATAGAGCTTCCTTTTAAATAACTTATTATTTTTTCATTATGAACAGAGCTTCCATTCAATTTGCTTCCTACGTATTTTCCATTAGAGTATAACAAGGGGCATTTTGGATTATTCTTTGCAAATTGAATTAATTGAACTAAATCATTATTATCAGAATAATAATCATCCGATGCTATCATTAAAACATATTCTCCTTTTGAAATTTCAATACCACGATTGACCGTTTTGCAAGACCCCATATTTACATGTGATAAAACTTCCATTGGCACGATTGATCTTCTCTTTAAATTTAAAAGTATTTCTAATGATTCATCAGAAGAACCGTCATCAATTGCGAGTATTTCTATATCAGTAAATTCAAGATCCCAAATTGAGTTTATACATTGCTCAATGTATTTAGCATGGTTGTATGCTGGTATAATAACACTAATAAATGGAGTATTTAAAGAAGACATTTGAAGCTTAGATATTAAAATATTACTTTTCTGAAAACAAAAAGCAAGAATACAAAATATAAGACGTAATTAATCAAATACGAATAGGTCATTCCAATTAATCCAAAATATGTTACAAAGAGGAATGATAATAATACGAAAATAGCATTAAAAAAAATTTCAGTAAAGATAAAAACTTTGGTCATTGCTTTGGCTACCATAATGTAAGAAAGAAGCCATGATGAAATTTTAATAACATCACCAATCATTTGAAATAATAATAAATCTTTTATTACAGAAAACTTTGGAGTAAACAATATGTTTACAATATAATCTTTCATTAAAAAAATAAAACTAGCAGAAACAATTACAAAAGGTATTATAATCTTATATCCTGAAAATATTTCTTTCCTTAATAAGCGTGCATCTGTGATTGATGATAATTTCGGTAAATAATAAACACTCAATGTAGTTGTAATTACCATTAAATGCATTGAAGAAATATACCATATTGCTTGCCAAATCCCAGATTCCTCGATTCCACACTTTTCAATTATTTTGTTTCTAATTAAAATTAGAGATAGTGGTGTTGCAATTGCAGAAGTAATTGTCATCAAAGAGTAGTAAAGTAATTTTTTAGATTCATACTTATCAAAAAATGAAAACACAAAAAGTTCGTTTAATATTCTGTGCTTTTTAAATAAAAATAAAAGAAATAGAAAAACAATAGATTGATTTGAAACTAAAGCAATTAACACACCATGTATACCTAAGTATTTTATTAAAAGAACAGTTATAGCTAAACTTACTATGCTTTGAAGAATATTGATTTTTACATAGCTTTTAACTTCTTGTAAACCATTTAATATCGAAAGCAATAAGGAGTTTAATGAAATAAAAAATACAGAAAATCCAAAAATTATAAAAATATAGGTATAGCTAATATCATTTAAAAAATATCTGGCTTCAAACTTTGCAAATACTATTATTAATATACTTGATAATAATGTTGAAATAAAAGTAATCCTATAAGAAGAACTAATACAACGCAATAACTTATCTCTATCCTCCTTATATTCTGCAACATACTTAGTAACACCACTGTTGATACCTCCTTGTGATGATATCATTGCTAACTGAGAAAAGTTTTGAAACTGCCCAATAAGAGAAAGCCCTTTAGGTCCTATAAAAATAGAAATGGCTTTATTTATAATTAAAGAAGATAGTATTTTAATGAATGTAGCAATAAAAGTAAAATAGGAAGTTTTAACTAAATTCATTGATATTAAAAACTAAAAATAAATATTAAAAAAAAGATTGAATGCACTCGGCAATTCGTAAAATTTGGCTTTCTGTCATTCCAGGCCATATAGGAAGGCTTAAGCAATTATCTGCTAATTTTTCCGCAATTGGAAAGCTGCTTTTTTTATAACCTAATGATTGATAGGCTTTTTGTAAATGTGGAGGAATAGGATAATGTATTAAAGTACTAATTCCATTTTCAAAAAGATGTTTCTGCAAACCATCTCTATTTTTTGTTTTGATAACATATAAATGATAAACATGAGTTGCATGTTCATGTATTTCTGGCAAAACAAGATCGCCAACGTTTTCTAAAGCATAGTTATATTTATCGGCTATATCAATTCGTTGCTTTGTCCACTCATTTAAGTTTTTTAACTTAACTGAAAGAAAACCAGCTTGAACCTCATCCAAGCGCATGTTAAAACCAATTTCTTCGGTATGGTATTTTTTTTCTGATCCATAATTGCGTAACATAGCAATTTTTTTTGCAATTGATTCATCATTAGTAGTAATTGCACCAGCATCCCCTAAAGCACCTAGATTTTTTCCAGGATAAAAACTTGTGCCGTTGGCATTTCCAAAACTTCCTGTAATCTTACCTTTAAAAGTGGCACCATGTGCCTGAGCATTATCTTCGACTATGTATAAATCATACTTTTTTGCTATTTTCATTATCTCACCCATATCGCATGCCTGACCATAAAAATGAACCGGTATGATTGCTTTCGTTTTTGAAGTGATTGCTGCTTCAATATTTAAAGGATTTATGTTGTAGGTATTTTCATCTGGCTCAACAAAAACTGGTTTAGCTCCCACATATGATACTGCAAGTGGAGTAGCTATAAATGTATTTGAAGGAACAATTACCTCATCACCATTAGTTACATTTAAAGCTTTTAAAGCAAGGTGCAATGCATCTAATCCATTACTGACACCGATAGAGTATTTGGTATTATTAAAGGCAGCATATTCTTTTTCAAATGCTTCTAATTTTTTGCCCATAACAAACCAATTAGCATCATAAACCTCCTGAAAAGATTGCATAATTTCAGAACGAATTAAATTATGCATTGGTTCTAAATTTAGAAAAGGGATCGAATTCATTTTATTTAAAGCTTTTTAATAGAAAATTGATTTTCTTTGAGTAGGTATTATTGAAGTGGTCTTTAAAAACACTTAAAATGTGAAGATCTTCAAAATTGCCATTTATTAATGTGTGCTTCTCTAGATAACCCTCCTGTTTCATGCCTAAAAAGAGTTGTAGCTTAACCATTGTAGCATTGATAGCTGCAACAATGCCGGTTATTTTTCTAAAATTCATCACATTGAAGACGTAGTTGTAACCAAGTAATAATGCCTCCAATCCGTAGGGATTTGATTTGGTTAAATATTTATCACTTAAAAGTAATCTTCCAACCTCTGCAACTTTATCATCGGCATTAACTTCGTATATACTAATCATACCAACACTCTCAAAGGTTTTTTTATCTTGAATTATATAATTAATCTCCTTATCACTTCTACTTTTTATCCATACTTCTTGCATTTCTACAGAATATCCTTCAGGATGACGTAAAAACCGTCCAGAATGGCCTGAACGCCAAGTGAAAATATTGATAGCGTCGCTAATCGCTGCCTTTCGCAAAATAATAAACTCGCCTATTATTGTTGTATCAAAATTAATTTCCATTTACTCTGCTTTTTTTAAATCTATCCGATTCAAAAGTTGTATCGACTAACAAAACTTTTACCGGAACTTTAAATGACTCTAGTTTGGTGCGGCAATAGGTTTTTACCATCTTTACCACATCCGCTTTTGTTTCGATGCCGTTGTATTTTATTTTAGCGCAAACTATTTTTCCTGTTAATACATTACTTTCTGCATATACCATTACATCATCCACACCTGAAATTTCAAGAATAACATTTTCTACTTCTTGAGGAAAAACTTTTTCTCCTCCAACATTAATCATTTCGGATTTTCTGCCAAGTATTTTAAAATATTCTCCATCAACTTCAACCGAATCACCTGTTATAAACCAGCCATCTTCAGTAAAAGGGCTTTTTGCATTTAAGTAACCTAACATAGCAGAATCGGATTTTATTTGCAAAATCCCATCAGCTACTCTAGTTTGAAATCCTTCTCCACCAATTTTTACCCAAAGCGAACTGTTATCTTGCGATTGAGAGCGCATAACCCCTAATTCTATTAAGCCATAAGTTTGTTGTAATTTAATATTGGGAAAAAGGGTGTTTAAATGTTTTAAAAGGCTTTCTGGCATAGGCTCTGCCCCATAACTAATCACTTTTAAACTTTTAAGTGAATGCCTTTCGTAAGCTCGGCTTAATACCAACATATTTAAAAACGTTGGTGACGTAGGTAATAATTCAGCTTTATATTTTTCAATTAATTCACATATGTAGTCAGGATTTCTGTTATCTAGAACAACAACAGTTCCACCATTGGATAATATGTGAAACATAGTATTTAATCCACCCCAATGATCAAATAATAAAAAATTAATTGTGAGCAAAGCATTTCGCTTGATATAAAACTTAGCCAATAGTTTAGAGAAATCGTGGAGCGCAGCTTTAGGCTCTCCAGATGAGCCTGATGTAAAAAGAACTAAACCTGGGACTTTATTTTGCTGAATATTTTTATATAAAGGATTTTTATCATCAAAAGCCAGACTGATTTTGGTGATAACAATATCTTCTTCCTTAATTACTTTAATTAAATAATCAAGTTGAGCAATCTCGATTTTTTTTGAATTCTTATTAGAATGATTAATATCAAGAGGAACTACAATGATATTCTTTTCTATTAATGCAAATAGAATGGCAATTGTTTCAGGAGAAAAATCACTTTCTAAACCAATAATGGCTCCTTGAGAAAATTCTCTGAGTGCACCACGCCAATACGCTATTTTATTTAAAAATTGAGAATAAGTATAGTTTTCACCGTGCCAAATTAAAGCAGTTTTACTGCTATATGTCTCAAAATTATCAAGAAAATATTTAATATTATTTAAGGATGTCATTTATTACTAGTTCAATAAGTTTGAAATTAACCAAGTTCCCAACTTCCTCGTCAGGAATTGAAACACCAAATTCTTCTTCTAAGGCAAGAATTAAGTTTAGATGTCTAAGAGAATCCCAATTCTCAATATTATCAGATGAAGCATCATCTGAGATAGATTCAACAGGAATCTCAAATACAGCACTCATCACTTGTTTTATTTTTTTATTTTCCATTTTAATTTATTTTTTACTTAAACCAGTTCTGTATTAATTTTAATATAATCCACTTTCTTAGGTTCAAAATTAGCAATATTCAGTGAGTAATGCTTCTTAGTTACATCTATATTTTCGATCAGGCTTAAGCCTACTTTATCGTAAAAACCCTCAACCTGAGCATTTTTTTTGGTTGGAATATAATCTGCTGTTAGTGTTTGATAGCCTTTATTTGCAAGGTCTTTGATAATATGGCTTACAAAAACAAACTCAATATTTCTTCCAATAATACGGCAACTCATTAAAAGAGAATCCAAGATCACATTTTTTGGATCCTTTTCATCTTCCTTGGCGATACAAACTCCTGTTAAACCAATATCGCCAAATTTATCTTTAACAAACATGGCATACACTTCATGCTTTTTATCAGCCATAAAATGATCGACCTGACTTTCAGTATAGCGATACGTTGTTAAATTAAATTGATTGGTTTTTTGTGTTAACTGTGCAATTCGCTGCATATGCACCTTATCATTTTTTACCACCGTTAGTTGAATTTCTAAAGAGGCCAAATAACCCTCAATAGAATTAAAAGCGGTTTTACTGTTTTCGCGTTCAAACTGCTGCTTATACAATTCGGTTTTCTTAGCGTCGTCGCTATTTAAAACCGAATTAAAATACGTGTAAATGTTTTTTAAGATTAGATCGGGATAATCTGAAATTGCAGTTGGCACTTGAATGGTAAGAATTTCAGGAACTTGTTCTTTAATTAAATTTATCTCAAAATTAGAATCATCTACAAAAACCAAACTATCTATTCCAATATTTAATTCAGATGCAATAGCCCTTAGATTACTTGCTTTGTCAACCCAGTTTACTTTCTTAATAACAATATGTTCTTCTTTTAAGATCATATCCTTATGATTTCTTAAAACATCTAAAACATCTTGATCATTATTTTTACTGCATAGACCAACAATAACACCTCTTTTACTTAAGAAGACAGCAATTCGTTGGACAAGATGATAGAATTTACCAGATTTTGAAGTGGGCGACATGTCAATGCCTTCAATGCCATCTTCGCCAATAACACCTTTCCAAAGTGTATTATCACAATCAAAAATAATTGCTTTTTTAAGTTTACCAGTGTTTCTTAAAAAGACAGTTTTAATTGCAGCAACATAATTTTTAAAAAAAGCAAACGTGTAAGGTGCTTTTGAAGAATGATAAAAACGATAATCAATTGACTGTTTAAAGCCAATATGCGCAAACAATTTATCAATATTTACAATAGAAACATTGTTTGTTTTCTTTTGCTCTAAATAAGCATTTAATTCCTTTACAAATGTTTCGATCTTAGAAACCTGAACATTGTTATTGTTATAATAAGCAGATGAAAATGAATTAAAAATAACGGAAGCCGTATTACTAAGATTTTCGAAAATAATATCGATCTCGGTAAATAACTTATTTTTTAAGTTGTTATATTTTTCTTCTTCAAGATCTTCAAAAAACTCAGAAATCTGATCAACAATATTTAAAACATCGTAAAAAATTATGATCAGATCTTTATTTTTTAATACTACGCTATCCTGAACGATGTTATCAAAATTACCTATTTCTACTTTTGGTTCTATTTGATTTAGTCGGCATGAATATTCTAAAACTTCTTCAAAAGAATTAACTGTAACATTTGAGAGAACACCAATTTCATATGGTTTGGATTGAATAGTACCAACCAATGCTTTATTTAATTGTAAAATTTCGGTGTATTTTAAATTTTCCATAAAAAAATTATATCATTGCTTGACCACCGTTAATGCGAATATTTTCTCCGGCAAGGAAATCAGATTTTTCTGAAGCTAAAAAACTAATCACACCTGCTACGTCTGCCGCAAGAGCTAATCTTCTAAGCGGCGTTTGTGCAGCAGTTAACAATTTTATCTTTACAGGAATATCTGCGGTTAATTCGGTATTTACTAAACTCGGTGTAACCATATTTATTCTTATCCCTTTTGGAGCCAATTCAAACGCTAACGATTTTGTTAAACCAATTAGTGCAGATTTTGCTGTAATATAATGCGACCAATCGGCATTTGGTTTTTCAGCAGAAAGACTGCCAATGTTAATAATCTTACCGTAACCATTTTTTATCATTTCAGGCACTACTGCCTGAATAATGGTGAAGGTGGACTTAATATTTACCTCCATTTGCTGTAAAAAATCAGTCCACACTAGATCTTGGAATTTAATATTTGGTATTCCTGTTGCAGCACAATTTGCAAGTACATCAATTTTATCAAAGGCTCTAATGCCTTTTGATATCATCTCTTTAATATCAGCATCATTTAAAATATCGGCACTAACAATAATAGCTTTTTGTTTATGTTTTTCAACTTCGGCTTTAATTTCTTCAGCTAAAGTTTTGTTTTTGTTATAATGAATAATAACATTAAAACCATCCTTAGCTAATTGAATACAAGTTGCTTTACCGATACCACCCGTGCCACCAATTACCAATGCAGTTTTTGGAGTATCTTCTTTTTTCTCAACTTCAATAGGTGCAACTTCAGTTTCGATCACCTTAACTTTTGCAATACCCTTAGTAACTATTTGTCTATTTTGATTATGGATCTCGGTTTTAAGTTCAATGATCTGTTCTTTATCATTTTTCTTCAATACCTCTGCCCTAACCGTTAATACATCGCCAATTCGCACAGGTAATAAAAACTCTAATGATTGCGAGAACCACAAAGCTCCGTCGCCCGGTAATTTAGTGCCAATGATGGTAGAAATAAATGAAGCACCAAGCATCCCATGCACAACTGGTTTTTTGAACTGTGTTGTACTTGCAAATTTTTCATCCACATGCAAACGATTATCATCACCTGTAAGCTGAACAAATTTTTCGATGTCGGATTTTATTATTGTGTGAATAAGTGTTTCTTTATCACCAACATTTATTTCAGCATATTTTTTCATTCTTACTTATTTTTACAAAACAGTCCAACCAAATTTGTGATCTTGTTTTTTAATGCGGTTTGTTCATCCATATCTTCTGCAAAATAATTACATGAATCAACAGTTTCCAATCCCGAATCTGTAACTAATGTTAATACCTCTTCTTTAGTTTTAAATAAATAAACATGATCTAAGGCTGGAGAGTTTGTAGGAGTTGTGATCCACAAAAGTCCGCCAAGTTTTAAAAGTTTTGACAGTTTAATTAAAATTTGTTTTGGTTCATCCAAATGCTCTAAAACTTCGCCCAAAACAATAAAATCGTATTTGTTTGAATCATCGTAATCAAAAATATTTTTTTTAGTATATTTTATTTTTTCACCATCAAAACCAATAATATTTTTGGTCATTTCTAGAGAAGTATCGCTAATGTCAACAATATCTATTTTTTCATAATCAGGGAATTCTTTTTTTACTAAGTAAGAAAAGAAGCCGTGACCAGGACCAATATCAAGAATGCTAATTTTTGAATGACCTTTGAATAACGTTTTAAGATGACTTTGAAAGTACATGAAAATATTAAAATGATGTTTCCACATAACTTGCGAAACCAATAAAGCATTCATATAATAGGTCATTATCTCAGGCTTGGAGTAAACATATTCGTTAGCGATATGTTGATTATCACATCTGTACTTTCCATGCTTATAAAAATACAAACCTTCGGTACGCATATCTTTGATCATTTTTAAATAATCACTTACTACGCGCTCTGAATCAAGACCCAAATTTTTAAAATATACTTTTACTAAACGAAGTAATTCATCGAGCTGAGCAGGGAAATGTTCTTTTAAATAAGAAATATTACTATTTATTTTTTTAGAATGTAATTTGTCTTTTTTTTCTATTTCAGAAACTAAGTCTTCTAAAAAAACAACTGTATTTTGTGTATTTCCCATAACAACTATTTTATTTTTTAAACTTTAAAGAGACAAGCTCCAAAATTAAATCCAGCTCCAACTCCTGCTATTACTAAATTACTTCCCTTTTTTATTAGGCTTTTTGAATAAGCTTCGCTTAAAGCAATTCCAATACTAGCAGAACCTGTATTGCCTATTTCTTCAACATTTGTGTAAGTTTTATTTAAAGGCACTTTCATTTTTTTGATTAAATAATCAATTAAAAAACCATTTGCCTGATGAAAAATAAAAAAATCAATTTCATCAATTTTCAAATTTTCCTTTTCTAATAATTTTTGAATAACCACCGGAAAATTAGTAACCGCTTGTTTCCAAGTAGCTAACCCATTTTGCTCGGCATATAATACTTTAAGATCTTCCGATTTTTCTGCAATTGGAAAAGATGATCCGCCCCCTCTCATTCTAACCGATTCATAGGTAGAAGAATCCGTCATGAATTTTGCACTTCTAAAACCTATAGCCTCATCAACTCTTCCTACCACAACGGCCGATGCTCCATCACTAAAAAACACCGCGGTTTCTTTATCTTTTGGATTTGTATATTTTGATAAAACTTCTGCCCCTATAACCAACGCATTTTTGATAGAAGTATCGCATTTCATTCGTTCGGATGCCACTGTTAAAGCAGTTACAAGACCAACACAATTTGTATTGATATCAAGGATTTGGCAATCTTTTTGTAACCCAAAATGTGAGTGTATTTTGGCTGACATTGGCGGAAATAAATAATCCTGACTAAAAGATGCCACAATTACTAAACCAATTTCTTTTGTATCTATCCCTGAATTTGTTATTGCATTTTTACAAGCCTCAATTGCCATTGAAGATCCCGTTTCGTTGGCAGCTAAATGGTAACGGTTTTTAATACCTGTTTTGCTGATGATCCATTCCGGAGTAAGTTCAGGAATGAGTTCACACAGCTCTTCATTCGATTGAATTTTTGAAGGTAAATAGTGACCAGTACCAATTATTCCTACTCCCTCATCTTTCATTGCTTTCATTATTTTGTACGAAAAATTTCTTTAATTCTGCGTTACCGTTTTTTATTCCGCCTAAATATTCCGATGCCCCATGGCCTGGCAAAACAAGATCTTCATCAACGAATATATCAAAAAATCTTAATATAGATCGCTTAAGAAGCTCTGTATTTTCTTTAGGCATGCTACCCGCCCCTATACCATTTTTATAAAAGATATCGCCTGAAAAAAGGTTGTTTTCAATTTTTATAACACAGCTTCCTGGCGAGTGTCCGGGTAAATTATAAACTTCGAGGTTGATGCCATTTAAGGTTAAATGATCAAGCTCTCCCTTAAATAAAAAATCAGGTTTTGGCGTTTCGATCTTATGATCTAATTGAGCCACTTTTAAATAAAAATTTGCCGATTGAGATATTTTCATATCGCCCTCATGCAGATAAAATGGAATATGATATTTATTTTTAAAAAAAGCGGCACTTCCAATATGATCAAAATGACCGTGTGTTGAAACAACGGCAATTGGATTTAATTTATTTTCCTGAATTTCTTTATCGATCAATTCTGTATCAAATCCTGGATCAATTATAATACAAGCATCATTTACCTTGTTTTTAAAGATATATGTATTGGAAGAAAATATTTTTTTATTTCTTATTAAATATACATTCTCATTAATTAATTCCACCTAAAAAAATTGTTTGAGCTGTTATATATGAACTTCTATCAGATGCAAAAAAGTCGATAACATTTAAAATGTCATCAGAACTGGCCATTCTTGGTATAGGCAAATTATTGATAATTTCTTTAATTTTTATTTGAGCATTGGTAGAATGTGAATTAAGCATGTCTGTTTCTATTGCAGATATTGCAAGAGTATTACAAGTAATGTTCAATGAAGATAATTCCTTAGCCATTACATTTGCTAGACTAATAATACCAGCTTTGGTTGCAGCGTAAATAGAATCTCCGATTGGCTCTAAGCTCGAGGCCATTGAGCCAATATTTATAATTCTACATTGTTCCTTACCTCTCATTAATTTTGTTGCTTCTCTAGAAACAAAAAATACTCCGAGTAAATTTACATTTACCATATCAATGGCATTTTTGATTGGCATGATCATAGAATACTGTGAAGTCATTACTGCTGCATTATTAATTACAATATCTATTCTTTTAAACTGTTTACTAATTTTTTTTTTAAAACAATTTGTTATTGCCTCTGGGTCACCTAAATCTAAAGAAAAATGGAAATAATTTTGATTGACAAAATTTGAACTCCCTCTACTTATACCAATTACGGTTCCTCCATTCTCAATAAAATGGTTAATTATTTCAAGACCAACACCTCTGCTGGCTCCTGTAACTAAAATGAACTTATCTTGATACTTCATTTTTTTATTATGTAATTTTTTTATTTATAATTTCAAATACAAAGTCTACAAGACTACTTACACTGTCAAATGGATTTATTTCTCTAGTCATGGCTTTATCATCAGTTAGTGATATATCAAATCCATACTCCTCAGAAAAAAGCATTTCTAATTCAACAATCATAGATACTAATGAGAGTGAATCGATACTTGATCCATTTCCAAATAGAACGGTATTTTCGTCTACGATAATTTTCTGAGATTCCAGAAAAGTATCATTTAAATTTTCAACCTGTTTAATAACGGTAGCTGTAATTTCTTGTTTAGTCATTTTTTTTTATTAATTTTTTAAAATCTTCGTAATTTCTTATATAGTCTGTTTCAAAATATTCGAAACTAGCTAAGCACAATAAGGTTGAGTTAATTCCAAATTTAATCTCTCTCCAAACCATAGGTGGAATATATAAACCAATATTAGGCTGATCAAGTTTAAATATGTTTTTATTTCCAAAAATATCTTCAGTATAAAATTCAATTTCTCCAGTTATAGAAAAAATTAATTGATGAAGTTCACGATGGGCATGGAACCCTCGAATCTGATTTGAAGGAGTATTGTAAGTCCAATATGCCCTTTTAATTGTAAAAGGAACTTCTGGACTTTGAGCTACAGTTAAGAACCCGATAGAGTCAGTTCCTATTGAACTAAAATTTATCAAATATGGAACATTCATACCTTTTAAATATTTTTATTTATGAAAATCCTTGTACCATTTTACAAATTTTTCTATGCCAGTCTGTAAGTCAGTATTGGGTTTATAGTTAATTTCCTTTTCTAGTGCGCTAACATCCGCATAAGTTGCATTTACATCACCAGGTTGCATTTCTAAAAAATTAATTATTGCTTTAATTCCAATTCTATTTTCAATTGCCTGAATAAAATCAATAAGTTTTATTGGATTACTATTGCCAATATTAAATATTCGATAATATTTACTATTAAAGCTGTTAAACTTAGTAGTAATATTAGCAGTATCTACTTGATCGACTATTCTACTTATGCTTTCAATTATATCATCGATATATGTAAAATCTCTTTTAAGGTTTCCGTAATTGTAAACATCTATTTTTTGTTGATTAAGTATTGATTTTGTAAATGAATAGTAAGCCATATCTGGCCTTCCCCAAGGTCCATAGACAGTAAAAAATCTCAAGCCAGTAGTTTTTAAAGAGTATAAATGACTGTAAACATGAGCCATTAGTTCATTACTTTTTTTTGAGGCAGCATACAATGATATTGGATGATCAACTGAATCATCAACTGAAAAGGGAGTTTTTATATTATTTCCATATACACTAGAGGAACTAGCATAAATCAAATGTTTAATTTTATACTTTGAACATAGGTCTAAAATATTAAAGAAACCAACAATATTTGAATTAACATATTCCTCAGGGTTTTCTAAACTATAACGTACACCTGCTTGAGCTGCAAGATTAACTACTATATCAAATTTTTCACTTTTGAAAATAGTTTGTAAATTAACACTATCCTTAATATCTAATTTAATAAATTTAAGATTTATATGATTATGAATTAACTTATTATAAATTAATTCATTTTTATTAATTCCAAGTTGTTCAACTCTGCTAAACTTTAGATTTACATCATAGTAGTCATTAAAATTGTCTAACCCGTAAACATAATTATCATTTAATAATAACCTTTTTGTTAAATGATATCCAATAAACCCCGCAGCCCCAGTAATTAATATTTTCATTTAAAGAAATTTAAACCCACTTATTTTAAATTAATAAAAATAATGATATATAAATTGTTGACTTATCAATATCTATATACAAGCTATATTTTTAGAACTATTCCTTCCCTTGTTATAGTTAATTAAACATTGTATTTACCCATATAAGTAATTAGGTTGTTTGAACACTAACAATTCAACAAAGTTTTGTGTTAATTCTTTTTAAGATTTAACACAACTCATACTTCATCATAAAGGTTTGAACTATTTTTTGAGTGGTATTATATTTTTGATGTTTTTTTATCCAGTTGATTTCATACGAATTTATTCTTGTATAATATTTTTTTAAAACTTTACAGAAACTTGTAGTAATATTTTCTATAATTTGTAAGCTTTTTGTTTATACGCAAAAAGTCAATCACTTAAGGTAGCTAATGTTATAAACCTGTCGTCTGTAAACACATCGTATTTTGCTAAATTATTATAAAACATAAACATATTTATCTATAAACTACTCTTAATTAATAGATTTAACCCCTTTGCGAAAAAATTACCATCATTTGGTTTTGATTTTTTAAATATTAAAGTGTCTTATCCAGCTCTGAAATATTTTGATATTGAAAACTCACGCCACTTGGGATAAAAGGTTTGTAAAAGATCCACTTCTAAAAGCTCTTAGAACCTATTTTAAGTTTACTACATTTAAAATTCAAAAAATCAATTCTTTCTGAGTATAAAAACAAGATATATTTTCAGTAAGATGCTCATCTTAGGCATCTTGGTCTGGTGTTAAAAGACTTTTCTTTTTATTAATAATACTTTCAAGCTTTTTTGAACATTGGATAAAGTTTTCGGGGAATTTCGATGATGTTGTGTATTAAATAAGTTTGTTTAGTTCAATTACTTAATTCTCACAAAACCTTTCGTTTTATTCAGAATCTGAAACTACTTTATTTGTTAATAGAACTTCACAATAATCAATTATTTGAAGTTTAATAGATTTTAATCAAAATAAATCTTATTAACGAAGCTACTCCTAAAATTATAGAGAAAATTAAAGAAGATATTAGCCTTGAAGATCTATTTATTTTTAATGGAAATATTGATTTATCTACAATTTGTATCACTGGCGTTTCTTGGCTCAAGGTAAACTTTGCCATTTCTAAGTTCTGGGTTACTGAGGCAAAAATAGTTGCTAACATGGTTTTATCCCTTACCGTGGTTTCTACCGCTACGGCTGTTCCTGTTCTATACAAAGGATTAATATCCATGGTGGCACTGGAAGTTTGTAATGCTGCGCCTGATGCGGTTTTTCGGCTTAATAAATTGGCTATACTATCTACCCTTGTTTGTAATTTATCTACGGTTGCTTTCTGCCGCTGTGTTTTAATATTGATATATCGGCTCACCGCCTCCTTTACTATTCGCTCACAATAGGTTTTTGCCAATACCTCATTCTCCATCACCGCACTCACTTCTATAAAACTTGCTTTCTTATCGGTTTTGGCTACCGTAAACTTTGTTTTTAAAATGCTGCCAATGATTTGCTGCAACAAACTATCTTGTAATCTGCTATATGGTTTATTATTCGCCAACACCGGAAAATCTACCTTGCCTATTTTTTCATTTTTTGCCCAAGCTTCTTTCAGCTTATACACTTCTGCATAAACATCAGCTACCGATTGATTACTTGCTGCACTATACCTACTCAACAATACTTCCCGTGCTAATGACTCACTTTTAAAATACAAGAGTATATTATCTCCACTCATTACTCCACCACCACCTGAACCTCCTACATCTACTCCAAACTGCCCTGCCAAACTTGCCAATCCCCCCAAACTACCTCCCCCACTCTTTCCTTCCTCTACCACAAACGTAATTTTTGCGGTATAAGTAATAGGCTGCATCCAAGCATATACAAAGCCAATAATTCCGCCCAACAAGCCCGCTATACATATCTTCCACCACTGGGTTTTTAAATAAGCCCACCACTCACCTAGCTTTTGAATCAGCTCCTTTAATGATATTTCGTCGGTAGTGTTTTCGTTCATTGTATTTTATTTAAGCGTCGGGGCGTCTGATCGTCAAGACACTAGAAGTTCCCAGTATTCCCTTGGTGTTACAATTTTTGTATTCTTATAGCTTGCAAATGAAAAGTCTGTTGTGTTGCCTGTAATTATAAAATCAGCTTCACATTCATCTGCTAATTCCAAAATCATATTATCGTCTTTATCTGAAATTATGTCTATTTTAATTGTTGGGTGAAACTTAATCGCTCTTGATTCTATATCTGAAAGTAATAATTCCGCTTTGCTAAAGAAGTGTTGAAATTTTGCAAATTTTTCTCGGGATAAAACCTCATAATATTCCGTAAGTAATTCGTCTGAAACACAAAGTTGAAACTTATCCTCAATAAACAAATCATTTATAATTAAGTAAGGATAGTTTTTTTGTATTAAAGCTGATACAATAACATTTGTATCAATTACGATTTTTTGCATTTCGTCTTACCGCTTTAACTTCATCAGAAATTTCATCCATTGTAATTTTAGAAAGCCCGTACTTGCTTGCAAGTTCAATACACTTACTTAAATTTTGTCTAGTTAACTCTCTGCTTACAATTTCTATGAAGTCTGTAAAACTTAATTTGTCGTTTTGTATGCCAAATTTACTGTACTCAATATCTGAAATAGAAACATTTAAAGTTCTCATTATTTCTACATTTTATTTTGTAATTAGAAGTATCGGAAGGTGTTTCGTCGGGTCGTCAGGGTCTCTGGTTTTCGGTTACTAAAATAATTTTCTAGCATGCTGATACCATTCAGATATAAGAATTTCCTTCAGTTTACTACTATCTGGTTCAACAAATTTTATCATCATCAATAATACCTGCTTTAATATTGGTAAATCTTTCTGAACAACCTCAAATACCACTTCTTTATCTATACCTCTGTAATCATGGGCTATCCTATTTCTCATCCCTGCTATCTCCTCCCAATTAATTAATCCCATTTCCTCTTTTAATACCTCCTCAATTTTTTTGGATTCCTCTCCTACTGCCAATAATAAATGAGATACTGCATTAAAGATCATCTGGTTATTTGCAGCGAAAAAATCAGTAGCATTTGTATATCCATCTACATAAAGCTGAATTTTCTCTATAGCTTCTAATACCGTGAGTATATATAAAATATTTTTCTCAGAATATTTCAAGCCCTTCTTTTTTTACTCCATTTAAAATAATAGGATTCATATATTGTTTACAAACCAACTCAATCTTTTCTATTCCCAACAACTCCCTAAAATATTTTTCCATATTTCCCAACCTGGCTAACGTCATTCCTCTCCCATCTTCTAGCTCATACATCAAATCAATATCACTTATTTCTGTTGCCACCCCCTTTGCATAACTCCCATATAATACCATTTTAATAATCCCAAAACGGTCTTGAAGAAACGCTCTATTAGATGAGATTAGGTTTAGTATTTCAGAGTATGTTTTCATTGT
>JAAFJB010000041.1 GCA_013297995.1 Chitinophagales bacterium | reverse complement strand
TGGACGGAAAAGATTTGGAGCTTACAGGTGTAGAACCTGATATTTTTGTGCCATTAAGTTTTGATGATAAAATAAACCAACGCGATCCACAACTAGCCAGGGCAATAGAAGAAATAATGAAGGACTTAAAGTAGGGGATGGGGCTTGCATTGGTTTAGCACCCGCCAAACTTCAAGCAAATATTTTACACTAGTTAATAAATTATTTAAGTACAATTTTTTCAATCTCACTATCGTACTTGTAGTGTATAATTTGCTCTTTTAGTATTAGTTCAATGGCTCTTTCAATTTCTTCAAATGGAACCACAAACCATTCCCTGGGTGTGATTCTTTTGCCTGGAATTATTTCTATATCAATATTCAAACATGCTGCTGCAAAAAAACGATGAAGCAGTTGTTCCAATTTATCCGCATTTCTATTATAACAAGCATAACTTGAAACTTTTGTTACCTCTGAATACAGGTAGGTTGCTTCATGTTTTGAATTTTTAATTCTGTCGTCAATATATGTTGAAGAAAAACCTATTTTGAATAAGTTTTTAATACTTGCAATTTCAGGGTGACTTGACTTTGTCTTTAAAATGTAGACCCATCCCGTTGGAAGATCTTCTTCGCTAAGTATTCCTGCATTTACATAAAGTTGATTGTTTATTCCTTCATGCGTATTTGTAATTAACTTTCCGCTTTTTTGAATTTGTTTTCCCAAGGAACGATACAGCATATTGCTGTATGTGCCGTTTTCAAAAATGGTAAATGTTCGTCCTTCAACTCGTTCACGATTTCCTGATTTTTGTTCCCAAACGGTTTTTTCAAGTTTAGCCTCTTTAAGATATAGCATCACGCCATCAAGTAAATAGAAGTTGCCAACATGTAAGTTCTTTTCAATATTATGAAATGGGTTAATTAGCCTTTTTCCTTCTTTGATTTCCTGATGCACTTTTTGAAACATTTCTTCATAAGGCTTAAACGCTTCATCTTTCAATGGTTTTCGATGTGCAATAAACTCTGCCTTTTCTCTTTCGTCTTTTTTTGTAATATGCTTGTATTTGAATATTGACAAATCGCTTTCTGTTTCCAGCAAGCCAAATTCATCATCATTCAAAATATCACTAATAGAAGTTTTAGCTATTTCTACTGTACCTAAAAGATTATATCTGTCGTATGGCTTTAAAGAAATTATTTGTTGCTCGTTTTCTTTAATATTTTTCAATCTAGCCAACAGTCCGTATTCTGACATACTTGATGTATTTGGTTCTCTGTTGTTTTTATCAACAAATGCATTAATTTCTTCAAATGAATCTATTAATCGTTGGTCTGCAGTTTTAACGATTGAAGTTTTGGCGGTTGAATCCAACAGGCCAAACGCATCATCATTGAAGATGTCGATTATTGATATTTTTTTCTTATTGTTGTTCATTCAATGCTCTTTGTCTTTTTAATTCACGTAAAAATAGTACAGCTTCTGCCATTCTTTTTTCTTTAGGGTCATGCGATTGACGGTTAGGAGCTTCGCCTGTTTTGCTAATCCACTCTTTTATTTTGGGCCATAGCATTATGGCTTCATCTTCTGTTATTTCTATTTTAATAGACTGAATATGTTCGTCAATTAATTTTAATACTTTTGTAGTTACCGATTTTGATAAAATCTCAAATGCTTTTTGAAATGGGTTTATTTGGTCAATTAAATCAATGTGAATATCGTTTATATTCACAAAGCTGCTAGCCATTCGCACAAATTTCTTGCCGCCTTGTTCTTCAATTACGCTGTTTTTAATAACTGAATCAACAACAACGTGCTGCCGAACTGATTCAACATCATCATCGCTTAAGTAAGGATACACTTCTCGAATAATTTTTGGTATTAAAATCGTGTTGATCACTTCGGGCTCAACATTTCCTGGCATTGCTTTCAACATTTGTTCGTTTTGCAAAATTCTTGCTTTCAAATCATTTAGATCGCTTTCAATAATATCTTTGGCACGTTGAGAAGTGGGTAATTTAAAACCTCTGATTCTTATCGTATTTTCGTCATCATTTTTCTGGTCTTCTTCATCGTCATTATCTTTCAATTTGAATTTGAAATTAGGTGCTAACACTTGTTCCATCAACAAGGAGGCAGTAATGGCTTTCAGCATATTGTTAACGGACAATTTTACTTCGTCTGTTTCGGCTTCAGGCTGTGCAATCAAGTTGGTAAATTGCGCATGTGTTTTATTGTTACTATCTCTTGTGGCTCGTCCAATGATCTGAATAATTTCGGTTAACGAACCCCTGTAACCTATGGTTAAAGCATGTTCGCAATAGGGCCAGTCAAAACCTTCTTTTGCCATGCCTAAGGCAATAATTATATCAATGGAATCTGGTGAGTTTGAATCTCGTAGATAGGCAGAAATTTTGTCTCGCTCTTTTTGATTATCATTTACCAAATCGGCAATTTTCAAAATTTTATTGCTGCGTTTGCTTTTTACATACAATACGCCTGTTTTTTCGTCTTGATATTCTAAATCACCCAAAGCATCTATGATATGTCCTACTTCTTCGTGCTTTTCTCTTGAAGATTCAGCAGAGTTTACGCTTGGAATATGAATGATGGTCTTTTTGTTCTCATCTAAAATTTCTTCCAAAGCAGACATTTGTTTATCAGGCTGCTTTTTAAAATAACGACCTGTATAAAAATGATAGCCAATGCCTAGTGATTTCAAAAAATCGTAACCGTTTAACTGCTCGTAATAGTTATAAGTAACTTTAGTGAACTTGGCTTCATCTTCGGGAAGCAAAACAGGGATATTGTCGCCCCGAAAATAGGAACCCGTCATGGCAACAACATGTGCATTAGAATTAGCCATGATATTTTTCATTACTTCTCCCAAACGATTGTCTCCATCGGCAGAAACGTGGTGAAATTCGTCTATGGCAATAAGTGTGTTATTTAGTTTTTTTTCATCCAAGCCATCAAACGCAAAACGCAAAGTAGCGTGGGTGCAAATTAAAATTTGTTCGGTACTTTCTAAAAATTCAAGAAAGGTTTTTATTTTGCTGTTGTCTGCTCCCGCTGTACATAAGTTGTACCTGGGGTTTACCTCCCAATCGGCAAAAAAACCTTTTTCTGATAGCTTGGTTGAACTAAATGATGCCCCAATTGATTTTTCAGGTACGGCAACAATAGCTTTTTTAATGCCTTGATTGTTAAGTTTGTCCAACGCAATAAACATTAAAGCCCTTGATTTACCCGATGCTGGTGGTGCTTTTATCAATAAATATTGAGCACTGCGGGCATTAAATGCTCTTTCCTGCATTTCACGCATGCCCAAATTATTGGTCTTTTTGCTTTTACCTGTTTGCTTATATGCTACACTTACTAAATTGGGCATGATTTATTTTTTTATACTTTGTGCTGAAAAATAAATAAAATACTGAAAATCAATTGGTTGTAATTTTGTTTTATGATTTTGTTTTTCATTTATTTTTTTTTAGCCAGCTGGTAGGTTCTGTTTTTTTTGGCTCTAGATGCTGCTATTTCTTGATTTGAGACCAATTTGTAAACTGACTTTTGAACTTCGTTTTCAGATGCTTCTTTTAATCGCTTTTTTATATCATTCATGGTACTTGTACCGTTGTACTTTAAATCTTCCATTATCAATGCCTCCAGTTTATATAACTCCATCGTTTTTAATGATGGAGTTATATTTAATTTGGCTTGCTCAAATAACTTAGGGTTTAGTAAATATTGTGTGCCTTTTTTTTCTCCATGTGCAATTAAAATTTCTTTTTCTAAAAGTGTTCCAAGCCAAGTTCTAGTTCGGTCATCTTGAGATAATTGTAAATAGGATGCAAGATGGGTAGCAGGCATTTTTTTGTGAGAAGCAATAATACCTAAAGTGATGAACTCTTTTTGGGTTAGCTTGAAATACCTATCAATATAATCTAAAATAGAAAGTACTTCAGGATTCATTGATTTAGCATAAACGGTTACACTAACTTTTGTAAAGTCAGTTTCAATTTCGGGCATTGGTTTAGCATCCCGAGCTAATTTTTCATACACCAAATCATAACCAGAACCCTCACCTTCCATTAACTTTAAGTGCGACATTAACTGAATTAAATGTGGGTTTCGTCTGTGGCGTTCATGAAGTATGTTCTTGGTAGTTACGCCTAAGGGTAAACTTCCAGGGTTAGTTATTTTTAAACGATCCAGAAAAACTTCAATAAAAATATCGCCTGAAATAGTATATTTTTTATGCGCAATAGCATTTACCAAAAGTTCACGTACCACTTCTGGTGCATACTGTCGAAGATTTTTTCGAAACAGCCCATCTGGTAATTCTGAACTATAGGTTAACTCAACGGCTTCTCTTTCTATCTCCAACAATATTTCTTTAGGGCTGTGTAAATGAAAGTGCCATTCTTTTTTACGAATTTTTTCCTCCATTTCATTGTACACAATGTATTGAACAGTTACTGGGTAACTCAAGCGGGCAATTTGACTTGAATTTCCTAGCCACAGAATACCTAAATTGGTTAAATACCCATCAGTATTTAGCAATTGATAGTGCAATAAAATTTCATCATCAGATTTACCTTTTATAAAATCAGATACTTTTTCAGAGCTTTGTAAATCTTTGAGTAAGGCATGCGTTTTTTGAGTATTTACTTCTTTTACCCTTACTTTTTGTGCAGTTATTATTTCCCACTGAAAAGCTGTTTTTTCGGTTGCTAAATTTGTTAAATCATCACTGCCAATAGGATAGCAACTATCGCTAATACGGATGAAAACCTTACCTGATGAAGTAGTAGCAATTACTCTAGTAGAAGGCTGGATATTCAAAATGAAATATTCACCACCGTTTTCATGTATGATTATATTGCTTGTTACAATACTAACGCTATCTGTAAGCTGACGAAGAGATTTTACCAATCCATTAATATCTTCTTGCTTTATTTTTTGTAACGCTGGCGGAGCATTTTGTTTATCTTCTATACCAATAATTAGTTCTCCGCCTTGAGCATTGGCGAAACATACGCAGGTTTCAGCTAAATCATGGTGATTGGCTTTATCTCCAATAGCTTTTTTTAAACTTTTATATTCTTTATTTGTGTTTTCAATGCTCATTTTTTCTTAGGTCTTTTAGCCGTTTTCTGTTTCTCAAACAAAGTTCCGCTTTTAGTCATTTCTTCGTACAATTTAAACAAATATTCCAAACGTTCGGTGTCTGATACAAAGGGTTGTAAACGGTAACATTGCTCAATGGCACAATCCAACTCCCCATGGGCTTTACGTAAACCTGCGGGCATTTTATCGGGGTCGTAGAGCTGAGCCATGGTTTTTTCAGGGTGCTTGGCTCTTTCATCTAAAATGGCAAAAACATACAAGTTTAAGTTTTCCTTTTGTTTGAGGGTGGTTTCAGGAAAAGGAAAAGTGTTGTAGCATAACTTGGCTGAATACCTATAATCTGTTTTTAATTTCCCGCCAACTGCATTCACCCAAACCATATGCATTTTTGAATGGATAACGCCAAAAAGCCAAGGTTGGGCATCGTATAAAATACTCAAAGCATTAGTGCCAATATAATTTGAATCGATAATACAAATTGGAATATATTCTCTATTTTCAGAGGTTGTTAAGGGGATAGCAATTGAACTTGTTTTTGTTTCCCTGATTTCTCTGAATCTATGCGGTGTTAACGCCAATTTATGAGCACCTGTATCATTGCTGCTCAATCGCATTTTTTTAACGCTTTCAATTCTATTTTTTATAAAATCAAATTTTAGTGCGTTGCCTAAATCATTATCTCTTATCCATAAACACCACCTATTAGTGCCATTCATAAGTTCCTCAGCTCCGAAGAGTTTTTTAAAATATATTTCTGATTTGGGGTATTGATTTGCCATTTTACTTTTTTCCTCATCAGAAAAAATTAAAAAACCACCATCATATGGCATATTACCTTTCGGGAGGTTAGGGAAACCCGATATAGAATTATTTCTTGGATAAACTATTACGTTAGGAGCATTCAGTAAATAAGCATTAATATTCTTTACTTCCTTCTTAATATTACCATGATATAAATATTTTGGTGAGGTAGAAACATTCCTAAGCCCCAAAATAATCACGGTAACACCTGCATTTCCTTTAGCATTATTTGTCCATTTGAATGATAGATATGCAAAATCGATTTCTATTTTGTCAGATATAAGATTCCACCACAATAATGCTACCTGTTGTCCTTGACAGATTGAATTTGTAGAAACGAAAGCATATTTAGCATTTGACCCTTCAATATAATGTTTTGCTTTATAAAACCAAATAGCAATGTAATCTAAATCTCTATAGTTTTGGAAGTTATAAAAAACCAAGTCTAGCTCTTTTTTTTGATCTGCGTTTTGCATTCTAGCACCCAAATATGGAGGGTTTCCAATAATATACACCTCCTCATCTTTTGTAATTGAGCAAACGCTTCTCCAATTTATTCGGGCAGCATTTCCCTGTACTATTTTCCCTGCTTGTTTTAAGGGTAGAATGGGTTTGCTCTTACCATAGTCAAAAAGTATTTCTTCAAACACCTTGTTCATTTGGTGTTCTGCCAGCCAAAGAGAGAGTATAGCCATTTCGTGGGCAAAATCATCTAGCTCAATACCATAGAACTGTGAAAGCTGTATGGAGGTAAACTCCATCGAAGGGGTTGTACTAAGGTCAATAATGCGTTGCAGAATTTTTATTTCCAATAAACGAATTTCCTTGTAAGTAATAATTAAAAAATTTCCACTACCGCAAGCAGGGTCAAAAAATTTTATTTTTGCAATTCGGTTTATGAGCTTTCTAAGTTGGGGGATGGTTTTGCAGTTTTCAAATTCTTCGTATAAAGCATCTAAAAACAACGGTTTTATAAGTTTTTGAATATTGGGCACACTGGTGTAGTGCATGCCTAAATCGCTACGGTATTCAGGAATTACTACCGCCTGAATCATAGAACCAAAAATATCTGGATTAATGTCTTTCCAGTTTAAATCACCTAGTTCAGTTAGTATTTTTCTAGCTTTCGCTGTAAAAACAGGCGAAGCAATTTGATCTCTAAATAAACCACCATTTACATAAGGGAATTGGGCAAGATGTGCTGGAAAACCATTTGCACTTTCTGTGTTTAAACGGTTAAATAGTCTGTTGAGAAATTCGTCTGTATCGTTTCCGTTCACGTTCGTATGCTGATACAAGGTATTTGTAAAAATACTGTCTCCTTCAAATATCTCAGTGTCTTCGGCAAAAAAACAGAACAATAATCTAGATAAGAGAATATTTAGATTATGAATGCCCTCCTTAGAATTGTAGATGTCTTGATTCTTTGTAACAAGCTCATCGTATAGTGTTGCCATTTTATAGGCAGCATTTCGGTCGGCTTCATTATCATTAGTGGAGTGATATACTTCGCTGCCCGCCAAGGGTAAAAAGAAAGCGTAATGGCTTGGCAAATCTTTAATGGCAATATCTAAGTTTTTACCCAGTTTTATATCTTTTGCCACTATGGTTTTATAATCAGTAAGAATAGCAAAACGTGGGGATTGTTTTAAAATGCGTTCTTCTTTTGCAATACTTTCAATACTACTGAGTAATTTATCGGATGGTTCTTCTTTAAAAAAGACTTTCTTTTTGTAAAGTATTTCACCTTCCACTTTTGAAAGGTTAAAATCTCCGCTTTTTAGCCGGGTAATGGAAGTTTTAGAAATACCATAAGCCAATAACAAGTCAAAGAAAAAATCTTCTTTTGAGAAATTCTCAATGATACGTTTTACGTTAAGTTCAATTTCGTGGCTGTTCATTTCTAGAAATTCATTTTTATTAGGTTGTTACAATTATTTCTTTTGGTAGGACGAATAATAATTGTTTATATATTTAGATTATCTATAACAACAAATCACAGCGGTTATCTTTTAATCCGCTTCATTTGTTTTAGTATTTAGTAATTGTTCTCTAAGATCTGCGAGTGTTTTATTTTTGTTGTTTTTAAAAGAAGTCCAACCATTAACGGTTTTTCTATCACTTCCAGCGTTTTGCATTCCGATAAGTGCTGCATAGCTAGGACTACTGAATTGTTGCCCTAAAATTTCCAATGAACCATCTTCTAATACTAATGCTTCATAGCTATTGGCTTTTCCATTTTTTGGTTTGTATGTCATTACTAATTTCTCGCCTGCAGTTAATAAATGAGCTTTAATTAAATCTAATAGCTCAATATCATATTTTGCAATTTCATTATTTACTTTTGGCAGCTCACTTTCTTCTGCTGTGTCTAATTCAGGTTTAAACTCTTCTGGAAATTCAAAAATAATATTCTGAGGCTTGTTAAACTCTACAAATTTATTAATAATCCAAAGTTTCACTTTATATTTTAAAGTTCTTGCCCAATCTCTCAGGTCATTTGTAACTCCATCAATGGGCACTCCAATGATTGGTTCTGTTTCCAGTATGTCTCCCACAACTTGCCTTACATTGATTTCTGCAATATTTAATTCCTCAAATTTTTCTCTTGTATTTTGGTCAGTCTGATACAGTGACACAGCCAAATCAACTAATGTTCTTTTAGTAAGCGGCTGATTTGAAGCTAATATTTGTTTAGTAACTTGAGGTGCAATATGGTTCCATACACTGTGATGTATTAGTTCAGCTTCTACCAAATACCATTTCCCTTGCTCAATATCAATTGCAAATCCGTCTGGAATTGTTCCAACTCCGTCGGCAGTTTTTATTTTTGCTTTTGGTAAATAAAATGAATTTGGTCCAAAAAGATATTCATAATTATCTACTACAACTTGCTCTAATTCTGCTTCATTGTCAAATGGTGATTTAATAAATTTGGTGTCTTTAAATATTAGCATATTCTATAAAGTTCAGTATTTGTTGGGTATTATCTGTATTGGGCTTGTTTTTTATAAAGGTAACTGATACCCTTTTAAAAAAGAGAACCTTTATCAAGCAACACCAAAAAAGGAGTTGCTGAAATGATTATTTTGTGTTTGCAATTCGTTTTAGTGGAATAGGGCATACAGTATGAGTTTCTTATCTCGTATACAGTAGTCTTTTGGGCTATATATTTTAATTGGGGTATATTTTTCATTTAATTGTTGGTATTATTCAAGTAGATAAATCTTTTAGTTTAGTTGATTTGATACTTAAAAGCTTTTCTTTCAACAAATTATATTCCTTATCATAAATTCTTTGACTTCTATTTGGATTAATTAAGAAAGTAAAAGAATTATTATAAAGAATAAGAATACCGCTTAATTGAGGATTACTATAAAATTCACCTAATTCAGTCCACCAGCTTCCCCAATTCTCAGATTCATAATTTTCAAAAAGCGGATTTCCATAATCTATATAATTTATTTCTTTTCCTAAAAAGTATTGTACACACTCAGAAATCTCAAAGCCACTTACAAAATCAATTGAAATACAAATAATAAATGCCAAATTTTCATCTAATATGATTTCTTTATATTTTTTTAATTTCTTAGTTATTTCATTCTCACTTAAATGCTTTTCTTGTGCAAGTTTATGAGGTTTATAGTCAATTCTCATTGCTGGCCCAATAAAACAAAGATGATTTACTTTAGTGTTTATATTTTTAATTTCAAATGCGAAATTTGAATTTACTATTATTTTATCTCCTTTTACTTTAGCCGAACTAATAAGCCAATTTTTTACTTGATTGATAATTACAGCGGTGTTGAAACTTGCAATATCAAAATCATTTTTAACGAGATTGATTTCGATAAGATAATTATATTCTAATTTTCTCAATGCTTCTTTAATTTCATTTTCAAAATCAGTATATTCTTGAACTTTTTTACTTTTGTCTAATCGATAGACCTCACAGATTGTAGTTGTTTTTTTTGAAAATAATGACCAGTCTGGCGTTTGTTGATTTTTATATTTTTTTTCGTACTCTATTTCAAAATTTAATTTAGTAAATAATTCACCGAATTGAATTTCTGATACAATAGAAAGAAAATTGCTTTTTGTATTTTGAGTCTTTAAATTTTTTAGAAGTCGATTTTTATTGCATTCTGAAAATATTTCTAAAGATTCTAGAAATTCAGGATGATACTTGCAATATAATTTTAGAAGTGATTCATTCATTTATTAAGATAGTGAATTATTTAATAGTCAGTAAATTGACATCCATTGTATAAAAATATCCGGTAGTGCTTAAAAGAACTTTATTGTGCCTAAGTTTTGAAGGTTAATTGAATATTTTACTCCATATCCAGTAACCCTTTGGGTTAATTTTTTTATCATGATTTCATTCTTCATTGGTTTGGTATTTTAACTTCATAAATATATCATTTTTTTATTTATATCAAGCAGCTTTATTATTTTTAAATGGAAACCCCATTTCTCCTAATTCTTTTCATTGATTTAGAAGATAAGAAATCTCGCTAAGAATAAAAATTTGCACATCCCATTGTAAGACATTAACTTGTACTAAAATTATTAGTATATTAAATTCGTATCATTAGTAGCTGGCACTATTTTAGAGTAATGCACTAAAAAATCTCTGTACACTATTGCAACTTAAAACCATGGAACAAATCAACTTTCAAAACCAATTTTTTCCGCTACGAGAATTAGAAATTTCAAACGCTAATGCTGTTCTTATATCAACAACAGCATTAAATAGTTTATTGATGACAGATAGCGGTGCTTATGTTTCCACTGAAGCAGAGTTGATTGATGAATGCATTTATTATTATGTTGAATCATCTCAAATTACACTATCAAAAAGAAAATTATTACAATTAATTTTAGCAGAAACAAATGCTTAAAATTCGATTATTTATTCTACTTAAATCTAAATACAGGCAACGTACAATTATTTGATTTTACCCATTAATTAAAAAAAAATATTGACCCTTTTCTTTTGGCTTGGACTATTGATAAAAACCTGTTTACAGCAAAAATTTAAGACTTTTTATGTAAATGGTTTTAGCATCAACAAGTTAGAAGTTTTAGGCTGGGGTGGTAAAGGAAAATCAATTTTATTTTTGGCTGGACTTGGAATTACACCACATATTTTTGAAGACTTTGCTCCAAAATTCATAAATAATTTTCACGTTTATGGCATTACTAGGCGTGGATTTGGAAATTCAGAAAGAGTAAACATTGGTTTCCATACAGACCCTATTGTATAAACAAAAACCTCTTTTTCGCACTCAAATCGACTGTATTTTGTATATTCAATTATGTATTTTGAATTTAACTGGCGCAGCGGTCTCCTCTTGGTATTTTTTGTACACGGGCTTGTATATGCTTTGCTTTTACTCAATAAAGGAATAAAAAAAGAAACCCAAAGCGATTTCTGGTTAAGTGCTTTCTTATTCTTTTGTATCGTTTATATCTGCCCTTGGATGTTGGGCTATGCTGGCTGGTACGATGGAACTGAATGTATGGAATGTAGAAATTTTATGTTCTATATGCCCATGACCCACCCGCTTATAATGGCACCTATTATTTATTTCTACATTAAAAGCCTTTTAAACCCAAAATTTGTTTTCTATAAGAAAGACTTACTGCATTTTTTGCCCGGCATTTTATATATTATCTGGAATATTATTGTCGCGGTGGTTGACAACCTCCTGCTTAAAAAATATTACCTCATGGATGGCCAAAATGATCCCGATTTTCAAAATTGGTATATAGCCCTTGGCTTACTTAGCCTACTTAGTTATTTATTAATGAGCTTACGCTATTACAAACAATACCGTGCGTTTATTGTAAATGAATTGTCGTTTGCTGATAATGTACAATTCAAATGGGCGTCTCATTTTTTAATTGCTTGCTTTATTTATTTTTTCTCTAGCTCAATACTCAACCTGCTTAATTTATTTGGCTTGTCCATTGAATACACTACTACTTGGTGGTATTACTTACTATTTGCCCTCTTATTTTATTATATTGCCATCACAGGATACAGTCACTCCATTGTGCAAAAAAAGAAATACAGCCTCGATTTTAATAGGTACACCCTGCCCCCTCAATTGCCCAATTCATCTGTTTCAACAACAGAAGATATAGCTTTTGAATTGATTCAGAACCCTATTGAATTGAATGCTGAACCCAATAATGCAATACCTGAAATTTGGAAAATCAAAGTGAAAGAAGCACTGGAAATAAAAAAAATGTACCAAGATCCTGAACTTACCCTTACCGATTTGGCAACTGAATTGGGCACCAATGCTTCCTTACTATCTAAAATTATCAACCGAAGTTTTGGAATGAATTTCAACGATTATATCAACCAATACCGGGTAATGGAAGTGAAACTGAAATTAGAAAATCCTGCCAATGCCAACCTCACCATCATGAGTCTCGCTTATGATGCTGGCTTCAATAGCAAAGCCACATTCAATAGAGCATTTAAAAAACACACGGGTGAAAATCCTAAAACGTATCAAATTAAGGCATAATCAATTTGTAACTGGTTGATAATCAATTTGTCATTATTTGAGACCTATCTACCATGGTTCAAATAATGATTTGAGGCGGTATGCGCGTGGCAGCACCCCAAATTGCAGTCATAAACGCAAACAATGAAAAAACTGCTCATCTCACTTTTACCCTTCATCAGTTCTTCTATCGCCCTTGCTACCCCACAAAGCGATACCCTTACTGCTAAAACCATTTCTGCTGTTACCGTAGTGGCCGCCAAACCCTTTATTCAGACCATGGTTGATAAAACTGTATTGAATATTGCAGCCCGCCCTTCTCTGGGGGGACAAAACGCTTTGGAATTATTAAAGTCAGCACCAGGTGTTGTAGTAGATCCCAATGAAAATATCAGCATGGGCGGAAAATCGGGTGTTACTGTAATGATAAACGACCAAAATACCCAATTATCTGCGCAGGACTTGGCGCAATTACTCAAAAGTATTGATGCTGATAATATAAAAGAAATTGAAATCATCACCAATCCATCCGCTCGTTTTGATGCTTCAGGTAATGCTGGTATCATCAATATCAAATTAAAGAAAAGTATTAGCAACGGATTAAATGGGTCTGTTTCAAGTAACTATACCCAGAGTACACACGCTAGGGGAAGCGGGACTCTAAACTTTAATTACAGAAAAAATAAATGGAATTTATTTGTAAATGGAGGCGCTAATAAAGGGAATCAAATTACCACTGCCAATAATGAGCGACTAACACCCACCAAACAATTTTTACAACGTGGATTTGAAGGCGATGATTTTAATGGAGCCAATTTTAGAACCGGTATAGATTATAACCTTAATAAAAAAACCACCATTGGTATATTATGGATGCACAACAATCGGTTCACCCAAATGGATAATAACAATTATACCCTTGTTAAAACCTTTAACCTAGCCGATACCAACGTGTTTACAAGAAGTATTGCGCCATCTACTACTGCAAGAGATAATTTCAACTTCAACTATAGGTTGTTTGAAGATAAAAAATCGGAATTAAATATTGATGTAGATTATACCAAATTTCAATCGGCATTAAACAATACCATAACTACCGATAGACTTAATCAAGCCAATACCAAATTCGCGACAAATGGTTTAGAAAATAATGCAGCAGTTCGTATTGAAATTAAAAGCCTTAAACTAGATTACTTGCATCATTTTACAGAAAAAACACAAATAGAAACTGGTTTTAAATCGGTGTATAGTAGTGCCAAAAATCAAATAAATATAAAGCAATTAAACAATGCCAACTGGGTTGAAGACAGTAGTAAATCAAATAGTTTCAATTACAATGAATTCATTCAAGCGGCTTATATTAGTTTTCAAACCAAGCTCAATAAATTTACGGTACAAGCAGGTTTAAGAGGGGAATATTCGCAAGTAAAGGGACAATCCACCGATTTAAAGAATACAAAAATAGAAAAGCCCGATACCAGTTATTTGAATTTATTCCCCACCATTTTTGTTCAATATGCCCTGAATGAAAAACACCAGTTGGGATTTTCTTACAGCAGAAGAATAGATAGGCCATCTTACCAAGATCAAAACCCTTTTATTTATGTATTAGATGCATTTAACAGCGAACAAGGCAACCCCTATTTAATACCACAACTAACCAATACCATTGAATTAAATTATACCCATAACAACGCATATAGTATTAAAATGCAATATGCAGTAACCCATCAATATATTGAATCATTGACTTACCAAAACGGCTCTCAAACCATTTTAACTCCACAAAATGTGGGCAAAAGAAAGGTCTTGAATATTGCCTTGAGCAGCTCATTCTCTCCAAAAAAATGGTGGAATATTTATATGAACGCCGAACCATTCTTTCAACAATACGAAACGCTTTTAAATGGATTTGGAACCAATGAGTTGGTAAAACAAGAAAGCTGGGGTTTTAATGGCTATCTCAGTAATACCTTTAATTTAACCAACCAATGGAAAGCCGATTTAAGTGGTTGGTTTAATTTTCAAAATGCCACTACCATTTATAAAAGCAAACCACTGGCAAGTATAAACTTGGGTATCAGTAAAAAAATTCTCCAAGATAAAGCAAGTTTAAAACTGGGTATCACCGATCTATTCAATACCCAACGCTGGGAACAGAATGCGTTAACAAGCAATCTGAATTTACGAACCTATCGTAAATGGGAAAGCAGAAATATATCCATTAGCTTTAGTTATAGATTTGGAAATACTAAAATTAAATCGACACGCAATAGAGAAACAGGAGCCAGTAACGAAATAGGAAGAATTAAATAAACGCAGATCCTCATTATTTTTTTATTGTCTTCAGCATTTCTTTTACGGCTGCTTCCAGTTGTGCATCTTTTCCTATTGAAGCCAGCATCCCTTTTAAACTATTGCTGAATGATCTGATTTTTTAATGCCCATAAAACCAAACCTACCCTTGATTTGGTAGCGGTTTTTTCAAATAGAGATCTGCTGTAATTGTCCACACTTCTCACAGCAATATTCAATGTTTCTGCCATTTCTTTATACGTGAGTTCCGATGCACAGAGTTGTAAGAAAAGAATTTCTTTTTCGGAAAGTTTAATATGGTTGGGGCTGTTTTTTTCTTGTTGGTGAAAAGATCGAATCATATTGCCCGAAACAATATCGTTGGTGTAGAATCCTTTATCTACCAATTGCACAATGGCATTGTGCAGTTCTGCTACATGCGATTCCTTTAAAATATAGCCATTGGCACCTGCTTTAAGCATGCCGATAATGGAATTGTCATCGTCGAACATACTCAAGGCAAGAATTAAAATATGTGGATGATTTTTTTTGAGCCAAACGGTGGCAGCATAGCCATCCATCTGGGGCATATTAATATCCATCATTACCACATCAACCGTTTTGTGGTTGGCAATTTTGGCTTGAAGATCTAGCCCATTAGCAGCCTGAAATACAACGATAATATCTTCAAATTCGGCAAGCAGGGATGCAATGCCCGATCTGAAAAGTGTGTGATCATCTACCAGCGCAATTTTTATTTTATTCATTTGTATAAGGGATATTGATGTGAACGGTAGTGCCATTACCGGGTGATGATTGTATGCTGAAAGTGCCACCAATAAGTGCGGCTCTTTTTTTCATATTGCCAATACCAAGACCAGCGTCTTTTTTATTAATCAGTTGCGCATCAAACCCATTTCCATCATCCCTGATGAGTAGGCTGAGTATTTGCTCCTTATATGCTAAAGTGCAGGTAATATTGCTGGCATGGGCGTGCTTGATAATATTATTGATAATTTCTTGCAGCAGCCTGAAAATAAACAGTTCTTTTTTGGGGTTGGGCAGGTAAGTCTCGTCCATATTTTTTGTGAAATGAACTTGGTACTGCCCGCTGTTTTTCAGCCAATCTAATTCTTGTTCAATGGCGGTAATAAGACCCTGTTGTAATAAGTTTTCTGCTTGTAATAGTTTGGCTAGCTGGCGAAGGTCTTTAATAGAGTGGGTTACAAATCCAATGGCGGTTTGAATTTTTTGGGCAGATTTTATTTCATCTACCAAATTAATAGAGCTAAGGGTAGCGTGGGTGATGCTGAGCAGTTGCCCAATATTATCGTGTAAGTCAGCGGCAATGGTTTGCAGGGTTTGTTCCTTTACTTCTGCTTGTGTAATGAGCAACTCTTTCTGAAAATTCTCTTGCATTGTAATGGTATGGGCTATATTTTGTTGCTGCCTTTTTTTGTATTCAATTACAAAGTAGACGATAATGCCTGCCAGGAATAGGAATAAAACAGCACCCGTAGCTATACCTGTGAGGATATAGCGGGTGGTTTGATCCTGCAGAAGAATGCTATGGATAAACAAGTGTATAATATAAAATTAATTAAGTAAATAAAAATTGTCCAAATTGGCAAGAATACTTTGAACTGATTGGTGATAAGGAAGTATTGAAAAAAGCTGAGTAAGATACTTTGGCCCATATAAAAAAATAAAAATCCCACACTGATCCAGAAGTAGGGGTGTTTGTATAAGTTGGGTATTGCTGCTTTTTCAATCACCTCTCTAAAATATAATACAATATAATAAATACCACTGCATCCTCCCAGTATTATTGTATATGAATTTAAATAACGATAGCCTTGAAAAAATAGAAAATTCAATACAGATACTAGGAATACAAAAACTGAAATTACTTTTATTTTTCTGTGCGATGATGGGTTCTCTATTATTTTTGTATAAAACCAGCTAATAAAAATAAATTCAAAAGGATTGCGAATATTCGAAATCCAATTATGTGAATGATTAATGGTGAATAAATGAAAATGGTTCCCCCATTCTACGAAATTGGTAACAACCAGTAGCAGGAGAAACCATTTTAGCGGGCTGGATTTCAATTGCTTGAAATTGTATAAGCAACTCAACAGTGCAACCAGCTCTAAAAATAATATAAGGTTTTTCATAGGATATTCAGCTTAAAATCCACATACTTCGGGAGGGCATAAAACAGCGTTGTTGAAGTCGTCCGTAAGGATTTTCTTTTCTGAACCAGTTCTTGCACGTAAGGTAATATCAATCACCCTGCCTGCTGCATCAAGCAACTCATAAGCAGTGGTTAATCTACATAAGTATTTTTTGCCCTGTACACTGGCTTCCGCGTTTGTATAGGATGTGAATTTTGCTTGAATTTGCGCAGCTCCTTGAAAATTTGCTTCAGTAAGCAGCTCTTCAAAATCAATTTTTAGGTGCAAAACTGAACGGGTATCCGTATCATTTGAATTACCACCATGGTCACGAACAATTTGGGTTAACAAAGGAAGTTTAATAGGAGAATTTCTGTAGCTGTCAATCAGTTTATTTGCTAAATCAAGTGTAATTTTCTCCAACCCTTTTTGTGGATGCATCATATAGTTGATCCGGATATCTTCTTCTTTAAAAATGATCTCATTGGTGATAGGGTCGTTTGATAATTTGCATGGAGCATAAAAAGTGGTTAATGTTCCAGCATATTTAGTTTCTAAATCTAAGTCACTAACATCATCAGGGTAAGCTCCAATATAAATTCTCACAGCATCTGCATTGTAGTCAATAAAAAGTGCTTTGTATAATGCTTTAAAATCATCCATTGAATAAGCTGCATCAATAAAAACTGGTTTGCCTAAAGCTTTTGAAAGCGGTAGATACTTGTTCATAAAATGCCAATTTTGTCTTTTAAGGGCATTGACTGGATCCACATACATTCTTGGATACTTTTCACTATTCTGAATTTCCATACTTAAGTTTTTAATGTTAAAAATTATTTAGATACAAATTAACGTTACTCATTTAAGGTGGTAAGATCGTTTTTTACGTAAAATGGGTACGTAAAAATACGTACTTGCTTAACGTGAATTTACCTTATTTAATCATACCATTTCAATTCATCTTTGTATTACTGTTACCATCATTACAGTATAATTGGGGGGAAGGGCTTATGAAAGTAAGCCCTTCTAATTATTTACAGGCTTTTGCCAGCAGTACAGCTTCTGCATTGCCCATTTTACTGGATTGTATCAAGTCGCTGCAAGCTCCTGACTTATCTGCTGATTTTTGTTTGGCCAATCCACGTTGTAGAAAAAAAGCGGCATCTGTATCATTCAATTCAATGGCTTTGGTAAAATGCTTGATGCTGCTTTTATAGTCGCCCAATTTAAACCGGATCATCCCCAAATGATAATGGGCATATACATAGTCGGGATTGTATTCCAGTAATTCTAGTAAATCTTTGGTAGCACCTTTCAGGTCTTTCAGAAATATTTTCACCAAAGCACGGTTATAATATACCAGTTCATTGTGGTCTTCAATTTCTGCGGCATCGTTCAAGTCCGCCAATGCGCCCTTAGCATTGCCCATGGCCATTTTTAAATCGGATCTAAAAAGATACGCATCGGTAGCATTTTCATCTATTTCAATGGCTTTGTTGTAATCGTTCATAGCACCAGAAAAATCGTTCATGGCCTTCTTAATATTACCCCGTATATACCAAGCATCCACCGCATTATGGTCTGCCAACACTACCTTATCTAGGTCGGTCAGTGCATCCTTATAATTGGTAAGTTTAAAGAGGGTATGCCCCCTATTTTTGTAGGCATCAAGGTAAGTACTGTTTTTTTTCAGGGCTTCTTCAAAATTTTTCAAAGCTTCAGCGTATTGCTGCATTTCAAAATAGCTGATGCCCCTATAATTGATGGCTTCTACATTATTTTTGTCGGCTTTAATGGCTGCATTATAATCTACCACTGCCTCTTTGTGTAATTTAATACCTTCTTTGGCCTTGCCCCTGTAAAAAAGGGCGGTGGACAAATCGGCCTTGTCAACCCCAGCCAGTATTAGTTTATCTAGGTCTGTAATAGCATCTTTATAGTGTTGAAAAGCAATTTTATTATTTATTTTTTGAAGAAGGGCGGCACTGCTTTGTGCGGATATTGGGATAAAAAAGTGGCATGAAAGGAAAAAGATTACCAGTAAACTTTTGCAGGTATTGGGTAGCATATATTAATAATTTCAGATGCTATAAAAATAGCAAATAAGACAAAAGAGAAAACACGTAAAAATACGTAGTAAGAAACGTGAAATTCCGTAAAAAAAGCCTAGAAAATTGGTCTATATTCGAATTTTAATACCTAAAAGCTAATATATTATTTATTTCTTGTATTATATGAAATATTTCATATAAATTGTTAAAATTTTAATTCACACCACACAAAATCTTTATGAAAAAAGCATTTATTTTATTCTGCCTTGCCTTTCTAAGTTTCTGTACACAGGTATCAGCCCAATCTGAATCTTCCGAAACATCGGGCAAAAAAAAGAAAAAAGAGATTGGTTTTTTAGTGGGATTGCAGCGTTCCGATTTAGATTACAATTCCATATCACAAACAAATGTATCGGAAGAATCAAAAACCTCATTAGGAGGGGCATTTTTTATCAACTGGAGATTGATTGGCCACTTTATTACCCTAAGAACTGAATTGGGATATTATCCAAAAGGTGGGATTTATAAAATAGGTAATACAGTACAGGAAACCAACTTGGCTTATTTAGCAGCACCTGCGGCCTTGGTACAGGTGAAGATGGGTTTTTTAAAAGCTTATGCAGGACCTCAGCTTGGTTTGTTGTTAACGGCCAATTCAAAAACAGGTAATACAGAAACCGATGTAAAAAGTACATTTAAAACCACAGAATTATCGGCTGTATTGGGTGCAGAAATGAATCTTCCATTCAGATTATTGGCAGGGGTTCGTTACAATTTTGGCATTTCAAATATTTCTGAAATTCCTACAGTAGATACCAAATCTGGTCTCTATATGTTGTATGTGGGCTTAAGATTGCATAAATAGTAGATCCATTAAAAATTGTAAAGTAAATTTATGAAGCTATTTATTGGGTTGGCATTCATTTTCTCTATTAGTTTGGTGGCTCCGCTCCATGCACAGAAAAATGTACGTGTTAGCATTGTTATAACCGATTTACACCTAAAATATTCCTTAAAAAGCGGCACAGATCCTAGGGTTCGTTTTTTAAATAAGCAAACCAATCTTTTGTTGAATCCAACAGATGCAGAGGGATTCAACTGTCTGCATCTGGTAGATTATAAGTTGCAGGATGCTGCCATGGAATATAGCCTCAACCCAATAGAATTAGATTTATCAACTGGAACAGAACTAGCAATTCGCATGGAAGCTTTTGAAAAAAACAAGAAAAAAGGCGATTGCGATTTCAATGGAAGTGGATTGTTTAATAAGGATAAAAATCACGCATTTACAGATATTGTTATTGACCTGAAAAAAATTCAACCGGGTATTTTTTCACCCAAATTTACGGCTACCACCGAAGGCGGATTATTTGCCGTTGAATACAAAATAAAATACAGTCTACCCGCTCCCGATCCAATAAAAACCGATGAAATTTCTGGAAAATATTGTGCGGATAAAAAAATACTATTGAGTACGGGTGGCAGTACCCTGCCTAATTTAGAAGGCGTGATGTATAAGTGGGAGATCCAGTCGCCTGAGTCCACTGAATGGAAATTATTAAATATTACTGATCAGCCACAAACAAGTTTAGATAAAGCCGCTATAACCAAGGATTCCATTACAGATAACTTAAAAGTGCCAGTAAGGGTGTCCTTGCAAACCAAAGAAGAGTTGAGTGTGGCCGTTATAACATCTGTTGTATATATGCCTGCGGCGCCTGCTATTCCTAGCGATGGTATTTCAGTTTCTAATACCTGTAAAGATGCAAAGCAAGGCATTGTTTGGATCAACAATATAAAAGGCGTTACACAAAATTATATGCTGGTATTAAGGCCTGCATCTGCTGAAACGGGTATTTGTTTTCCAGACAATACAGCATTGCCTTGTAAGGAAACAGATTTGGTAAAAGCCACCCAACAAAACAACGATCAAATTACAGGGTTGGCAAAAGGAGAATATAAATTGTATCTTACCAATAAGGATCAGAATAAAGGAGCGTGTTATTTGTGGTATCCTGTTGTTGTAAATGAACATCCTAAGTTGGAAGAAATTAAAAAAGAGATAAAAGCAGTAAGCTGCAATGCGCTAGACGATGGGGAAATAATGGTGAGCACAAGGGGAGGAAATCCTGCTTTATTAAAAGCCAGTATCAGCCCTCAAATAGGCATAATAGAAATGAGCAATCGGAATATTTTGTTTAAGAAATTATTAGCCGGAAAGTACCAGATTACCATCACCGATTCTTGTGCGCAAACCATAGAAATATCGGCAACCATAACAGAGCCACCACCTGTAAAAATAGATATTACCAATATTGCTAAATCTACTTGTAACGAAACGCCTAATGGTTCGTTTACCGTTACTATCAACCAAGGTATGGGGCCATTTAGGTATATACTATTAACCCAGGAAGGGGTGCCAGTATATAAGTCAGACAAGACGAATATGCCTTCTTGGATTTTTAATAATTTACAGACCAACGATTACCGCGTTTTGGTGTATTCTAATGGAAGTGATTCTTGTAAGCCCGTAGAACGAAAAGTGCAGATAGAAGGATTGGCTTTTAATTTAGATTTGAAGCTCTTAAAGAATATTCCAGCTACTTGTGAAGATTGTAAGAATGGAGCTCTGCAATTTGAGGTAACCGATTATAAAGGAGCGTTGCAGTTTATGTTAACCAATACAGTGAATAATCAAGTAGTAACAAATACAATAGGATTTTTTGACAACCTGCCTCCCGGTAAATATAGTTTGGCATTGAAGCGGGCCGATACCAATTGTGGCGACACAAAAAAAATTATAGAAATCTATACGATATTGTCGGGTGGCGTAAATATAGTGGCAGATACTGCAACTGCAAAAGCCCCCGTTGCAGCAATACCAACCGTACCAAGTACAACACAATTGCCTATTACAGAATCTGCTTCAAAACAGGGGGCAGATACCAGTCAAAACATTTCCCAAACTCCTGCAGAATTTCCTGGTGGGTTAGCAGAGTGGAATAAATATCTCAGTCGGAATCTGAATATTAATATACCTGTTGATAAGGGTGCGCCTTCGGGAACTTATTCAGTAGAGATTTCATTCGCCATATTAAAAGATGGTACTATTTCAGATGTAGTAGCTGGAAACGATCCTGGATATGGAACCAAAGAAGAAGCGATGCGGGTAATATATAAAAGTCCAGATTGGAAGCCAGCGGTACAGAATGGTAAAAATGTAATTTATAGGCATAAACAAAAGATATCGTTTACGGTAAACTAATAATTTTTATACTCTTTAATAGGTAAAAATACGTAACAATAACACGTAGGAATACGTGTTAAAATAACCGATTTCTAACTCAATTTTATTGTAGGATCTATTGAAGTAAATTGCTTTTATAACAGTCCTTAAATTTTATTCCCTAAAACCACAAAACAAATACCATGAAGAACATCAAACTCGCATCTCTCTTTTTAATGATCTTCTTAGCAGCATGCTCAAAAAAAGACGAAATCAATGCAAATAATTCCAAAACAGCCATGGAATTAATCACCAATGGCAAATGGTATGCAGCTGCATTTACTTCATCCGTGCCAATTGATTGGAATGGGAATGGGGTATTAATCACCAATCTTTTTGCTACTATGGAAGCTTGCGCAAAAGACGATTATGTTGTTTTTAAACCAAATCTTGAGATTTTATTTAATCAAGGGGCTACCAAATGTAATCGCAACGATCCACAAGAAGAGACTGGAAACTGGAAATTTCAGAATACTGATAAGGAAGTTGTAATTGATGATGAGCCTTATACTATAGTAGAATTAACAGCCACTTCATTGGTTATTAGAGACAAGAACCCAAGCCTGACTAATGGAGTTTCCTATGTTACTACGAGTTCATTCAGGCATTAAAATTTTCTGAAAATTTCATTTGTAAAAAGCCAGCTAAATAGCTGGCTTTTTACGTGTAAATACGTGCCAACTATAAGTAAAAATACGTGCTGGTATTTTTTTGTGAATATTCAAATTTGCAGTGTAGAGTATAATAAGGTTCTTTCTTAATTAACTGGAAGAATCATTATTCACAAAAAAATAAAATCAAATTAATGAAGTGTAAGAACTGTATTGTTAGAGCACCTTAGTTTTTTTTGGTTAACAAAATAATCTATTCATTCATCACCAAATTTTTACAATGAAATTCTGCAAATTATACGCTTATTTGATCTCTACTTTTTGCATTGCTGCAATGGGTATGGCTCAGAATGCGCAGCCTACGTCTAAGTGGCGCTTACAGGCAAGTGCAGGGGCTGCTGTAAATTATTTTACCAACGAACAACCTCATACTGGTATAAATATTGGTTTTGTAAGTAGTGTAAGACTCAATTATGCAACGTCTAAACATTTTGGTTTATACGCCCAAACCGGTTATGCTGGTGCTGGCGGTTCATTGACCAAATTTACAGATTTGAGCTATTTGGGATTTGATCCTACCATTACATTCACCAATGTTAAAAATAGTAGTTATTTAATTCATAGTTTGGCGTCAAGCATTGGATTTTATTATACTGCTGTAGCCAAAGAGAGATGGTCGTTTAAAATATATGCTGCTCCTACATTTAATATAACCCTTGGTGAAACCGAACAGTACGAAAAAACAGGCAATTTACTTACTGGCGTTAGTGGTTTTAGAGGGATCATCGCAACCATTAACGGCAATCAAAATGTAGATAAGTTTAAGCCATACTGGTTGGGTTTTCAAACTGGTTTTCAGTTGGGGCTACCTGTTAAAAATAGCCAAGAACTAGTATTGGATTTTCGTTATAATGGAGGCTTAACGCCTGTATTGGACGATTATTCTTATATAGGTACCGCTGGTGTAAGTGGAAATATACGCACCAATGCATTTACTGTTGGACTGGGTTATAGCATTCCAGTATTTAAAAAGAAAACATCAAAAAAATAACAAACAAACATTTTTATCAATCTAAAATCATACAACATGTTAACGAAAAAAATCATTTCAGTCATCTGTTTTGCGATGCTGGTGTCTATAGGCTTTATCGCTTGTAAAAAAGACGCATTTAGCGAGAAAGATGCAATTGCAGCACAAACAAGTTTGTTGCAAACCAAGTTCAATTACGATTTAGCAATTAAGAATATCGATCTGCAAATTCAACGAGTAGGTGATAGTGCAAGATTGGCTATGATTGGATTACAAAGAGGTGCAGATAGCGCTATAGAAAGAGTAAAACAATCTTCTGCTATTGCACAGATATTACAAACCTATCAAAACCAGCGTTTGTTAGCAATGCAAGCAGATAGTTTGCAAAGAGGTATTGCTATGTACAATGATCAAGTTGCGAAAGCAAAAAAATTATGGGATGATAGTCTAGCACTTGCCAATGCGGGTGTTATTAATCCTGCTACATTACGAAGAAATTACAGTATTGTATTGGTTGATTATTCTAATGGAATGGGCGTTGCTGGTGCTACTGTATCTGTTATGCCTTTTGGAGGCACAGTAGCAGTTTCTGCTACTACAAATAGCAATGGTGTTGCAACATTCACAGATATATTGGTAGATCCAGCTGCTTATTTTTCAGTAGCAGCAACTGGATATTCTTCAATCTTAATAAGAGAAGCTAGTTTATTAGGTATAGGAACTATACCTGTGGTAGTAGGGGCTAATACCATTAATCGTGTTGTACGTGGCACAAATCCTTCAGTAAGAATTTATAATATAGCTAGTACCAGAAATACCATTCGCGGCTCTGTGCTGGGTGATATTGATTTAACCAATGGAGACGCCGGAGAAGCTATTGTAGGTCACTTAATTAGTTTTAATACAACAGTAAATATTGGATCCCCTTCAATGGATGTCACTTATCAATTTCCAGCAGTAAGTGATATTGCTGGTAATTATAGTGTAACTGTTCCAGACGGGAATTTTACCGCAGTATATGCTAACAATACCAAAGTGCAAC
>JAAFJB010000040.1 GCA_013297995.1 Chitinophagales bacterium | reverse complement strand
TTAGCTATTGCTTTTAATCTGCCCCAACCCTCCTCCTGCCATTTAAATTGCGCTCGTATTTCTGTTGCTATTTCTTTAGGAAGCGAAATAAAGTACCAGCCATTGGGCATTGAATGCTGCCAAATTATAGCGTTGAATTCGTACTGAATTTTGTGGAGCATATATTTTATAAAATTGGCGGCTTACTATTAGATTGATTTGAGCCAGCCCATTACTATTAAATTAATTTACGCATTCTTTAAGCAAATTTTGGCCATATTTTGCCTTATTTTCATGTAATTATTTAGTCTCTCGTTTAACATTACCGCTAACTATATAAATATATGAAAATTTTCCACCTAAATCTTTTGCCTTTACACAATTATCAGATAATCAGTTTACACTGCTGTTTCATGTAAAAAGTATATTAGCTCACCCAAATCTTAGGTAAGCATTGAACCCATTCTAGTTGAACAGAATTTTAAACTTTTTTTACATTATCAAGTTCAACTTAAAAATTTACTATTGCTATTTATGTAGTTTCTTTTTTCTTAAGTAAGCCAATAATGCTTCTGGATGGTCTGTCATTATTGCATTTGCGCCATTGTTAATTAACCATCCATAGGCTTGTTCTGGGCCTTCTATAACAGCCAATTCATCTGTTCTGCCTGCACATATTTCATCCCATAAAGCAATTGCTAATACAGTTATTTTATTGGCGTTCATTTCTTGTATTTTGCCAAAAACGGGTGAAGTTACTTTATCAAAAAGCATCTCGTAAATAACTGGTTTTACATCTGCATTAAAATTGCTGATATAAGTAGAAATATTTGGTAAACTGTACCAAACCTTTGGCATGTAAATGATAGAGTCCATTAAGGTTCCAAACTTTTGCCGCATTACTTGTACAGAGTCGTTCCCCTTAAAAATTCCATGATCTATGGTGCCTGTTTTTTTCAGCACTTCATAAGCTTGCCTTAAGGTAGCAGCTTCTGTTTTATCTAGATTAATCATTATCTTTCCTTTTGCCAATATCATCGCTTCTTCTAAAGTGGGTATTTGCTGTTTAGATGACCAAGGAATTCCAACGGCATTTTTCAAGCGTAGTTTTTTTAATTCAGCTAATGTATAATCTGCTACTTTTCCTTTCCCGTTGGTGGTTCTATCTACTGTTAAATCATGTATGAGTACCATTTGACTGTCTTTGGTTATGCGTACATCTACCTCAGCTATATCCACTCCCATATCTATGCACCTTTGAATAGCCAACAAAGAATTTTCTGGTGCTTGAGACCATGCACCTCTATGTGCCACTGCCAACACATAATTTTTCGTTGGATTATATAGTTTGTATAAAATTTCTTGTTGTTTGGTTTTCCCATTACTAGTGGCAACAATTTGAGCTGAGGCGATTGTAATTGAAAATAGAAATAAAATGCTGATTGGTAGTTTTTGCTTCATCATTAGTTAATTGATTATAAAAAATTATGTAAAACGGAACAGCTTCTCACAATATTTCTGTTCCACTATCAAATTAAATAGGAGGTTTACTTTAGTACAACCACCGTTTTGGTAGCAATATTATCGCTCGTTTGTACACGAATAAAGTAGGTGCCATTGGTAATTGACTGGGTATTTATTAAAAATACATTGTTACCTACCCTAGTTTTATGCTTTTGTTGAAATAACACTTTGCCATCTGTATTTACTAAACTAATAGTTACCTCTTGCGTATTTGCAGTAATAAAATTTACTTTGCATTCCTGTTGAACTGGATTTGGATAAATATTTAAAGATTTAGCAATCGATGATTCTATATTTACTTTGCTATCTTTTAATTCAGATGTAAACTCAGAATTACTTGATCTATTGGGGGATGTATTACCCGCATACAAATTATCCATGAAATCTTGGTCTCTTCTTTCAACCAATTGCTCAACCTCATCTGAAGTTACTAAATCGGTAGCCATCCCTGATCTTGAAGGTATTCTATTAGGAAAGTCAGGGTCGTATCCGAGCTTCATTAATACATTGCTTAAGCTGGTTTGAAATTCATTACTTCCTGCTATGCCACAACAGCTACCTGCTAAGTCAATAATAGCTTTCCCTTGATTAGAAATATTGTTCCCACTGCCCGTAATATATCCTTTTATTGTTTGTGTAGGATTTTCCCGACTTTTAAATTGTACAGGAGCTATAACCCAATAACCACCTACTGGTATAGAAGATTTATAACAATCTAAAGCAAGATCATATAAATAACGGGTATTAGCTACAATATCTGTTTTTGCAACTATTTCACAAAAAATTTGGTTTATACCATTAGCTGCATTAGTAATTCGGCGATCCTGAACATATGCTATAAAATCCTTTGTACCTTTTGAAGAATTCTCGTAAGCAATTGTAGTATAATTAAAGGTATTTGAAGCGTCTCGTTTAACTGGATCATAATATGTTTTCCCAAGATGGATTCTTTTTTTGAAGATACCTGCTTTAATTAGCATAGGAAAATAACCTTCCTCAGGTCCTCCGCCTATACCTAATTTAAACACACAAAAGTTAAACGCATTTTCTTCATCAACAACCCGATAAATATTTTCAAAATCATAAGGAGTTTGGATTTCTAAAAATAAAGCTACTCTAATATCATATTTTTTATACCACCTTAATAATGCCCGTAATGTAGGTAATCCATGACCATTATCAAAGCTCGTTATTCTGGGTTCATCACCATAAGCACCTGTTGACGCTAATGGATGCGTATTGCCTACTACTTTTCTATTATTGTTATAATCCCAAGCTCTTATAAATTTTGGAACTGCGGAGAAATTTAGATTTGTTGAAGAAGTGTTTTCACCTATATGTGTCATAGGATTCCATGACTGGTTGGTTGTTCTTCCAAGTGTTTTGTCGTGCATCAAATATGGAATGCCATCTAATGTTGTTCTGATGTCTATTTCAGCTGCTTCAATACCGTTTAAGTGACAATTTAATACAGAAGCAAAAGAATTTTCTGGATACCAACGAAGTGCCGAAGCAGGGTTTATTCCATTTAATTTTGCACCACGCCAATAGCCTCTATGTGCTATTATCGGAATTTCACCAATATTACCCCTTGCTGGCCATCGCATTACATCTAAGATATTTTTTACTGTCCACCCGCGTGTTTTATTATTTTGTGCAGATACGTAATTAAAACCAATTAATGCAAAGGCAATTAATATCCAAATTGTTTTTTTCATAATTGTGTAGATTGATATTTTTTCATAAAAAAAAGTATAAAATTTTAATTGTACCCCTCATTTTGTTTAATAGTAGGATCTGTATCTATTTGATTTTGCGGAATAGGAAACAATAAAAATTTTGGCGTAACAGTAATGAGTTTATTCTCTGCTGTAAACCAAGCATTCATGGTAGTGATGGCTTTTCCCGTGCGTAATAAATCAAACCAACGGTAGCCTTCTCCAACTAATTCTAACCTTCTTTCTAATTCTATTGCATCTCTTAACTGTATTTGGGTAGTTGCAGTAGTATTTGCCAAAGCGGCTCTATTTCTAATTCTATTGAGTGCTGCTTGTGCAATAGTAATATTTCCTAATTCAGTTTCAACTTCTGCTTGCATTAATACTATATCTGCAAAGCGAAGCACAACAATATCGCTACCCCCATCGGCGGGTACGGTTGGGCGTTTTAGTTTATTATTAAATGGTACATTTCCAGTTGTGAGTGCAATATAATTTCCTCTTCGTGTATCGGTAATTGTGTATTTATTGTATAATTCTCTGGTTGGTAAATTATGCCCTTTTGCGCCACTAATTAATCCGGTTGGAGCAAATTGTTGGTACATAATACTACCCTCTGTATTACTATTTACACCTGAGGCAAATTGTATGGCAAAAATTATTTCTCTATTATTTTCATTGGTTAATGAAAAAATATCAGCAGTAGAGGGTAATAGTGAATGTGCATTTGATGCTATAACTGCATCTAACTGTATTTTAGCATCTGTGAATTTTTTTTGGGTTAAATACACTTTGCCTAATAAAGCCTGTGCAGCTGTTTTAATTACCCTTCCGGCTTGGGTTGTGGTAGTTGGCAGTACTTGAATGGCTTCTGTTAAATCCTTAGTAATTTGATTATAAATCTCAGCCACTAGTTGGCGACCTTTTCCAAAATAAAAATTAGGGTCTTTGGTTTCATCAATAGCCAAAGGAATATCGCCATATAATTGCACTAGGTTGAAATATATTAATGCACGTATAAACTTCATTTCGCCCATTCTAGCATTTTTAGTAATAGCTATCCTAAAAGGCACATTTTCAATTCTATTAAGCACAACATTGCAACGCTGAATAGTTACATAACTTGCTCTCCAATTATCGGCTATCATACCGTTTTGTGGTATGGTTTTAAACTCATCCATATCACCATAAATAGCTCCATCATTGGCTGGTACTTCATCATAAGTATTGTCTGATGGAATTTCACCCATTGCTGGCAGGTATAGTCCATATAACCCATTGGTTTGCAAAGAGGCATAGGTAGATACCACATATTCCTCTACTTCAATTTCTGTGGTTAAGAATTTACTCAACTCCTTATCAGTAATGGGTAGTTGTTCTAAATCTTTGGTACATGCTGTTAATAAAACTATAAGCACTGTTGGGATAAAGAATATTTTTTTCATTTTATAAATTTTAATTTTATAGAGTTATGTTACATCCTATGATAATGGTTCTGGCAATAGGATAATTAGATGTGCTTTGACCATTACTTAATACAGAATTTGGAGTTGCCTCTGGATTATAGCCTCTGTATTTTGTAATTGTGAATAAATTATTGGCTCCTACATACATTCTTAAATTTGTTAGTCCTGCTTTTTTAACTACTGAACTAGGTAAATTAAAAGCCAATTGTAAATCTCTTAATCTTAAAAAATCTGCATCAAATATGAAAAGATTAGAAGCCCTTACTGCTCTTCGAGCAGCAGAAAAATTACCATAGTTTGGTTGTCCCAAAAAACCATTTGGATTATTTACTGGATGGTATCTATTTTCAAAATAGTATTTTGTAGGCATAGCAAACCCTTCTCCAGACTCCTCTCTGGTTGCAAAATTTGATTCAAAAACCTTTCTTCCTTCAACACCAACTAAAGAAAATGTAAGTTGGAAATTCTTATAGGTAAACGTATTTGAAAATCCGTAGGTGAACTTAGGGGCGTAAGCACCCATTGGTGCCCAGTCTTTTGTATCAATTATACCATCATTATTAATATCTTTCACCATTAAATCACCCAGTAAGGTGCCCGGTAGTTTAGGCGTATTATTTAGTTCATCTTGTGTTTTAAATACACCAGTAACTTGATAGCCATAAAATTCAGCAACTTGGCTTCCTACTTTTGTTATGATATTTGCTATATTGCCAGCAATGATTTGTGTTTGTCCAGGTGCCAATGATAATACCTTATTATTATTGAAAGAGATATTGGCATTTATATTCCATTGTAGTTTGCCTATATTCAGTTGATTGGCTGAAATACTAATGTCTAAACCCCTATTTTGTAATTCACCAATATTTTGCAATGCTGTGGTAAATCCAGATTGTTGTGGTACTGGAACATTCAGTAATAAATTAGAGGTAGTGGCAGTATAGTATTCTGCCGTTATATCTATTTTTTTAAATAGCTGTACGTCTAAACCTATATTATAAGACGTATTTGTTTCCCACGATAAATTAGGGTTTGGTGTGGTATTTGCACTAAATCCTGCTGCAACATTATTTCCCCAAATATAATTATTGGCTGGATTTCCACCAGTAACTATTGCTAAAGAACCATATGAACCTATTTGATTGTTTCCTGAGCGACCCCATGTAGCTCTTATTTTACCAAATGAGATGATACTTTGTTTTGGAAAAAAATGTTCTTTACTAAAAATCCATCCAGCAGTAACAGAAGGGAATTTACCCCACTTATTGTTATCCCCAAATCTTGAAGAACCGTCTGCTCTATAAGCAAAAGAGGCAATATACTTTTCGTCGAAAATGTATTGTAACCGAGACAAATAAGATACCTGTACCCATCTATCTCTATTGGGATTAGCAGAAAAAGTACTTGCCCCCCCAATATTTCTTACGTTATCATCTACAATATTATCACCTGTTACAGCTGTGCTAAAATTATTTTCTTTTTGGTAACTATAGCCAACTAAAATATTAAAATCATGTTTATTTATATTTTTATTATAAGCAAGTGTATGTTCTAGTAAATAGTTTGTTGAAGAAGCATTTGTTTCACTGGCAATAGCTGGTTTGGGTGCAGGAATTCTATATGAACCCAAATTAGAAGGATTATAAAAGTCGAAAAAAGATTGTCCAAAATCGCCTCCAACTGTAAACTTATATTTTAACCCTTTTGCTATTGTGTAATTGATATAGCCATTACCAAACAATCTAAAAAAACTGCGGTTATTTTTTACAAGCTTTAGGGTAGCTAGTGGATTTTCAGTTAGTGCTCCATCTTCAGGGGTATTAGCAATTATTTGTTGGCTAATAGCTAGGCTGCCATCATTATTATACGGTTTAAAAAAAGGATACATGGCTAAAGCAGCGCCAATGGGTTCATCAAATCCTCCATTGGTGTTAAAAAAGAGTTGATTTGTATAGGAAGGATTTAAGGTAATGCCAAATTCAGCCTTTTCTGACAATTTAGTATTTAGTTTAACGGTACTACTAAATCTTTTAATTCCATTGTTTACCAGTAATCCTTCTTGATTGAAATAGTTGAATGAAGTATAATAAGATGTTTTCCCACTACCCCCGCTGATAGCAACATTGATATTACTCATTGGGGCTTGACGAAATATTTCGTTAATCCAATTTGTATTCACCAATCCTGCTTCTTTATTCAAATATGGAGTTAAGTAGTTCAATGGTAATTCTCTCAATGACGCTCCCTTTGAAATTCTTGTTGCTCTATTATCTGTAATACTTCTATTAGCAGGATTTTTTGAAACATAACCCCAATCTCTCGCCTCGGTAAAGTATGTTGCAGCGTCATATGCATCAATATATTCTATATTATCAGCTCTTTGTTGATACCCTGTAAATGCGTCAACAGCTACAGAAAACTTATCGGATTTAGACTTTTTTGTAGATATTAGAATCACTCCGTTAGCAGCCCTAGAACCATAAATGGAGGCGGAAGCTGGATCTTTTAACACTTCAATACTTTCAATATCATTGGTATTTATAAAATTAAAAGAAGTGCCCTCTGTTAATGGAAATCCATCTACAACAATTAATGGATTTCTTCCAGCAGTTAAAGTACCTATCCCCCTGATAACAATTTGCGGATTGGTTCCTGGCTGACCAGATGACTCGTTAATTTGAATCCCTGATGCTTTTCCACTGAGTTGTTGTGCAAAATTATTACCACTGAAATTAGAAATTTCTTGTCCAGATACTTTTGCAACCGAACCGGTTACAAATCTTTTTTGCTGTGTTCCATAACCCACTACAACAACGTCTGATAGTGAAGAAGTGGTGGCTTTCATACGCACCAATAAGGAATTATTTTCTCCATCGTTTACTAGAAAGTTGGTAACAGTGTGGTCTTGGAATCCTAAATGACTAAATATTAAACTGTAATTATTACCAGCCTTGAGATTATTAAAAATAAATAGTCCTTTTTCATTTGTTGTACTAATTAATTTTTCTTTACTGCCTACCTGTATAGTAGTGATAGTTACTCCACTTAATATTTCGCCGTTCTCGGATACAACAGACCCTTTTAATTGTGCCACTTTTTGAGCATGCACAACTATTGTTAGGCAATAGGCGATTACCAATAACAACAATTTTAATTGATTAATCATAGCTTTTTGTTTTAGAGTTTGGGCAATAAAATGCCATTCACTTTTTTAAGTGTTTTTAAATTGTAATAAATAATTTGTGCTTATCTGTAAATAATTATTATACCATTTTCTTCTTTAAATAACAAATCGTTGGTATTACATATTATTGAGAGTATATTTTTAAGTGTATCTGTTTTTAAAAATGAACCTGTGAAAGTAGCTATGCCCAAATCAATATTTTCAAATTCAATATTCGTTTTGTACTTATTACCAATCTGAGAAAATACATCTTTCAACGGTGCTCTATTAAATACTAATGCTTCGTTACTATTGTAACGCTTAATTTTAGATATTTTAATTGTTGCAGCATCATTATTAGTACTTGCATAATTTATCTTAAACCTACTAACTGCATAGGTTCTACTTAGGTTGTTTACAAAACATAGTTCACCTGGTTTTAAATAGGTGTCTGCAAATGCAATTTTTGTTCCCACATCTTTTACCACTACTTTTCCTTCCAATAATTGTACAGCTACTTTATTATTAAAAGCATCTATTGAAAACACGGTTCCTAATGCGGTTGTACTAGTTCCATTTGCATAAACCGTAAATGGCTTAGCTGCATTTTTTGCCACTTTAAAAGTAGCTTTACCTGTTAATTGTATATGTCTTTTTTCTATAAATGGACTGTAATAAGCAATAGCACTTTTGGGTTCAATTAAAATAGTAGAACTGTCTTGCAAAACAACTGTAATTGTTTCTTTAGTATTATTTATATGCTTTTGAATCAACATTTTACTATTAGCTACAAGAGCACTAGTAGTAATTTGTTGTTTATTACTCAAATAGAAGTACCCACAAATGGCCATAATACCAATCATACTAGCTGCTGCTAGCCTCATTATCCAAGGTTTTGTTATGGGTATTAGATTAGCTATTTTTTTATGTACTATTGTTGGTTGAGTATTTTTAAGTTCTTGAATTTGGCTAAATATTTCACTTGAACGTTTTTCAGAAAGCACCTGAATGCTATTGGTTAAATCTGAATTATAATTTGTCTCCAACCAAGTTTTTAACTCCTGATCATTATTTTCTAATGCATCTAAAAGCTCCTTTTTTTCGCTATCAGTAGCATTATTGGCTTGAAACTTTTGTATGAGGGCAATTAATTTGTTCATGCTATTATTAAAATGATTGAGACCTTAAAAAAGGGGGTGCTGAAACGTGTTACCAAATTGTTAACTAATGCTGGTATATCAAGATTTAGAGAAAAAGCACCAAAACACAAATACCCATTATTTGAGACCCCTCTTGTTGTAAAACAATTTGCCGTTTTAGCAGCTTTGAAGCAGATTTTACATAGTCTTTAGCACTTTCTACTGAGATATTTAAGGCTGTAGCAATTTCATCATAGGTTTTACCTTCTAAGCGGCAAAGTTTAAAAGCTAATTTCTTTTGAGGTGGTAATAAATCAATAGCTGCGTTTAGCTTATCTAACCGATTTGTATAGTCTTTTTCAAAAGTATTTTCTACTTCTGCTACGGCTAAAATATCATGTAATTCAGGATTAAAAGAAGTTTGATTTTGTCTAATCCCTTTTTTTAAAATAGCTATAGACTTATAATAGCTTGCTGTAAAAAGCCAACCGGCTATTGAATGGTTTACTGAGAGCTTGTGTTTATTATTCCACAATGCAATAAAAACTTCTTGTAGAATATCCTCTGCCTCTTGTTGGTTGGTAATTAGCCTGAGAATATTAGCAAGTATGGCTTGATGATATTGTTTATAAACCTGTGCAAAGGCAAATTCATTGCCATTTATTAAATCTAATAGCAGTTGTGTATTATCAAATTTTTCTTGCACAAAACAGTTTTATCAGCACAAATGTAGCTTTTTCATTTGTTTTGGTTTACATTAATCAATGTTAAGAAACGATTAACGTTTAAATACAATTATAATTTTTTGATCAAAAAAACTATTCGGGATATAAAGTAAAATCAAGACATCACAATTTTAATTATTGCTAAATTCTTCTACTTCTTTGTAAAAATCCATAGCCTTTAATACCGATTTTCCACCAGATGCGGCAATCATATTTCTAAACCATTTTTTTTCAAGGTTTGCAATTGTATGATTTTTATACAACCAGTAAGAAAGATATGTGAACGAACCTGTAAGTAAAATCTGGAAAATAATATACCCTATACCAACCTCATGTGGAAACCACTTATTGCTTAGATAGAAAGTAGTAAAAAATGGAAACTGTAGGCATATTATTCTTGCATGACTGATAATGGAGAATTGTAATTTCGCTAATTGCTTTTGTATAATAGCAATGCTGCCATTGTAATTAATTTTATTCGCCCAAGTTAAATGCTTAATATAATCGAAAAGGGCTTTGATATTCACCATAAAAATTGCCAGTATCGAAAAAATAAAATAAGCCTTTTCAGATTTATAATCTGCAATAGAAAAGTACAGTAAGAGCCCAAGTATGAGTAAATAAAATGTTGCAGCAATTATGCCCCGTTGCTTATGCCTAACCAATAACTGCATAGTAGATTCTGCCTTTTGATTGGTTAACTCTGTTAGTAATTTCTTATTTATAGCCAACGACTGGTCAATTTTTTCATAGTGCTCTTTCCATAACAGCACAAAATTTGTTTCTTCCATTTTTATAAGTTTTCTTTACTGAATTTATCTTTAAGCAAACCCTTTAGTCTGTTGATTTTAGTTCCGACATTACTCTCGGTAATACCCAATATTTCTCCAATTTCTTTGTAATTTTTTTGTTCAAGATATAAAAGCATTAAAGCCTTGTCCAATTCTTTTAATTCGTAAATAAATTGCTGAAGTAATAAATATTTATGTTCCATTTGGCCTGTGACATTAGTGTCTTCCTGCTCAAAAAAAGAATCTGATAGTGGTAAGAAATACTTTTCTCTAACTTTTTCTTTGCGATAATTTGAAATGGCAGTATTTAACGCAATCCTATAAATCCATGTTGAATATTTAAACGCATGATTGTAAGTATCAAAAGCCTGCCAAAGTTTCAACACAATTTCCTGCACAAGGTCATTTCTATCCTCGGTGTGGTTACAATATGAGTTAGCAATTTTGTATATTATACCTTTATTAGCTTCAATTACAGAGATAAAAACATTTGATTTGTAATTTTTTGCCATTTCCGTTATTTGTCAGCATGTTAATATTGCTATGCTGAAATTATTGTAACCTTTATCAATTATACGCATAAGGATATTTAAAATCACATATTTATTGAAGTTTTTTTTGCCCAAAAAATAATTTAATTAACGATTAATCTGAGAAATGATATTTCGCATATGTCAAATTGCATCCCCATTGCACTTATCCAAAAAAGCAATGATATTCGTCTTTTTCTACAAGCTTAGTAAAATCTTTTAAATTAGTTACAGTTGGCTTTGGCGAATAGGAATGCCATTTTAAGTCTGCTCGCATCCAAAACACTTTCCACTTATTTTTAGTTTTTACAAATGTTGTTTTTGCAAAAGGATGTTCAAGAATTATTGTTGGCTTATTCCATTGCGGTCTGATTTCAAAAATAATTACACTTTGGTTTTCAATACTATATCCAATGTCTAATTGGTTTCTTATATGTTCAGGGGGTCTTTGCCTTGAAAGAAAATTCTCCATCACTTCAATTACTTCTAAGGTTTGTAAAATGTTAATGGCCATATTTAACTAAATTGGTTAAGCTCCTTATTCAAGATCAGATTCTGTGAAAAGATACGGTATTCATGAATCACTAAATGCTTTGGTTTAGTCCTTTGTAAAAAAGTCTGCCATCAGTTCTGCTTGTTTTAAAACTGTTTCAATTGCTTTGGCTTGTTTGTCTGGCGGATAACCCCACTTTGTCAAAGTCCGCTTTACAATAACCATCAATCTTGCTCTTGCACTTTCTCGTATTGTCCAGTCAATAGTTGCGTTGGCTCTTACTTTGTCTGTAATTTCTCTTGCAATTTCTTTGAGTTGGTCGTCACCCAATACCATTACTGCACTGTCGTTAACTTCTAAAGCATTGTAAAAGGCAACTTCATCATTTGTTAGTCCAAGTAGTTCGCCTTCTTTGTCGGCTTTTTTAATTTCCTTTGCAATATTGATGAGTTCTTGAATAATTTCTGCCGTTGTAAGCAAGTTGTTTTGGTAGCGTTTTATAGCGCCTTCCAACATTTCCAATAATTTTTTACTCTTTACTAAATTGGTTTTGGAACGTGTTTTTATTTCGTCATTCAATAATTTCTTTAAAAGTTCTAACGCCAAATTTTGGTGCTTCATTCCTTTTACTTCCAAAAGAAATTCATCTGATAAAATTGAAATGTCTGGTTTTGCCATACCAGCGGCTTCAAAAATATCCATCACTTTATCTGAGTTTATGGCTTCATCAACTATTTGTTTGATGGCTGTTTCAATTTCAATATCTGATTTGCCTGTTCCTATTCCTTCAAATTTTACAAGCCTTGCTTTTACTGCTTGAAAAAATGCAATATCATTTTTTACTTCTAAGGCTCTTTCGTGTGGAATGGATAATGCAAAGGCTTGACTCAACAAGGTTACTTCTCTAATAAAACGTATTTTACCGTCTTGCAATCCTAAAATATGTTCTTCTGATTGCAGAATAATTGACATTTTTTCTTTTGCCCCAACATTAAAAAAACGATTGTAGTTGAACTTGAAACTGTTTTCATAATAGGCTTGGGCGTCTTCTAGCGTAATATCATTTTGCGTTTTCGATTCTTCAGTAAAAAACTGCTGAACCACTTCAAATTTTTCATCCATCAAAGCAATTGCTTTATCTAAATTTAAAGTAGGTTCGCCTTTACCACCAGCATCTGAATAAAATGATAAAGCCTTTTTCAAGTCAGTTGCTATTCCCAAATAGTCCACAATTAAACCGCCTGGCTTGTCTTTAAAAACACGGTTAACCCTTGCAATGGCTTGCATTAGGTTGTGTCCCCTCATTGGTTTGTCAATGTAAAGCGTATGCAAACAAGGCGCATCAAAACCAGTCAGCCACATATCACGCACAATAACCATACGCAGAGGGTCGGCTGGGTCTTTCATTCGTTCGGCTAAATTTTTACGCTGTTGTTTTGCCGTGTTATGGCGTTGCAATTCTGGCCCGTCTGCACTTGTTGAAGTCATCACAACTTTAATTGCTCCTTTGCTTAAATCATCATCGTGCCATTCGGGTTTTAATGCAATAATTTCTTTGTATAAATCGGCTGCAATTCTGCGGCTCATTGCTACAATCATTCCTTTGCCATCAAATACTTTTTGGCGTTGTTCAGAATGAGTTACAATGTCTTTGGCTAAATTTTTTATCCGTTCTTCATTACCAACAATGGCTTCCAATTTTGTGTATTTGGCTTTTGTTTTTTGTTGGTCGGTTATTGCTTCGTCTTGTTCAAGTTCTGCATCAAACTCTTCAATTAGTCGTTTGCCTTCTTCGTCTAAATTTACTTTTGCCAAACGGCTTTCATAATAAATACGAACTGTTGCACCATCGGCAACCGCTTGTGAAATATCATATACATCTACATATTGACCAAAAACCTGCGGTGTATTTACGTCTGTGCCTTCAATGGGAGTTCCTGTAAAACCTATATAAGTAGCATGGGGCAATGCATCCCGCATATATTTGGCGAAACCATACGCAATGCGTTCTCCAATTTTTTCTTTGGTTTCTTTGTCTTTTACTTCTTTGATGGATGCTTCAAAACCGTATTGTGTTCTATGGGCTTCGTCTGCTATTACAACAATATTTTTACGATCCGAAAGTTGCTCGTAAACCGATTTTTGGTCTTCGGGTAAAAATTTCTGAATGGTGGCAAATACAATTCCACCACTTGCCACTTTTAGTAATTCTTTTAAATGCGCTCTGTCTTTGGCTTGAACTGGTTCTTGCCTTAGTAATTGTTTGGAGTTTGCAAAGGTGTCAAATAGTTGATCGTCCAAATCATTTCGGTCGGTGATTACTAAAATGGTAGGATTTTGCATTTCGGGTGCTGTTATTAATTTACCCGAATAAAAAACCATACTCAAACTTTTGCCCGAACCTTGCGTATGCCAGACTACACCGCCTCTTTTGTCTCCGTTTGTTCCTGATGCAATAATGGAAGATTGGACTGCTTTGTTTACAGCATAATATTGATGATATGCCGCTAATTTCTTTACGGTTTCTATTTGTGTAATGCCCGTTTTTGCATCTTCTTTTTTACTCTTTTCAAATACAATGAAATTGCGAACCAAATCTAAAAGGGTAGAAGGGTTCAACATTCCTTTGAGTAATATTTCTAACTGCGGAATAAATCGGGATGCTTCTTTTTTTCCGTCTGCTGTTTTCCAAGTCATGTAACGGCTATAACCTGCTGAAATACTACCAGCTTTACATTCCATTCCGTCTGATATTACGCAAATAGCGTTGTAAGTAAATAAATTGGGAATGGTAGCTTTGTATGTTTGTAATTGGTCAAACGCTTTTCGCATTGTGGCGTTTTCGTCTGCTGCATTTTTTAGTTCTATGACAACTATTGGCAAACCATTGACAAACAATAACACATCGGGTCTTTTGTTTTGATTTTTTTCTACAATGGTGTATTGATTAACGCATAAAAATTCGTTGTTCAACGGATTTTCAAAATCCATTAAAGCCACTTCATAACTGCGTTCAAAGCCGTCTTGCTGATAAGGGATTTTTACTTTCTCTACCAATAGCTGGTGAAAGGTTTCGTTGTTGTGCAACAATTCAGGCGAATAAATACGCAGTACTTTTTGAATGGCTTGCTCCTGTGCATCCATTGGAATATTTGGATTAAGCACCGAAACCGATTTGCGTAAACGGCTCACCAAAATAATTTGCTCAAAGTTTTCTCTTTCTGCTTGCGCTGCACCGGGAGCAATATGTAAACCGTGAATATATTCCCAGCCCAAAGATTGAAGCAGTTCCAATGCAAATGTTTCTATTTTATCCTCTGTTATTGGCTTCATTTATGCAACAAGTTTTTCCTTCATAATCGGTTGATGTCTTTGATCCCAAAGAATAATTTTTGCTCCCTTGCTCTCCAAAGCATCCAAATATTCTTGTTTTGTTTCTTTGTCAACATTATTAATAATTGCCAAACCCATCAATTCTTTACCAGATATTTTTTCTCTTGAGGGTTTAATATCATCCCATCCAAAAAGAAAGTTTGGGACATTTATTTTATTTAAAGAATTAAATGATTTTATCACTAATTCTTTATTGCGACCTGCGATTTGAAAATCAAAATTAAATTCAATTCCAGTAGAGCCTTTAGCTATAAACTGTGGTGTATAAATAATGTTTTGTTCGTCTAAATATGCTTTAACATCTTCTTTAAATACTGAAGAAACTGTGTGTTTAGCCATCTGTGCCATATCTGAAATTTCAGAAATAGCACAGATTAGATTATGTTTCTTTTGTGGAAAATCTTTTTCATTTCCAGTTGTTTGTAATTCATTATCTACTAATGCTACACCATAATTTAGCAAAACCATTTCCATCCATTCTTTCCTTTTGGGAGAACGTGTAACAGGAGATCCTGCTAGTTCAAGATTGCTCAGCGTCAAACCATCATCAGATAATATAATTCTGCCATTATCCAGTTTGGCATATATTTCTATACTATCATTGAACAAACCTAAAAAAGGAGTTGAAATAGCACTCCACCCAGTTCTTTCATCCTTTGTTACAAAAGTTTTTTCTCTCAACCAATTGTAATATTCTTTAATGCTGTTGTCTATCCAATTCATAATAGCAATATATTTACTTGAATGTTTGTTTCAATATTTATAGTTTTAGCAAACGACTTTATAATATTTGCAAAAGTACTATTGAAGTTTGCATCATCATTTATTTCTTTTATTTCAAACTCATCAACAGTTAAAGGAATTGCCCAAGCCAATGACTTATACCCTTGAATGTGGTAATGTATATGATGCTCGTTATTGTCAAAATATTTACCTGCATAATGATGAAACTTTTTAGGTAAAAACTCATTTATTTCTTCGGGGTTTTTATGACCACTATTGAAATCTACCCTCAACAAACCTGTTTTACTATCGTTTTCTTGATGGTGGAAACTGATGCGAATAGTACTCTTTTTACTTTGCTGAATTTCTAACAAAAAAGTAAATTCATCATCTTTTTCTGAAACGAGTTCATAACGGAGATTGAATGGGAAAACTTGATTGATAGTCAAATTATCAAGTAATACATCCTTCTCTACAATTTTCTTGGGAAGTTTGAGCAAATATTCAGCCTGTTCGTTTGATATTTTCATTTCTTGTGTATTCTTTATAAAGTTACTCTTATTTCCCCACTCATCAACTTTGGTAACAAGGTATCTCGGGTTTGGGTTAAGGTTTTAATTTGAAAATGATTGACCTTCATTTTTTCAAACATTGGAATTAATTGCTTTTCGAATTCCACTGTTACATTTTTTCGTTTTGGAATAGGAACATCTATATCTAATAAATGAGGGACCTTTATACTCGGCTGAACTGCTCCAATATCCAAATCTTTAATTTCTCTTCTTGTTTTAGGGAGGGAGAGAAATTGATATAAATAAAAAGGGGAAATATTCTTTGCTCTAAGTCCTATAACATTTTGAGCAATTCCACCTTTGTTTTCAATTACAAATGCCATTTCTCCTATACTTCCTACAGTAGATATTAAAATATCGTTTTTTATAGGATGTCCTTTTCTGAACCAATTTTTATACGTTTCTTCATTGACATATTTTTCGCAAGCTTCATAATTAACAAACCTATGATTGTTAGATAAAGACTTTACTTCAACAATTGGAAAATCTGTTTTAATGTCAGAGAATGGTGGCGTTTTTCCTCTATTATCAATTACATCAACAAAATTTTTTATAGAATGGAATTCAATTTCCGCTTCCTCCACAAACCATTGCCTAAAAAGCGTTTCAGCCAATTGCTCTAAGGTTTTGTTTTGGCGGTGTAGCAGGTCTATTTTATCATCTAAACTAGTGAGGATGGCGGCAATGGAGATTTGTTCCTCCATTGGTGGTAAGAAAATATCAATTGCTTTTATTTCTTCAAAATTAATATTTGGTTGTGCTGATTGCCCTGACATATTATTTACAAAATCAATCACACTTTTTTGCCTCAAATAATAATGTATAAATTTAGGATTGGCAATTTCTTGTTTCAATCTAATTATGGCTAATGCTTGATTTGTATTTGCAGGCAGCATATCTTCCGTAACCAACCCATTCTTACCAAGAAAAATCCCTGCCATAGAATACAAAATATCATTCTTTGCAAGTTGAGAACGCTTTAGTTTATTGTGCATTTCTTCATCAATAAAAACAAAAGTTGAAGTATCAATTTTGCCGTCATAACTTACTGCTTCGGATTTAATGTAATTAATTCCTTTATCAATAAATTTTCCTCCTAATGATGATGGAGTTGTCCCTTTTGTAATAAGTTTTGTTAATTCTCTCAACTTACATGCCTTCCATCCACTATACAATTCAATACCCACTTGGTCAATATTTTTTGCTATCATTTCAAATCGTTTGTAGGGTGTTGGTTTTCGCCATATAAATCAATAGCAGTAATGGCGTCTTCATCATTACTATTTTCAAATTCTCCATCATACCAATGAGCATTGGCTTTGGGTTTTATTTTCACTTCTTTCAATTGCAAAATATTGTTGTAGCCATTTTCGTAGCCACGTACTACTATTTTGGTAGTTGGTGGCAGGGTTTGTAGGTGTTGTATGAGTTGTTGGGCGGTCATTCGTTTTCTTTGTTTAGTTCGTTAAGCAACATGGTTTCTAATGCCTCGGTTGGTAGCAGTAATTTGTATTCTGCTACTCCAATGGGTTTATGCATATCTTGTAATGCAATTTCTACTTCTAGGTGGTTTTTATCGGCACATAGTATAATACCAATAGATGGGTTTTCGCCTTGTTTTTTCTCCAACTTATCTAATAGCGTTAGGTAGAAATTCATTTTGCCTACATACTCTGGTTTAAATTCGCCTACTTTTAATTCTATAGCTACTAATGCTTTTAAATCTCTATGAAAGAAAAGCATATCTACAAAATATTCTTTTTGGTTAAATTCAAGCCGGTATTGGTTGCCAATAAAGCTAAAGCCTCGGCCCAGTTCTAAAACAAATTGTTTTACTTTTTCAACTAAACGCTTTTCTAATTCACGTTCTTTAATGGGTTTGGTTACGCCTAAAAAACCAAGGTTATAACTACTTTTAAGTATTTCGTTTGCCTGTTCTGCTAAGTCTTCGGGCAGTGTTACGCCAAAGTTGTGCGATTTTGGTAGGTGCTTTTCGTTATGGTAGCTATCGGCTTTGATGTAGTTGAGTAAAATATCTTTTGTCCACCCATATTCTATTGATTTTTGGGCATAATACATGGCTTGTTCATCATCTGTTAATTTTTCTAACAGCAACATATTGTGTCGCCATGGCAAAACTGCAACGCAGCGTTGCAGTTTTGCATCAGCTGTATTGTAGCGTTCAAAAAAACGCTTCATGTTCCAAAGATTACGAGGAGAAAGTCCCATATCAGGAAATTCGCTTTTCAAATCCACCGAAAGCCTATTTACTACACCAGCTCCATATCCTTTTTCAATTTTTTGCTCGGAAAGCAATTTGCCCAAATTCCAATACACAGCAATAGCCGTTGTATTAATTTGCTTTGCAACTTGAACTTTAGCAGCATTAATTTCTGCAACAGCTTGTCGCAGTATTTCGGTATAGTTTGTTTCTAATTCCATCACCATTTAGTTTTTAGGAGTTAAAACAATTTTAGCCAAATTCTCAACAATCTTTTTATTCAAATCTGCTTCTTCAGCAATTTGTTTTTCCAATTCTGTTTTCAGAGAAGTAAAGCGTTCTACAAAATCAAAATCATCATCTTCATCAGCCAAACCAACGTATCTGCCTGGGGTTAATACATAATTGAGTTTTGCAACTTCTTCAATGGTGGCTACTTTACAAAAGCCCGCCACATCTTCATAATTGTCTGAACCGTGGTTTATAGGATTTAATGATTTACTTGATTTCCATTTATGGTAGGTATTTGTAATTAAAAATATATCATCATCTGTAAGATCACGATTTTTTCTATTTATGAGATAGCCCATATTTCTGGCATCTATAAAAAGAATTTCATTGTCTCTGCCCTTTCTATTGCGACCCAAAAACCATAAACAAGCGGGTATTTGCGTATTTAAAAAAAGTTTGGTGGGTAGGTTTACGATGCAATCCACCAAACCTTTTTCAACCAATGCTTTTCTAATATCTCCTTCGCCAGTGGTATTGGTTGTTAAAGCACCTTTACTCAAAACAAAACCGGCCTGACCTGTGGGTGCTAAGTGATATAAGAAATGTTGTATCCAAGCATAGTTGGCATTTCCTGTTGGTGGTGTTAGCTTCTCACCTAATACTTTCCATCTTGCATCATCACGCAAGAGTTCGCCACTCCAATCGCTGTCGTTAAACGGTGGGTTGGCAATAATAAAATCGGCTTTCAAATCTTTGTGAGCATCATTTAAAAAAGAACCTTCGTTGTTCCATTTTACATTACTGCTATCAATACCCCGAATAGATAAATTCATTTTTGCCAAACGCCAAGTGGTTTGGTTACTCTCTTGTCCGTAAATAGAAATTCGGTCGGCAGGGTTTAGTGACAAACCAATATTGCCTTTTTTGGGATAGTTATCTTGATGTGATTTGATGAATTTTTCGCTTTGCACAAACATACCACCGCTACCACAACAAGGGTCAAATACTCGTCCTTCATAAGGTTCAAGCATTTCAACCAATAATTTCACAACGCTTTGTGGTGTGTAAAACTGTCCGCCTTTTTTCCCTTCTGCCAAAGCAAATTCGCCCAAGAAAAATTCAAATACCTGACCTAATAAATCTTTGCTTTGTGCTTCTTTTGTTCCCAAAGTTGCTGATCCAACAAGGTTAACGAGTCCGCCCAAACTGGCTTTGTCTAGTTTTTCTTGTGCAAAAACTTTTGGTAAAACGCCACGCAAAGAAGGATTGTCTTTTTCAATGGCGTCCATTGCATCGTCAATATCTTTGCCAATGGATGGCTGAGTAGCTCTGCCTTTTATGAAAGTCCACCTAGCCATGATAGGAACAAAAAATATTTTGTCAGCCAAGTATTCGTTTTTGTCTTCGGGGTCTGCGCCTTCACTTTTTTGAGCAAGCAATTTTTGATATTGTTCTTCAAATGCGTCTGATATATATTTCAGGAATATCAAACCTAAAGCAACGTGTTTGTATTCGGCAGCATCCATATTTTTACGGAGCTTGTCGGCTGTTTTCCAGAGTTTTTTCTCTAGTGGTTCTTCTTGTTCAGTCTTTGCTGTTTTAGCCATGATATTATTTTTGAAATGCAATTCGTATTACAGTGCATAAAGTTAAGTTTTTAAAAGCTGTTATCATTAAAAGTTGCTGTTAAAGAGTCAGCCATCTACTGGTTGGGTTGGGTGGGGCTTGGGTGCGGAAGTCAGAAATAAATAGACTTGTTACCCCAAAATTAGGGGGGTTAATAAAAAACAATGCTTCATAAATGCCCTTGTTGTAAAACGGGTACGCTCATCCTCATTGAATCGTTCTGCATATGAGGATCACAAAAAAAAATTTACTGAAATAGCAACTTACTGCTTCTGTAAAATAGTGGGTAGGGGAACCTGTATGCTTAACAAAAAAAGTGGATAAACAGCTTACCTACTGCTGAAAAAATGATTAAAAAAATCCTATCCTGATCTTTCGTTGGCAAGTAACAAGTTGCAAAACTACAACCCCATAATAAGCAGTTACCCCAATAAATTACCAGTTTCTTTCAACATAAGACTGTATTGTAGGTGCTTCAGATTGGCATTGTCAATTAGAGGTATTCGTAAATTCAAATATTAAATGCTTTAATGTTCCAATGTCTGAATGGTTAGATTCGTAATAGGTTTTTATTAGCTTGTTTTGTTTGAAAATTAAAGTTTCAGCATTTCTTTTGTCTTTTTCCAGTAGGGAATTAATACCTATTATTGTTTGATTTGTTTTGCCTTCAAGTAAATAACCTATCATACAACCCATTGGATATTTTTCAGAAATAAACCTGTCCATTCCCCCATCTATATATGCTTTTTTTAGCTTTGAATCTTTTTCTTTAAGTCTTTTAGCTTCCATAAAATATTCGAATCTTTTTTTACTCCAAACTTTAAAATAAACGAAATCAATTCTTGGAAGCTTGTCTGCAAACTTTTTAATTTGATTTTCAGTTTCAATCAAAAGTTTTTCTTCTGTTTTACAAGTGATTCCTTTTTCCAATGAGAGTTCACTTTCATTTATATAATGTCTTAATAATTCTGAAAAATCATTTTCAAGCCAATTAATCTGAAATTTCTTTTCGGAAATGGCAATATTATGTGCATTTACAATTAATTCAATACAATCATCTTCATACGCATTTTTATAAATAATACTAAGCTTCATCGTGTAATCCATTAAGCATTTCAAGAATTAACTCTGAAGCATCTTCCAATGCCATCGACTGTGACCAAAATCTGCGTTGGTTCGGACGGATAATATAAATGTTGTCTCCTATTTTGTAATTCAACTTCTTACGAAAATAAATATTGGGTGCTTTTTTATCCCATAATTTTTTATCAATCTTTTTTAGTTCATCATCTACAAACTGATTAGAAAATATGGTTTCTTCCTTCTTTTCATTGTGAGAAATTTTAATCATCATCAATGGTGAAAACCTATTGATGCTTTCATAAACCGTAACATTCGCAAAGAAATCCCGCCCTTCAAGAAAATCGTTAAGTTCTTTACTAATTATATTTCCGTATTCTATCGTTTGTTCTTGTAGAACAGAATAAAGTGCAATTGATTTTCCTTTATTTTCGAATAGGTCGATTGAATAGTTAATTAAATCATCAATAGCCCATTTATCTGAATCTGAAAATAAAAACAAGTCATCGAGAATAATTCTATTTATTATAGATAGAATTGGTGTTGTTTTTACAAAATCAAAATCATCCTGAATTAATTTTATCAACTCATCAAATTTTTGCTCTAATTTTAAAATGACTTTATTACTAATATTTAATGGCATTGGTAGAGTCAAAGTTTCATTAGCTTGAACTCTTTCTCTCTCAATGCCCCACGATGCAGATGTTAGCGATAAGTAATATTTAGCAAAAGATGAATTAATTAAGCTACACCATAATTTTATAATGAAATTATTTTGCTGACCAATTGATGAGATACTAAATGCACCAGTATGATAAGATTTATAATCTATCCAACTTGCACAAAATTCTTTATTCTTCTGACCTTCTTTTACTAGTAAATATGGCGGGTTAAATATATTTTGGTTTATATTTCTATATTCTTTTTGAGATGGCTCTTCCGCTGATTTTAGTGTATAAAATCTTTGAACTTTCCTAAGATTAATAACTTTGATAGGAGTAAAAGTTTTATTTTCTTTTAGCTGTTCTTCTGATGGAGAATGTAAACCTGAACCAAAATAAAATTTATCCTTATTGCTTTCTAAGAACTCGCCTATTGATGTGTTAAATTTTTTAGAAACTCTATTTAATAACTCCCAATCATTTATTCCGCCCCACATTGCAACTTTCCAAATTTTAGTGTCAGGCTTTTGACATTCTTTTCTTGGTAAAAATTTCAAGTCAGTAAAATCAATACAAAAGCCATCAATCACATTGGTTTTGATAAATGTTTTTGGAGCATAATATGCAATTATATCGGAGGGCTTTGTGGGTTGCTCTTTTTGATAGAATACAATACTTATTGGTCCTGTTGCATCGCCAAACAATTGCCCTCCAAAATTTTCATTTGCATTGCGAAGAATTGAAAAATTAAAAACCTTTTCTACATAGCAGTCATTAAATAACCATTTTCTGAAACTCTGATAAGTTCCGCTTGTGTTGGTTAAAACTTTGGTAGTGAATATTAAAGCTATTTCGCCATTTGGAGCAAACTTTGTTGCTTTGTGCAGAAATGGCAAAACCATTTCTTTTGCAAGTTTTTCATTATCACAATATTCTCTTAAGTTTCTATGTTCACCATTTTTATCGTTCTCTTCGGTAAGGATTTTGCCAAATGGAGGGTTTCCAACAATTAATTTAAAATTGCATAATTCGTTCTCTTCTGATAAATCTGCAATTGTATCTCTACAAAACAGATTTTTGCCTTGTAGGTTTAATGTCTTATCATTAGGATTATTGATGAGATTAGGCAAACGATGTTTTTTCTTTTGCCATAAATTTTTTGGGTCTAATTTATCAACCAAGGCCAAATACAAACTAAATGCCGCTACTTTTATGGCTTGGGGATGAAGTTCAATACCAAAAATATTATCGGTCAATAGTTTTTTTAGTTTATCAAAATCCGTAAGTTTTTCTTTGTGTTGGTTCTCGTAGCGTTTAACCAATCGCTTAAAACTTTCTACTAAAAAAATACCTGAACCGCAGCTTGGGTCTAAAACTTTTACATTGTAGTTTTTTTCTGTTTTGTTGATTGGAAGTTTCTCATTTAGAATAAACTCCACTAATGCAGGAGGGGTGTAATATGTGCCTGTTTTTTTCTTTAACTCGGGGTCGGTTTTAAATAAAAAATTCTCATAAATTTCACTCAATAACTCAATTTGTATGATACTAAAATCAAACAACTTCCAATCTTCAAATAGTTTTGATTGAGCCTTGCTGTCATTACCACTTATGAAGCATTTTTTTATAAATTGAAGTTGGTCAGCAGATACTTTTTCTCCTTTTTCTAAAGTAAAGACGTTACCATTAAAATATTCTTCCAATCTTTCATACAACTGGTAAGTAGCTTTTGGGTCATTTAAAATGTCAAAATACGATTTTGCGCCTTTTTTTATTTGAGAGTATAGTTTTTCATCCGTCGCTCCTCTGTCTTCAAGATACAATAAGAACAAAGAACGAAGTATGATTTTATGAATAAAATTAATTTCGAGGCCTTGTTCTTTTAGTTGGTCAGCAGTGTTTACTAAACTTTCTACCAAATATTTATCAACCCTTCGTTGCAGGTTTATTTTATCTCTGATAAATTGTGCTTCTTCTAACGTCCAAACAATTCCCGAATCAATTGCAATTCTTGAGAACAACTTGTTGAGTTCTTCAAGTTGTTTTTGGTCTGAAAAAGTATATTTTTCTATTTCAACACTTTGAAGTTCTTTTTGATAATCAAAATTCTCTTGGGTTTTAATGAGAGGTTTTTCAGAACAATTGTAAATACGAATTTCAGTATTAGAATAAACATATAAGAACAATACTTTTTTGTAATTCCAAATCTTTTTGTGGGTATCGGCTATTGTCTCTAAGGTTTTTTACATCAAAAGTTTTTACGCTTTTTAAAAACACGGCAGGAAAGCTATTCCCGTTTTCATCTGTATTGAAATAAATCGAATCAATTCCAAATTCATGCACTTGGTCAAACACAATAGACTCGCTTTCCAAGAGTTTTTTATCCTTAGGATTTACGGATTTGGCTCTGTTTAAGCCAATTAATTCTATTACTTCTTGTCCTGTCATTATTAAGTGTGCTTATACAAAATTTACGTCAAAAATACAAATTTTAGTTTGCAAAGCAACCCATTTTTTACGAAATTTATGAGGACAAATTACAGCCTAAATTGAGTTGATTTTATCAATTTCCTCCATTAGCCAGTCCGTTTCAACTAAAGCCACGATAATTTTATAATGTAAAATGTTGTCAAATTCAAGTGTTCTTTCTTTGTGGTCTTTGAGCCACTTTTGGGCTGGCTAATAGCACTAATGTAATAGTCATAAGCGGTTTGTGGTACGTTGGCAAAATACTGAAGCCCCTCAATAATCCCCGAAGGGGAATTTTTATCGTAGCTTATATATAACTTCATAAATTTACGAAGAATTTCCCTCCCAAAAAACTTTCGCAAATATAATACCCTATCCTACCATTAGCTTGCCCACTATTTATCACAACAGGGGCATTCAAAATTTTGGTGCCGCTGTTACCAAAACATTGTGCTAAATTTTATTTTACCAGTTCTACTCTTTTTCGTGCTGACTTTTCGGGTTCTGCTATTACTTATTTTTTTAAATGAATTATTTTGATTTTGATTGATTTAATATTCAATTTATATTTTGGCTTTACTACTTATAACCCTGTATTAATTTTTCTATGCATCTTTGCCTAAATAGTTTCTATGAACACTGTCGCCATGATTCCTGCGCGCTATGCCGCTACTCGTTTTCCGGCCAAACTGATGCAATTGCTTGGTAATAAAACCGTAATTAGGCATACCTACGATAATACCCTTGCTACTGGCTTATTTGATGAAGTAATTGTGGTTACCGATAGTACCCTTATTTTCAATGAAATTACCGCTAATGGTGGCCATGCCATCATGAGCAAAAATAACCATGAAAGTGGGAGCGACCGCATTGCCGAAGCAGCAGCCGATTTAAACGCTGCCATTATTGTAAACGTGCAAGGCGATGAACCCTTTGTACAAAAAGATCCACTGGAAAAATTACTCGCTTGCTTTAATGATGAACAAGTGCAAGTGGCTTCTCTTATGCAAGTATTAAATAACCCCGCCTTAATTGAAGATCCCAACTATGTTAAAGTAGCAGTGGATAGAAATATGAACGCAATTTTCTTTTCTC
>JAAFJB010000005.1 GCA_013297995.1 Chitinophagales bacterium | reverse complement strand
TCGTTTATACCATTCGCTTTTAATAAAGCCACATACTTAGCCCTATATACTTTACTAAGTGCTTTTACCGCAAATAAATATTTACTGCTGCGTAATTGCTTTTGCCACTTACCAGTATTATCCACACCTCCACCCGGTACAATACAATGCAAGTGTGGGTGTAGCATGAGGTTTTGTCCCCATGTATGCAGTACCGCTATCATACCCATGTGTATACACTTTGCTTGATATGCAATATTTTTCTATCAAAATCCATATCCTGCAAACGAATACTACGTACTTCCATACAGCGTAAACCGCAGCCGTATAACAAACCAACCAGTATTTTGTGTTTCAATAATTTACAATGATGCAGCATCTGCCATACTTCCTGCTTACTCAAAACGGTTGGTAGCTTTGTATCTTTTTTTATGGCGGGCAAATGCAAATGATCGTAGGGAAGACCCTCCCCTTTTAATAAAAATCTTAACCCATAAACCGTATGCTTAAAATAGGTTTGTGAAAGTGTTTTACTGCGTTGCTGCAACTCGTAGAGATAATCTTTTATCTAATCTTCATCTAGTTCTGTGGGCAGACATCCAAAATGCAGTGCCAAGGCAGCTATATGCCTACTGTAGTTTTCAAAGGTTCGTGGGCAGCGCCCAAGAATACTCACGTTGCGCTCAAAGCGTTGAAGTAATAACTCAAAACCTGCTACTTCTCGGCATGCTCGATGGAGAAACTTATTGTACCTTAGTTCCTCGGGTAGTTTTTTTTCGTTGTCATATTTAATTGTTTGCTTAAAGTTACTTATCTTAACCGAATGCTACCGAAGGTTTAGTTCAACATCGTATTGGCAATAGTGGGGCTGACAGTTGTAAACTCAACATTTGTAATTCTATTGTGCATTTGTACAAATGTTGGGCGGACGTTTTTCAAATGCCCCACCATCGCCAATACGTAAACCGTTAGCGGTCATTGTAACGGACACAGCACATTAAACGACAGACAAATTTCTTGAAAGAATGAGCCAAATTTTACGACAACAAATAGAAAAAATAGTTCAAATCACAGATACGGAATTTGAATATATTTTATCGCATTTTACAAACAAGAAAATCAAAAAACATCAATTTGTAATTCAAGAAGGACAATTAGTTGAAAACGATTTTTTTATTTTAAGCGGTTGCCTGAAATCTTATAGTACAGATGCTAACGGCAAAGACCATATTATACAATTTGGAATGCAAGACTGGTGGATTACAGACTATCAAGCCTATTACAGCCAAACTATTGCAACGGTAAATATTGACTGCATTGAAGAAACCGAATTGCTTTGCCTCACATTCCAAAACAGAGAAAAACTTTGTGCCGAAATGCATAAAATTGAGCATTTCTTTCGCAAAAAAACAAATAAAAGGAACGTAGCTTTGCAAAACAGAATCCTATCATTATTGAGTAGCAATGCAAAAGAACGCTACGACAAACTTTTAGAACAATATCCCCAACTTTTTCAAAAAGTGCCAAAGCAATTAATCGCTTCTTATCTTGGAGTAACAAGAGAAACTTTAAGCCGTTTCAATTCTACCAAAAAATAATGTGACATACCTCACATCAAAGTTGTGTGGTATGTCCTTTACATTTCTTTACATTCCTCAGACCTTTGTGCCATTAATAATTTAAACAAAATTAAAATGGCAATTTTTAAAATTCAAACAGCAAGCAGTACAGTAAACTGGACTGGCAAAAAAGTATTAGGCTTACATACGGGAGGCATCAATATTGCAAACGGCTTTATTGAAACCACAGACAACCTTATCAAAAGTGGCGAAATCCAAATTGATATGACTTCAATCGTTATCACAGATATTGAAGACAAAAAAACTCACGATGATTTTTTAGGACACTTAAAAAATGATGATTTTTTTGCAGTTGATAAATTCAAAATTGCAAAACTTGTTATTTCTGGTTCAAAAAAAACAGAGAACAACAAATTAAAAATAGATGGAACACTGACAATAAAAGACATTTCGCATCCTGTTAGTTTTATTGCTTCTGTTGAAATATTTACGGATTTCTTACACTCACTTGGCGAAATTATAATCGACAGAACAATGTACAATATTCGTTATGGTTCAGGCAAATTTATTGACAACTTGGGTGACAAGCTTATTCACGATGAATTTGTTTTACAGTTTAAACTCATTGGACAAGTATAATTTTAAAACAAATGAAAAGGCGAAGTGCAGTAAAAGCAATTGTTTTAGCTGGTGTTTCAAGCACTTCGCTTTTATCTTTTGCAAAGCAATCAACAGAATTAAATAAAAAGAAGATGTGGAATAAAACAAAATTTACAAAATTATTAGGTAATGAATATCCAATAGTGCAAGGTCCGTTTGGTGGTGGTTTATCATCTGTAAATCTCACAAGTACCGTTTCAAATGCAGGTGGATTAGGTTCATTTGGTGGACAACCTTTTTCAGCAAATGAAATAATTGAAACTTGTAAAGCCATCAGAAAAGAAACGAATAAACCTTTTAACATCAATTTATGGGTAAACGACAGAGATGCTCGTTTGACAACTTTTGGCGATGAAGAATATGAGAAATTAGTTGAACTTTTCAAACCATATTTCAACGAATTAGGTTTGGTAATACCTAAAAGACCAACTAACCTTGGTGCAAAGTTTGAAGACCAAATTGAAGCAATATTTGAAGCAAAACCGAAAATTTTTAGTTTTGTTTATGGTATTCCATCTTCTGATATTTTAGAAAAATGCAAATCGTTAGGGATTTTAACCGTTGGTGCTTCTACAACAGTTGATGAAGCAATCGCATTGGAAAACGCAGGAGTTGATTCAATAGTTGCAACAGGATTTGAAGCAGGTGGTCATCGAGTTTCATTTCTAAAGTCGGCAGAAGATTCTTTGACAGGAACATTTTCATTAATTCCACAAGTGGCAGACAGCGTTAAAATTCCTATAATTGCGGCTGGTGGCATTGCAGATTCAAGGGGAATAAAAGCTGCATTCGCTTTGGGTGCAGACGCTGTACAAATGGGAACAGCATTTTTAGCAACGGCACAATCCAACGCTTCACAAGACCATAAAGACAAACTTTTTACATCAGATGCGAAATACACAACGCTTACAAAAGTATTTACAGGCAGACTATCAAGGGGCATTCGAAACAGACTTATAGAAGATTTGAAAACTCACGAAAATTTATTTGCACCATATCCATTACAAAGTAAATTTATGGGTTTACTAAAAGCATACCCAGCATCCGAAAATTCAAACCCTGACTTTAAATCCTACTGGGCAGGACAATCTGCATCAATATTAAAACATCGAGACGCCAAACTATTAATGGAAACACTAGTAAATGAAATGAATAAAAAGTAGCAAATCGTACCGAAGAAACGCCATCCACTGATAGCGGTCATTGCAGTGCAAAACAGTAGCAAAACAGCGGAAAAACAAAATCCTTTATAAAACATAATAAGCAAAGTAAAATACATTTTTATGTTACAGAACATTAAAGACATATTCAAAGCAGTAGAAAATCCTACCTACGATAAATATGCAGAAAAATACCAAGCAAAAACATCATTAAGTAAAGCATTCTACCTATTTGCTTATTTGCTTCCAGGCATTTTTGCCTATCTGCTTGTAAATATAAAACCTGTTCATGATTTTTTATCGGATGTTTTTGGTTTGGATGGCTACAACTACCAATACTATCTATTTGTAATTTTTACACTCGGCTGGCACATGGCATTACCTGCTTTTATGCTGAGAAAACATGATAAGCTCAGTTGGCCCGAAGTAGCAGATTTCCTCGGTTTGAGCCGTTTTTCATTCAAAGAAGCCCTATTTATTGCAGCCATTGCTTTTTCAATCAGTGTATTATTTTCACTGCCATATATGATGACACTTTATGAACCTTTTCAAAATTGGCTTAATTCTATTACTGGGCTTCAAATACCTTCTCACAGCATTTTTGCAAGTTATGAAGCCTTTTATGGTGCACCAACGATTCTGATGGTACTTATGCTCATAGGTAACTTTGTAGGTGAGGAAATATATTTCCGTGGCTATCTAATGAAAAAGACAGCTTTTCTCGGTCGATTCAATTGGGTCGTGAATTCAATCCTTTTCTGTTTGTACCATCTATGGCAAATTCCACAAACGTGGCCACTGCTAGTACCATTTTTATTCTTCGGACTCACAATGCAACTCAGAAAGAACCTCTATACAATGATAATATTCCATCTTTTATTTAATCTTGCTGGTGTTCAAATATATCATGTTTTATTAAGCTTGGGAGCAGGAAAATAATAATGCATTATTAACTGTTTTACATTTAAACAACGAACCTTTAACAAGAAAAACCGAATAAAACATTGAAAGTAAAATGACAACCGAAAACACTTTGACACTTTTAAACTCAATTCATAGCAACCTGAAAGCTGTGAAAGAATTGGTTTATGACAAATGTGGTTTTGACTTGACAAACTTGAGGCAAAACATAGAAAGCAAAGAATACGGAGCTTGTACTTTTGAACTTAACGGAAAGAGAATTCAACAAAGAGTTTCTAAAATTACACCGACAAAAACAGGACAATTTGTGACAATTTGGAAAAGAAACAAAGAAGGTATAACTGAACCGTTTGACATGTCAGATGACTTCGATTTTATAATTATTACCTCAAAAAGTGGCGACAATTTTGGGCAGTTTATTTTCCCAAACTCTGTTTTGGCGGACAACGGAATAATAACATGGAACAAAAAAAAAGGGAAACGTGGAATTAGAGTTTATCCACCTTGGGACATTGTAACAAACAAACAAGCAGTGAAAACTCAAAATTGGCAGACAAAATATTTTATTACTATAAAAAATGACAACTCAACTGACCTCAATTTGACAAAAAAACTATTTAATCAATTGGACGAAAATGAATAACAAAAAACGCTGGACAGGAAAACAACGAACCGCTAACATTAAACGGAGTAGAATAAATGCCCGCTAAAAATGCCCCATTATCAAGGAAGATGGTGGGGCATTTTTGCTACTCCATGTTAAGCTCACACTGGGATGTAGTTCAGATTGTACTAGGTGTATTATGGCGATGCGGTTGCTTTTTATTACCCAATAATTTTATTTTAATCATAAGCTATTCATTTATTGATGGTGATCCTCTATCGGGATTGTATATAATGGGCTTCATTGGTTTGGTTCTTGTTGGTTTACACAATACTCCCTTGTAATAAGTGGCTACTGTTTCCAAGGTTCCTGCTTTACAAACAGGGCATACACCCATATCTACTCCATGCTTTTCAAGCATACGCAGTTTTACTGGTACCTGTACTTTAGGTGGTGGCGGTGGTAACCCTTGGATAGTATATGCTGCTCATAGCGGCGGATAAACTCCGGTATTTTTAATACCATCACCTGCTCTTCTTTTTTGTTCCCCTAGCATGATAGTCTTTGTACTTAAATCGAATGGTTTGATTGGTTTCATCAATGGCTTCTATGCGGTGGGCTGTAATAGCTACTTTGTGCGTGTACCTTCCTAAATAGTTCAGCACCTGTAATGATCCACCAAAGGGTTTCTTGGCATATACATTCCAAGGATTATAACCTGCTTGTTGTATGCATTGTTCTACTACTGCGGCATCTGCTATCTGTAAACTTCCATTGGCTATGAGTAATCGCAACTGTTGTAAAAAATAAGCTTTGTATATTTTTTGCATCGCTTTTTGGGGGAATAAATAAGTATTGCCTTTTCTCTTTTCATACCACCACAGTTAGGGCAATGCCGATTACCACAGTTGTAGTATTGGTATTGCTGTTCCATACAGTTACTATTACTACACCGCTGTGTATGCATCCCACACTGTGCAGTATAGCAGTGGGTTAACTGCTCAAATACTTTTTTACTGTACGGATTTTGCACCTGTACAACCGCTTGCTTAAATACTACCCGCTGTAACTGTGACCGCACCACCGATAGATCAGCGGCATTATCCTTACACACAACTGGCATCTTCGAGTGGTGATATTATACTGGCTCGTTTGGATTGCTGTTAGTAGTATCTGAACCTTTATGCCACTAGCCCCAATAATGGTTATTTGTTCTTTGCGTAGCGGAGATACATCCTTCACTGGTAAAAATGATCTAGTATCTGTTGTTTGTTTGGATCGGTGCACCCGATACCAATAATGAAATACATGGTAACGAACTTTATTGGCAATACAATATTCTCTTTGATTTAATCCACTGCCCTGCCAGTCCGCTATCATTAACATCATTTGTTCGCATTACTCTTCTTTGTTTTGCATCTTATTTCTTTTTGCAAAAATCAACCCTTCTATCCAACTTTACAATATGCTATCCGTGGGGGGATTACATTCCTACGAATTTAACACAGACTTAATTAAGTACAATATTTTCAGTTTCATGTACCGTAATAATTCTTTGTAAATTTATAAAAATAAAAAATGGCTAAAAATTAAATCACGTTGAAAAAGATGAACCCAACAGTAAATTGGTTTTTTAACAAATCAACAAAATGCACTCCCATAACATAGTATTAATAACTTATGTAGATAATAAACTGTAGTGTGAACTATGGTGGTAATACTGAAAGAGTAAGCATATTTCCATGAGGTTATTACTCATAGTTTGTTGGCGGTAATTACCTACTTGCACTACTTAATTCATTTCTTAATTTATTGGCCCTAAACACCTATGCGAGTTGTTGGGATATGCCATTGATGGTTAAATTTTGTAATAGCCTTAACCCATAGATAAGCCATATATAATTCAATGATAAGCTGTATATAAACCTTATTTATTAAATATGAATTATTTATGGTTTTTTATAGTTTTATGATTATCTTCAATTTCGTTTGTAGTCCCATACAATATTGTGTATCACCCTAAATCAGCTTACTATGGCTTTTTTAAACAATACTATGGGCATCATCGGAAGCTTTGGCAACCTCTCTGCTTATCGCATGAAAGGATCCGATAAAATTATTGTTCGCACCAAAGGCGGTGCTTCCAAAAAAAAGATTAAGAAATCTCCTGTCTTCGCCCGCACCCGCGAAAATAATAGTGAATTCTCTGGATGTGCTAAAATGGTCAAATCCATCCGCTCTGCCATTCAACCTATTGGCCACTTGGCCGATTTTAATTTTACTCCATCTCTGATTGCATTGTGTAAAAAAATTCAATTACAAGACCCTTCTAAAGATCATCCACGTGGCGAGAGAGCCATTTATCTATCACAGTTTAAATACTTACTTGATGGTTTCTCACTTAATAAACAAAACAGCTTTAATACGGTTATTCGGCATACACTTCATCCCCAGTTGAACCGTAACAACGGCAGCTTTACCTTGCTAATGCCAGCCCTTATTCCCCATTTTAACCTCTGCTTTTTCTGGCCCCAACCTATGTATAGATTGGTGTTTTCTATTGGCTTAGCGGGCGACCTTGAATTTGGAACAATGGGCTTTGCAAACAATTTAAACCTAAGTATGCATACTAATTATACGTATACGCCTTGGCATCTTGTTTCGCAAGCTCAAAACGCTCAAGAAATAAACCTTCAACTTAAAGCATTCACTGCCCTCAATATTCAAGAAAGCCTAATTATTACCGCTGGCATTGAAATGGGCACTCCCATTAGCTTAACTGAAATTAGGCATACGCAATACTGCGGCACTGCTAAAATTATTGGCGTAGGGTAAACCATTTTAACGCTTATTTTAAATATGCTTAATCCGAATTTTTAATTTGTTATATCCATAGGCTCTACCCTGAATATAACTACCTACTCCTTAACTTTATTTTTACCTAAATTATAAATTTCGTATCTTGTAATTTACTAATATATTGTATCAGCTTGTTCAATACCCAATCATGCGCTTAAACCCTATTTCCCTATCAAAAAAACCAAATAAGGGTTACTATGAATATCAGCTTTAACCATCAGCAATTCAACCAATTATTTCCCTTTCATATTCGCATTAATGAATGGGGTAATATCTGTGGTTATGGCAAAACCATTCAAAAAATGATTGGCTTAAAAAATGAAGCTGCTTTTTTTAACTATTTTTCGTTTGTTGAAACAACCACAGCAATAGATTCCTATGAATTGATGAAGCAACACCTAAATGAATTAGTGGTGATTGATACAAAAACAGATCCATCCATTCAATTAAGAGGCCAACTCATTTTTACCGAAAACAACCATGAAATTATTTTTATGGGCTCACCCTCTTTCACTTCTTTAAAGGAAATTGAAGATAGAAACCTATCGGTTCATGATTTTGCTATTCAAAACCCTTTAATTGATTTGCTTTTAGTATTAGAAAAGAAAGAAATTGAAATCAATAAAGCAAAAGCTGAATTGGCAAATTCCCTCAAAATAAATGAATACAATAATCGACTGCGTTTTGCACTTGAAAAAATTGGTGACAATGTTTGGACCCACGATTTCACAAAAGATATTACTGAGTTTTCGCACGAAAAATCTGAATTTCTAGAATATCGCTTGCCCAATAAATCCATAGCAGAAAGTTGGTGGCTTTCTATTCATCCAAACGATAAATGGATGCTTATTAAAAACGATGAACTGTATAAAAAAGGTAAACTCGCAAAGAAATTGAAGAACAATTACAGATTAATGAAAAAAGATATCGAGACATTTTTAATTATAGCCAAGCGCTTATTTGTACCCATGATATTACTGGTATTATAATGACGGTTAATCCTGCTATTTGTGATGCACTCGGCTTTTCAAAACACGAATTGATTGGAAAAAATATTGCTGCTTTTGTTCCTGAAGAAAACCAAGAACGATTCAACAGTACTTATTTGTCAGCAGTTATAAATGAAGGCAGGGCCGAAGGTGTTTTTATTGTTATAAATAAAAACAATGAAAAACTGTATCTTCTCTACCAAAATTATAAAGTAGAAGAGCCTGGACTAACCCCTTATATCATTGGCTTTTCACAAGATATTACCAAAAGAGTACAAGCTGAACAAGAATTGATTCATGCCAAAGAATTAACCGAAAAAGCAAGTAAAGTAAAAGAGATCTTTATGGCCAATATTAGCCATGAAATAAGAACTCCTATGAATGGAATTCTAGGTATTGGCGGCCTCTTATACAAAACCAAACTCAACCCTAAACAAACAGAGTATACCAAGCTTATTTTAGAATCAGCCAATAATCTCCTTCATATTGTTAATGATGTACTCGACTTTACCAAAATAGAATCTGGTAAAATTGAATTAGAACATATTGCATTTGATCTGGAAGAAAAAATTAATAGCACCCTAAAAACTTTTATTTTTAAAATTGAAGAGAAGGGGCTAAGAATTCGTTTTAACAATCAACTTAAACCCAATACCATTATTATTGGAGATCCTTTTAGATTAGGTCAAGTGCTGAATAATTTAATTAGTAATGCAATTAAATTCACCGAAAAAGGGAGCATCATTATTAGTGCTGAACAAATAACTGAAAACGATCTTAAGCCTGTTTTTCAATTCAAAGTAATAGATTCTGGTATTGGTATCACCAACGATCAGTTGCCCTTAATTTTTCAAGAATTTGTGCAGGCATCCTCCGATACCAGTCGCAAATTTGGAGGCACTGGCCTAGGTCTCTCTATCTCTAAGAATTTAATTGAAATGCAAGGAGGCACTATTCATGTTGAAAGCATTCCTGGAGGGGGCACTACTTTTATAGTCACCCTTGCCTATGAAAAAGGAAATGCTTCCTTACTTGAAAATACTAACTGCGAAAACGAACCTATTCGCCAAACCGAACAGAAGAAAATATTAGTTGCCGAAGACGTGGTAATCAACCAAATTATTGTGAAACAAACCCTAGAAGAATGGGGTCATGAAGTGGTGATTGTTCCGAATGGACTAGAAGCCGTTGATCAGTTGAAACTTCAAGATTTTGATCTTATTTTAATGGACATTCATATGCCCGAAATGGATGGGTATGAAGCTACCCAAATGATTCGCAAACTAACCAACACTGGAAAAGCCGCCATTCCCATTGTTGCCTTAACCGCTAATGCTTTTAAAAACGAGACCGACCGCTTTGCTGAAGCAGGATTTAACGACTATATTACCAAACCCTTCACCGAACAAAAGCTTTTTGATTGCATTCAAAAACTACTCAACCTCCACAAACCACTGCCGATTATTCATCCTAAAAAAGAACCCAATAAATCATTTTCCGCCAAGAGCTATGATTTAACGGCTTTGGAAAGTATGGATATTGTTGACGAAGGATTTATTGCCGAAATAGCAGATCTTTTTATAAAAAATACTCGCTTAGATTTAGTAGCACTACAAAAAGCGGTTATTGAGCTCAACCTAAATGAAATTTATCAGTATTCACACCGCATGAAATCCTCTATTTATAGTCTCGGTATTAAAGCCGCTTATGAGCCTATTGAAAGTATGGAATTCTATGCAAAAACCAACGAGCATATAGATAAAATTTCATCCTTATTTGAGAAATTACAACATATTCTCCTCTTGGTTTTTGATGAACTCTCAGCAGATTTTTGCCTGTAAATTACCTTGATTACTAGGGCGCTAATCGATCCCTTTTCCAACCCGATGATTTATGTTGCGTATATACAATTCTATCGTGCAAACGGCTGCTCCTTCCCTGCCAAAATTCTAAACGACTGGGCTTCACTATATATCCACCCCAATTTAATGGCCGCTCTAGTTTTGCAGCATCAGGATACTGCGCTGTAATTTGTTCAAAACTGTCTTCTAAAAATTGCCTGCTGGGTATTATTTCACTTTGCGGTGATGCCCAAGCACCTAGGCGACTCCCAACGGGTCTTGAATTAAAATAAGCATCACTCTCCGCTGGTGAAATTTTTTCTACCATCCCCTCAATTCTTATTTGTCGCTCTAATTCTTTCCAAAAAAACAACAAAGCCACATTTGGGTTTACCAATATATCCTGCCCTTTTGCACTATTATAATTGGTAAAAAAAATGAACCCCTCCCCTGTGTACCCTTTTAGTAAAACAGTTCTAGCTGATGGCTTTCCTTCGCTATTAACCGTAGCCAAAGTCATTGCATTCACTTCATCAATATTTGAACCAATGGCTTCTTCCCACCAAATGGTAAATTGATCAAATGGATTTTCTGCCATTGCAGTTTCTTCTAATGATTTTAACTTATAATCGCGACGTATATCGGCAATATCTTGCATATTTTTTATTTTAGTTACTCGGTTATAACGGTTTGCTTTATTGCTTTTTTTCCTGAGATAAAAGTATATACAGCAGGTATTACAAAAAGAGTGAGCAATAATGAAAACATAATTCCGCCTACTATAACAATTCCCAATGGCATTCTGCTGGTAGCAGCCGCGCCCAAGCTCAATGCAATGGGTAATGCACCCAATGCAGTTGCGAGACTGGTCATTAAAATTGGGCGTAACCTTTGTGCAGATGCTTCTAGAACGGCTTCACGCTTTGGCAACCCAAATGCCCGTTTTTGATTGGCAAACTCCACAATTAAAATACCGTTTTTTGTTACCAATCCTACCAACATAATCATACCTATCTGCGAAAAAATATTTAGGGTTTGATTAAATATCCACAAACTTAATAAAGCACCCGCCAACGCAAGTGGCACGGTTAGCATAATCGTAAATGGATCTTTAAAACTTTCAAATTGTGCTGCTAACACCAAATAAATTAATATAAGTGCAAAGCCAAATGCAAAACTGGTATTAGAAGCACTTTCTTCAAAATCTCGTGAGGGACCGTTTAAAGCAGTTTGAAAACTCTCATCCAACAGCTTATCACCAATGGCTCTCATGGCTTTTACACCATCTCCAATAGTCATTCCCTCTGCCAAAGACGCAGAAATAGTGGCTGCCTTAAATCGGTTAAAATGAAATAGGGTGGGTGAGCTGGAACTTTCTTCAAGCTTTACAACCGATTTAAGGGGAATAGCTTCACCCCGATTGTTTCTTACGTACAATTTTTCAATATCACCCGGCTGCTGGCGATCCTTGTATTCTACCTGAGAAATAACTTGGTATTGCTTTCCATTCATAATAAAATAAGCCAACCGCCTTCCACTAAATGCACTAGAAACTACATCTGCTACATCTGTAATTGACAATCCAAGGTCTTTTGCCTTTATCCGATCTATGGTCATCTGTAATTCAGGCTTGGTAAATTTCAGGTTCACATCTACATTCTGAAAAGTTTTATTTTTTCTGGCTTCTTCTAAAAATTTGGGAATGATATTTTTTATTTTTTCAAAATCAAGGTTCTGCAAAATATATTGAACGGGTAATGCGCCCCTCGATCCCAACCCTACCGAAATGGTCTGCTCTTCTACCGGAAAAATACGGGCATTGTTAAACCGATTCATTTTTTTAGTCATGTCTTGAACAATAGCTGACTGGCTGCGGTCTCTTTGATCTGGCTCTACCAATTTTATCCTTGCAGTACCCGAATTAACACCGCCATTGCCAGAAAACCCAGGAACAGCAACAAATACAAATGCTTTCTCGGGTATGGAATCGGTTAAATAACTCAATAATTTATCGCTGGTCTCTACCATATAACCATAACTGGCACCTTCAGGGCCCGTCATCTGAAAACGAATGCTGCTGCGATCTTCCATAGGAGCCAACTCCGACTGTAACCCTGAACCAATAAAGTAAATAATGCCCACACAAGCAGCAACAATTACCCATGCCATCCACCTGATTTTTAAAAACTTTGCGAGCATATTTTTATACCCCAATTCCATTCCACTAAAAAATGGTTCAGTCATTTCATAAAATTTACCGTGACCAGCATCTTTTTTATTCAAGTACACATTCAATACCGGAGTAATGGTTAATGATACAAAAGCAGATACCAATACAGCAGCAGCTACTACAATACCAAATTCTCTAAATAAACTGCCTACAAATCCTTCCAGAAAAATTACTGGTAGAAATACCACAGCAAGTGTAATGGAAGTGGAAATAACCGCAAAGAAAATTTCTTTACTTCCTTCTAATGCCGCTCTTCTAATGGGCAATCCACTCTCTAGTTTTCTAAAAATATTTTCCGTTACAACTATTCCATCATCTACTACCAACCCCGTTGCCAATACAATTCCCAATAAGGTTAATACATTTATAGAAAAGCCGCATAAGTACATGATGAAAAAAGTGGCAATCAGCGAAATAGGAATATCTATAAGTGGGCGAATGGCAATCAGCCAGTTTCTAAAAAAGAAGAAAATTACCAGTACAACCAACGCAAATGAAATTAGTAAAGTCTCTTCCACTTCTTTAATAGATGCCCTTACATTTTTGGTTTGATCTATCAGCGGGGTAATTATAAAATCTCCCTTTTCTGATTGTTGAATTTCTGCTAGTCGCTTATAAAACTCATCTGCTATTTTAATATAGTTGGCACCTGGCTGCGGAGTAATGGCAATACCAACTGCATTTACGCCATTCAATCGCCAACTAAACTCATCATTCTCTGGCCCAATTTCAACTTTGGCCACATCCGATAAACGCACAATACCAGTAGGGTCTTGGCGAATAATTAAATCGCGAAAATCTTTCTCAGTTACCAATCTTCCCAACGCACGAATGGTAAGCTCTGTATTATCTCCATAAATTTTACCCGAGGGAATTTCAACATTCTCTGTATTCAGGGCTACCCTAATATCACCGAATGAAACACGATAGGAATTTAATTTGTCTGGATCAATCCAGATGCGCATGGCAGGGCGCTTTTGTCCCAAAATATTTACCGCACCTACTTCGGGTATGGTTTGAAATCTTTCTTGCAATACATTCTCAGCAAACTCGCTCAGCTCTAATAATCCTTTGGTACTACTTTGTACCCCTACTAAAATAATAAAATCGCTATTGGCGTCTAGCTTGCTTACTACAGGTGGTGCATCAATATCTTGGGGAAGGCTTCTAACAGCCTGACTCACTTTGTCGCGCACATCATTGGCTGCCGTTTCTAAGTTTTCTGAAATAGCAAACTCCACCGTAATATTACTTGAACCATTTGAACTGGAAGAAGAAATGCTTCTAATACCGGGTATGCCATTAATTGATTTCTCTAAGGGTTCGGTAATTTGGCTCTCAATAATATCGGCATTAGCACCCGAATAAACCGTTCTTATATTTACTACAGGTGGATCAATGGCAGGATATTCACGTACAGCCAAAAAACTATAGCCTACTACGCCAAACAACACAATCAGTATATTCATTACTGTTGCAAGGATGGGTCTCTTTAAAGCTAATGCGGAAATATTCATGAATAATTGGCTACTGTTTTATCATTTCATTCAACTGTTTTACGCTTCTAATTTTAACGGCTTGTTTGGGACGAACAAAGAGTACACCTGTAACTACAATGCTATCTCCTACCTCAATGCCACTGGTAATTTCTGCCAGTCCCGTTCCCCTTAATCCCGTTTCTACTTCAACAAATACGCCTTCTCCATTTTTTACAACTATTAATTTCTTAGCCCTTGCATCTGGAATAATAGCATTGGTAGGAACCATAATATTCCGTGTATTGGTTTCACTTGCTAATAATACTTTCACAAAACTACCCGGTGCAATGGCAGCTCCTTCTAATAAAGCCCTAACACGGAGATTTCGGGTAGTGGTATTAATCTGAGGATCTGTGGCCACAATTCGGGCTACCCTTTTGGTATTGCTTTCATTGGTTTGAACAATAACTTTTCTCCCTATTTTAATGAGATTGGTATACAATTCAGGCACGTTGAAGTCTATTTTTACCTGATCTACCTGTTGCAAAGTGGTGATAATAGTGGCTGGAGTAATATAGGCACCCGCACTAATTTGCCGCAGCCCCAATACCCCAGAAAAAGGTGCACGCAATACTGTTTTATCTATTTGTGCTTGTGTAACTGCTAAATCTGCTTTGAAGCTATTCACTTGATTCAATGCCAGATCATAATCCGCTTGATTAATGCCATTGATAGCTAATAGTTTTTTCAAGCGCTCTTCGGTTTTCTGCGCCATCTCAAGCAATACTTTGGTCTTTTTATTGGTTGCCTGTAAATCTGCGTCGTTCACTTTGGCAAGTATGGCACCTTGGGATATTTTAGCACCATCAGGAGCGTTTAAGTATACCAAACGACCACTCATTTCTGAATTTATGGTTACTGTTTCTCGGGGAATTACAGTACCGTTCACCTCAATCGTATTTTTAACAGTAGATTTACCCGCAATAATTACATCTACAATAGTTGCAGTAGGTATATTGGATTTCTGCGCAGCTTCTTCCTTCCTTTTTGCCTTGCAAGAAAAGAGCAGAATGGGGAGCACCAAAATAAGCATCATTTTTTTCAAGAGACTAGTTTTTAGCAAGCAATAAAGATAGAATTAATTACTGGCCCATTAAATACCAAAGTATGAATGGTTGATGGCAGCATTACTCCCGTCGCCTATACATAGCACCCCTCCAATTATACCTAGCTGATTTGTATTGCTCATAGCTCTTGCCTATATAATAGCCCAACTCTAAATCGTTTAACAGCTTTACCATTCCATATTCTGGTCGGTGATATTTCATAAAGCTGTCTAGCTCAGGAGATTGAAGATGGGTTATTTTTCTAACGAAAGCCTTGCTAAACCTACTGTTTACATACATTTCAGCTTCCTGCTCTAAAAGCCTTTTTTGTAGGGTGAGTATGCTCCTATTTCGTTTTACCCGAAACATATTAATGATACTTTCTAGGTCAAACCCCGCAGTACCTCCTGGGTTATAGGTATTATTTCTAATCACATTTAGGCCCGGTTTATTGAAATTAAATACTTTGGCATAGTCCTGCCTATTCATGGCAGAGTCATATTTATAATATTTGTTTCGCACTTTTACCTCAGGCAAATCATAGGCACGAACATGAATCATCACATTAAAATTGTCTTGATTGCTAATGGTATCTACCGAATATTTCATGGTAGACTTTCCAATTAATGAAAACCAAATAGAATCGTTTTTCAATACCGTAAGCATATACTTTCCGGTTGAATCGGTAAGGGTACCTCTTCCCGAAGTACTTTGAACCGCTACTGCTTCTAGGGGTCTACGTGCCGAAACATCATACACGGTTCCACTAACAGTAATGTATTGGGCCTTGATTGTATTCAACATAAAAAGCAGTAGTAGGCACCCAATAAAAATAAAAAGGTATAATTGTTTTTTCAAATACCAGTAATTAATCTGTAATATTAAATCAGCCCCACCATAGTTCCATGGCAATCAACGGAATTAACTTGCTTTTTGCAGTTTACAACCCATTAAATGCTTAGAACTTCTTATCAATAATATAGGGTAGCATTAAGCGCCAAGTAGGCCAGTCGTGGTGAATATCCCCACCCCAAACGTCGAGATCGTACCAGATATTTTTATTGTATAATATACCCGCAAATCGCTTGGAAGCATCTGGATCCTCAAAATTGCCACTACCTGTATAGATATGGATATGGTGGCTTGCTTTAATTTTGTTTAAATACCACTCATCACCCAAGCTTGGGATATAGTGGGCAGGGCTATTATAATAAACCTGATCGTCCCAGAAACCCTTGGTATATTCTGTAAGATCGTACACACCACTCATACTAATAGCTCCATTAAGTATATCTGGGCGTTTTAAAAAAAGATTCATGGCATGCAATGCTCCAAAGGAGGCACCGCAAGTATAAACCATGGTTTCGGGGCTTGTTCTGTTCCGAATAAAAGGCACTACTTCATCAAATACATATTGATTGAATTGATTGTGACGAATAGCTTTATGAGCTGGAATCATTTCATTATTCATCCAACTTTCTTTATTCATACTATCTATACTAAATACCCTACATTTTCCAGCATTAATATAGGGCGCTAATGCATCTATCAGTTGAAAACGCTCATATTCTAAGAAATCTGCTGCCGCTGTAGGAATTAATAAGATGGCAAAACCATAATGGCCATACGCTGCAATAGGCATTTCTTTATTAAGGGCGGGACTGTACCACGATAAAACTTCTCTATTCATTTTTATTATTAGGTGTTAATCAATGCAAGTTTTTGTTATTTCCTTCCACAAATCTCTATAACACTGAGCCGCATAACTACTGGCAGCAAAGGTTTCAAGCGGAGCTTCGTTCACGCCCATTTTTTCTACATCACTTAAATAAGGAATATAATTTTTAAGAAATACTTTGTCTTTATAAAAATCATTAATTACTTCATGATGCAGATTTTTCCGATGATCTACCATACTAAAAAAGCATTTTAGTTTGCTGGTATCTAAATTATTTTCTTTAAAATAGCTCAACACCGATTCATAAGAACGAATGGACAATATAGTAGGAATATTGGGCATTAATACCCAATCAACCCCTGAAAATACCGCATCGTGTAATACAGAAATACCCGGAGGACAATCCAGAAAAACAAGGTCGTATTCTTTTTTTACTGAAGAAAGAAGGGTGCCGATTCTTTTCTTACTTTGTTTCATATCATTTAAGAGTATATCCGCGTGTCTCGCAGATAAATCGGCAGGAATAATGTGTAAATGATCATAAGCACTATGCTGTATGGCATCTGCCAATTCTATCTCATTGTTTAATATTTTTTTAGCCTCATTTTTTGCCGCACTACTAGCCCCCAAATAAAAAGAAGCAGATCCCTGCGGATCCAAATCCCATACAAGGGTATTATAGCCAGCTTTCGCAGCCAGAAAAGCTAGATTGATGGCTGAGGCGGTTTTGCCTACTCCACCTTTTAAATTGTACAATGCAATGGTAACCATGGTAAATAATTATGCTATAAAGTAAGATAGTAAAATTATAGCAACACGCCCAATAATAAGCATACAATAACAACAAAAGGGGCAGGAATACGGTTTAGCTTGAGTACAAAAAAAGTAATAAATACTATTAAAATATCCCAAAGCGACAACCAATTTCTATCAAATAAACCAAATAATATATTGTCTTTCAACATAAAAGCAATAGAACCCATCATAATTCCCACTACCGACGCATGTATGCCCTCTAAGGATCGAAAAATTACCGCATATTTTTTTAGGTTTTGCCAAACTGGAAAGAAAAAAAGCACCAATAAAACACTGGGGAGAAAAATTCCAATAGTTCCTACTATACAGCCCAATAACTGCATCAGTTTGCCTTGATCCCTCAATACCATTCCGCCAGTGAATGCACCAATTGAAAATACAGGACCGGGAATAGCCCGAACCATTCCTGAACCTATTAATAAATGTTCTTTCTTAATTTTTAATACGTCTCGCTTATTTTCTTGAATTTTTTTTGATTGTGGTCTTGTATTATACTGTTCGTACATCAATGGAATTAACACATCGCCCCCCCCAAATACCAAGCTACCAAAACGATAATTGTTCTCAAATACGTTAACCACTTTCCGGTTTCTCCAATTTTGGGTAGTGGCGGTCTCCGATAAATAACCGGTGGCGCCAAATAACACTAAGAAAATTACCAAATTACCCCATTTTACCTGTTTGGGTGGCACTCCTTTTTGAAGAATTCTTTTACTACTGAAATTAGTAGCCACCCCTGCAATAAGTATCAGCAAGGGAAAAATCCAAGGTGTTTTAAAAGCCATAAACGTGGAAAGCGTAGCAATAATAAATATTGCCCTTGTAATGGTATTGTAAACAGATAAACCAAAAATGCGGTAGGTAGAATAGCTAATAAACCCTATGGCCATGGGTTGAATAAAGCGGAAAAAATGAGCGGGGTTTTGGGTATGATCAAAGTAATTCAACAAAAATGACAAGCCTGCCATTAATACCGACGCTGGTAAAATCCAGATTAATAGTGTGAGAACGGCCAATGATACCCCTCCCCGTTTATATCCTATTAGGGTGAGTGTTTGTGTGGAAGAAGCACCGGGTAATAGCTGACAAAATCCATTGTATTCAATCAATTCCTGTTCGGTTATATCGCCCCGCTGCTGCACAAAAGTTTTCATCATCATACCCAAATGACCCTGAGGACCACCAAAGGCAGTAATACTATGCAAGAGTACCGCTCTTAAAAAAGGTATATGCCTAAGAATCATCATTTCTTCAATCCTATCTCTCTCAATCTTTCATCTAAATAAGCACCAGCCGTAGCATCGGGGTAAGCTTTGGGATGGGCTTCATCAATACAAGTTTCTAAACAATTCAGCTTCATTTCACTTCTTGGGTGTAGAAAAAAAGGCATGGAGAATCTACTGGTATGCCAAAGCTCGCGAGCAGGATTCACCACACGATGGGTTGTGCTCTTTAATTTATTATTGGTTAATCGTTGCAGCATATCACCTACATTTACCACAATTTGATCGGGCAAAGAAGTAACATTTACCCATTCCCCTTGCTTGGTTAGAATTTGTAATCCATCAGCCGAAGCACCAACCAATAAAGTAATCAAATTAATGTCTTCATGCTGCTCGGCACGAATGGCACTCTTGGGTTCTGTGGTAATGGGCGGATAATGAATACATCTGAGAATGGAATTGCCATTGTGAATATATGGGTCAAAATAAAACTCATCTAATTCCAAATAGAGGGCAATAGCTTGTAGTAAAGCTTTTCCGCTTTTTTCAAAATTACGGTATGCATTAAAAAGCGTTTCGTTGAAAGCCGCTATTTCATTCACGGCAACGTTTTCAGGGTATTCAGATGAGATAGGATCTGAATCTTCCACCGTTTGTCCATACTGAAAAAACTCTTTTAAATCGGGTGCTTCACTGCCTTTAGCGTGTTCCCTACCAAAACTAGTGTATCCACGCTGGCCTGCGAGACCTGGAATTTCATACCCTAACTTTTTGGTCAACGGCAGTGAAAAAAACTGCTGTACATATTCATATTGATGAGCAATTAATTCATCGGGTACCCCATGATTTTTTACCGCAACAAAACCTACTTCTTCATAAGCTTGCCCCAAAGCTGTTACAAAAGCTGCTTTTTGGGTAGCATTGCCTTGGGTAAAATCGGCTAAATCAACAACCGGTATGGCCATAATAATTTTTTTCAAAAATACAGCAAATTCAATAACACAATGAATTAGCCTAATTTCATTCAATTTTAATTCATAAAAATGCGACTATTTATTTTGTTTTCCTTCCTAGCTTTAATACTATTTTCTGCTTGCGGCTATCCACAAAAAGCAATAGAAAAGACCTATTCAGCGCAAACCGAATCGCCTGTTCCAAATTATAGCCAAATTCAATATTGGGCAGCACATCCGTATAAAACAGATCCAGCAGATAGTGTTCCAGCAACTCTAAAGCACAATTACCAACCCGATTCTACGGTTGATATATTCTTCATCCATCCTACCACCTATATAGATGAGGCCAAAACCTATGGCTGGAATGCGCCCATCAATCAAATAGATATTAATTACAAAACCGATAATTCTACCATACTTTATCAAGCCAGTATTTTTAATGAAGCGGGAAGAGTTTTCGCTCCTAGATATAGGCAAGCTGTATTTTCTGCCTATTTTCCTAAAAATTTAGCCGATAGCACTGCTGCAATGAACGCATTCAATTTAGCTTACAGTGATATTAAAACCGCATTTGAATATTATTTATCTAATTACAATAATGGAAAGCCAATAGTAATAGCAGCTCATAGTCAAGGCAGTACCCATGGCAAACGCCTACTGAAAGATTTTTTTGATACCACCAATCTGCGCAATCAATTGATAGTAGCCTACCTAGTGGGTATGCCTATTGAATACAATTATTTTACACAGCTAAAAGCTTGTATAAAGCCTGAGCAAACGGGCTGTATTTGTAGCTGGCGTACTTATAAAACAGGCTATACTCCCAACCATATAATACAAGAAAAAGAAACCGCTATTGTTACCAATCCAATTACTTGGGAAGCAGATAAACCTGTGGCAACAAGGCAATTAAACAAAGGTGGGATACTCATGAATTTCAATAAAGTAATTCCAAGCGTAACCAATGCTGTGGTACAGGGAAATATTTTATGGAGTAATAAGCCCAAATTTTTTGGCAATATATTGTATACTACCAAAAACTATCATATAGGAGATATGAACCTTTATTATCTCAATATCAGAGAAAATATGGCCTTGCGGAAAAAGGCTTTTTTGCAAAAGCAGGAACCATACTAAACAATAAATGCTAGGTCTGTTTCTTCAATTAGCTGTTTAGTTCCCGTACACACTAAGAAACTTAATTCTCATAATTTTTAATTGTTCTAGGGTATAGTCATACTCTGCCAATTCTTCTTTAGCAATTTCTAAGGAAGAAGTCTCGCAGTTTTTAAAATATTCAATTATTTCCTCTTGATCTTCATCATCTAACCATTCATCAATGGCGTAGTCTAAATTAAGCCGAGTACCGCTGGCTGCAATGGTTTCCATTTCTTCTAAAAGCTCATCTAGTTGTAAACTTTTATTGCGAGCGATGGTTTCTAGTGGAATTTTTTTATCCACGTTTTGAATAATATATATTTTATTACTAGCAGTATTTGCAACACTTCGCATTACAAAATCGTCGGGCTTCTCAATATTATTTTCTTTCACATATACAGCAATTAACTCTACAAATGGTTTTCCGTATTTTATAGATTTACCCTTACTTACACCTTGGCACTTTTCCATTTCTTCTAAGGTGGTGGGATATAGGGTAGCCATGTCTTGCAAAGAATTTTCTAAGAAAATAACAAAAGGGGGTAAGCTTTTTTTCTTAGCTTCCTTTTGGCGAAGTTCTTTTAGCATACTAAATAGCTGCTCATCTGTTGCAGCACCCGTTTGAGAGGCAGATTCACCTTCATCATCATCAGCATGAGCATCTTCAAACAAGTTATTCAACACCATTTTAAAAGAGCTGGGTTTCTTTAAAAACTTGTCTCCTTTGGGTGTTACTTTTATAAGGCCATATTCTTCAATATCTTTGTGCAAATAATTCTCTAGTAGTAATTGGCGAATTAAACTATTCCACAAATGCGGCTCTTGGTCTTTACCAATTCCAAAAACAGGTGAAGCATCGTGCTTAAACATGGTGTTTTGCGGGGTAAGCTTTCCTAAAAGAATATTCACAACATAATCAGTTATAAATCTTCCGTCCAAGGCATTTACTACTTTCAATACTTTTACAACTTCTGTTTTTGCCTCAAACTTCTCTTTTGGATTTTTGCAATTATCACATAGTCCACAGTTTTCTAATTCCGTATCTTCCCCAAAATAATGCAATAAAATTTTTCTTCTGCAAACGGCACTTTCTGAGTAAGCCACCATTTCATCTATCAGTTGAGCACCTACTTCTCTTTCGCTTAAGGGCTTATCGCGCATCAAGTGCTCTAATTTAGAAACGTCTTTATGAGAATAGTAAAGCACACAGATACCCTCTAATCCATCTCTACCAGCGCGACCTGTTTCTTGGTAATAGTTTTCAATAGATTTGGGAATGTTAAAATGAATTACAAACCGAATATCGGGCTTATCAATGCCCATACCAAAGGCAATGGTAGCAACAATTACTTGCACATCTTCATTTAAAAATTGATCCTGTCTATCGGCTCTAAGTTTTTGATCTAATCCTGCGTGATACGCAACCGCCTTAATTTTATTGGCTACTAATAATTCAGCAAGCTCTTCGGTAGTTTTTCGGTTAAGGGTATAAATGATACCACTTTTTCCTTTGTGCTGACTAATGAATTTTACAATACTTTTTACAGTTTGCTCTTTTTGAATTTTAGGCTGAATTTCATAAAACAGATTATCTCTATTGAAAGAAGAGATAAACACATTAGCATTTCTTAATCCAAGATTTTTAACAATATCACTCTGCACTTTAGGAGTAGCAGTAGCTGTTAATGCTATCACAGGAATGTCTGGGTTGATGATATCCATCATCTCCCTTAATCGCCTATATTCTGGCCTAAAATCGTGCCCCCATTCTGAAATACAATGCGCTTCATCAACAGCAAAAAAAGAGATTTTTAAGTCGCTAAAATATTCCAGATTTTCTTGCTTGGTAAGTGTTTCAGGAGCCACATAAAGGAGCTTGGTTTTACCAGCATTTAAATCGTCTTTTACCGCCTTAATTTGGCCTTTGTTGAGCGAAGAATTTAGAAAATGAGCTACTTCATCATTTTCGCTGTATCCCCTTACTAGATCTACCTGATTTTTCATCAATGCTATTAGTGGAGATACTACTATGGCACAACCCTCCATAATAAGTGCAGGTAATTGGTAACAGAGGCTTTTGCCACCGCCTGTTGGCATAATTACAAAAGTATCTTTCCCATCTAGGAGACTATTGATGGTTTTTTCTTGGGTTCCTTTAAATTCTTTAAATCCAAAGTACGTATCCAAAGCACTATGTATAGGATAGGAATGCGAAAAGTTAGCCTTTGATTGAGTAGATTTTTGGGGGGTGGCTTTTTTTGCCACTGCTTTATTTGTATTAGTTGCCATTGGAGAGAATCATTTTTCTATAGCTAAGAACATTCTATGCTTGGTATAATTTAGTTAATTTATTGCAAATCGCATGAAATTTTGGTAAAATTCTATTAAAATACCAAAAAAATGCCAAAGGGGAGCGAAGTTAACGAACTAAAACGTGAATACCTTCCTTAAGCTGTTAAAGTTTATCTTTGCTCAGCATGACACCATCCATACAAAACACAGCACTACAAACGATACAAATTGAGTGTGAGTCTGTAAGCACTCTTGCCTCATATATAGACGAGTCTTTTGAACAGGTTATTCAAACCATTCATCTTGCCCAAGGTAGGGTAGTTGTAAGTGGAATCGGCAAAAGTGCCATTGTTGGAAAAAAAATGGTAGCCACCCTTAACTCTACTGGTACTCCTGCTTTGTTTATGCATGCAGCCGATGCCATACATGGTGATTTGGGAATGATAACAGCCCAAGATATTATTTTGTTAATCAGTAAAAGCGGTGAAAGTGCTGAAATAAAAGTATTGGTTCCTCTTATTAAAAACTTTGGCAATATATTAATTGCTATGGTTGGATCTACCGATAGCTATTTAGCAACACACGCTAATTTCATACTTAATACAACCGTTCAAAGAGAAGCTTGCCCTCATAATCTGGCACCCACAAGCAGCACAACTGCTCAAATGGTAATGGGAGATGTTGTAGCCATATGTTTGATGGAATTGAATGGATTTAAAGCTGGAGACTTTGCCCGTTTTCATCCAGGGGGCAACTTAGGCAAACGGCTCTATCTCAGGGTTGATATGCTTATAGCCAGCAACGAAAAACCCGCTGTATTGCCCAACGCTTCATTAAGAGCTGTGATTGTAGAAATTACTAAAAAAAGGTTGGGCGTTACCGCAGTTGTTGATGAAAATAATATGGTAAAAGGCATTATTACAGATGGAGATCTGAGAAGAATGCTTGAAAAATCAACTGATATTACCGCTATTACTGCCAAAGATATTTTATCGGATCATCCTATTACCGTTAATCCAGAGGCTTTGGCGGTTGAAGCCCTAGAAATACTTAGAAAGCATAATATTAGTCAACTTGTTGTTGCCCATAATAACGTATATATCGGAATACTACATTTACACGATTTGGTACGAGAAGGAATCGTGTAATTGAGGCAATAAAATAGCTTCTGCATCGTTTTAGAATTGTTAAGATGTTTAGGTTACCAAATAGGTAAGCCCTGCGGCTATTCCAAACCAACTAACCTAAGCAACTTTTACTTTTTTACCCTTATTACCAACCTGTAAAAACTATTCTAACGATGAATAAACACCACTATGTAGCTATTATGGCGGGCGGAATCGGAAGCCGTTTTTGGCCTAAAAGCCGTGCATCTTACCCCAAACAATTTCTAGACATTCTAAACACAGGGAAATCTTTGATTCGATGGACGTACGAGCGGTATGCAGCCTTTATTCCAAACGAAAATATTTATATAGTAACCTCTGATGAATATGTAGCGATTGTAAAAGAACAATTACCAGAATTAGATCCTGCTAATATTCTGGCCGAACCCAGCAGAAAAAACACAGCACCCTGTGTGGCCTATATTTCTTATAAGTTATTGCAGAAAGATCCTGAAGCTTCCCTAATTGTAGCGCCAAGTGATCATATGATTTTGGACAATGAAAACTTTAGAAAAATTACCAACCAAGCGCTGGACTTTGTAGCACATATTAAGTCGCTCGTTACACTGGGCATAAAACCAACGCATCCCAATACAGGTTATGGTTATATTCAGCATGAGCCCATGCAAGTGGCTGATGGCATTTATCAGGTGAAAACCTTTACCGAAAAGCCAAACCTAGAGCTTGCCAAAACATTTTTAGCCAGCGGAGACTTCTTATGGAATGCCGGCATATTTGTTTGGCAGGTAAAAAATGTAATGAAGGCATTTGAAGAATTTCAACCTGAAATGTATGAGCTTTTTGATGCTGAGAAAGCCCATTTCAATACCCCAACCGAAAAGGAAGCCATTAATAGAATTTATCCGCTTTGTACCAATGTGTCAATTGATTTTGCCATTATGGAAAAAGCAGACAATGTATATGTAATTCCCTCATCTTTTGGGTGGAGTGATTTAGGCACCTGGAACAGTGCTTATGATAACCTAGAAAAAGATTACCTCGGCAATGCGGTTACATCTGATAATGTAATTGTAATTGATGCTACTAAATGTATGGTTTCTGCCCCTCATGATAAGCTGATAGTGTTACAGGGCTTGGATGATTGTATTGTGGTAGATACCAAAGATGTATTGTTGATCTGTAAAAAAGAAAAAGAACAAGCCATTAAGGAATATGTAGCCGAGGTAAAACGGAATAAAGGCGACCAATACTTATAATTTTCAACATAAATAAAGGGTTGAATAAAATATTAAAAGGGATTGCATGCAATCCCTTTTAATATTACCTAATTTTGAGAGAGCCAAATAGGATAGGATGCAATTAATAAGAACCGTTATAACAGGGTCTGGATGTTATATTCCCACTCAAACCAAACTCAATACAGATTTTAAAGGGCAGGTTTTTTATACCGAAGATGAACAGCCTATTACTACCCCTTCTCTTGAAATAATAGAAAAGTTTAAAGACATAACTGGTATTGTAGAAAGGTGCTATGCCAGTAATGATTTAACAGCGGCAGATATGGGTGCCCTTGCTGCAAAAATTGCCATTAAAAATGCGGGAATAGATCCTGAAAGCCTCGACCAAATTATCGTAGCCCAAAATTTTGGGAATGTATATAAAAATACCATCCAGTCTGATGCTGTACCCTCTCTGGGATCACATATAAAACATGCATTGGCAATTAAAAACCCAAATTGTGTGGCATATGATGTATTGTTTGGATGCCCGGGATGGATTTTAGGGGTAACCCAAGCAGATGCTTTTATTAAAGCAGGATTGGCCAAAAAAGTATTGGTAATTGGTACTGAAACCCTTAGTAGGGTAATTGATCAATACGACCGTGATAGCATGATTTTTAGCGACGGAGCTGGTGCTACCGTACTTGAGGCGGTACCAGGCAATGAGAACAGCAGCGGAATTATTGCTTCAAGCATGCAAAGTCACTGTACCGATGAACTTCACTATATTTCTATGGGTAAATCCTATTTGCCGAATGCAGACCCTTCTGTTCGTTTCATTAAAATGAAGGGTAGAAAAGTATATGAATATGCGCTTAAAAACGTGCCCTTGGCTATGAAAGCCTGTTTAGATAAAAGCGGAATTCATGTAAGCGAAGTAAAAAAATTTTTTCTCCATCAAGCCAATGAAAAAATGGATGAGGGCTTTATTAAAGCATTGTTCAAACTATATGGCCTAAAAGAAATTCCTCCCCATATCATGCCCATGAGCATACATAAGCTGGGTAATAGCTCAGTGGCTACTATTCCAACATTGTACAATCTGGTTAGTAAAGGAATGATACCAGATCACGAAGTTTTACCTGGAGATATTGTGATGTTTGCCTCTGTGGGTGCTGGGATGAATATTAATGCCTTTTGTTATAGGGTATAAAAAAAGTCGCATTTCTTGCGAAATGCGACCCAATGAATAACTACCCCCCGATAGTTATTGAATAAAATAGAGAGAGAGAGAGTCGGTTTTTCAGAAATTGGATTGTAAAACTGAAGAATAAATTAGATTTTTTACTATTTATTCGTTTTTTATAAAAATCAAAACTAACTTTAATATTAACACCAGTCAACTGTGTCTTTACACAGTACGTGTTTAATGTTTTTACATTTTTTTGATATGGAAGATAAACAAACCGAGTATAATACCCCAAAACTAGTCACCAAAGTACCCATTGATATTTTTAGTGAGGAGTATACTAATTTTAGTAAAACCATCAATCGCTTTCCCGAAGAAGCTGTTTACATATATTCTTTTCATGAAAACAGACTTATTTATGCGGCTGGTTGGGAAGAAACCTTGGGCTATGAAGATCAATATATTGACTTACACACTATTGTAAAACAAACCGATCCTTTACATGCCCCCTTTGCTTATGATTTAAACGACAATGCCGTAAAATTCATCCTCAGCAGAAACCATCAATTGCTGGAGTATTTTATTACGATGGAAATTAATAAAATCCATAAAAATGGGAGCCTTATACCCATGATGGTAAAATTGGGTGTATACAGTGTAGAAAGCAATGGCAGCGTTAAAGAAGCTATTGGAAGATTTCAAATTAATAGGGGATTAAGATTTGGTAAAGTAATTCGGTATTCATCGCATGGGCCAGACAGAGAAGAATTTGAAGAAGCTTTGAATAAGGCTTTGTTTAAACATATAGCTATTTCAGAAAAAGAAAAAGAAACCATCTCATACATTGCAAGTGGACTTTCATTTAAAGAAATTGCCGACAAAAATGGGGTTTCGCAATCGGCTGTTGAAAAACGTATTCATCCTTTATATAGAAGGTTTGAAGTAAATAGTCTGCCCCAACTAATTAGTTTTGCTTATGAAAACTTTATTTTACCCTAATAGAGTTACCCAGTTGAATGGCATGAATATTTTCAGGTTTAATGGATATGGATTTTAAAAGTTTAGTCCAGTCTTTTTTTAAATCACTTTCAGTATTATTACCCAATACCCAAATAATATTTCTTTGCTGTAATGCCATTGCATTTTCTGGCCTGGCATTTAAATGTTTTAAAAATAAATCGGCTGTAATGGTTTCATCCCAAATAGGATCACCAGGGTTGATATCGTCAATAACCAGAAAATCGGCTGTTCGCCAAGTACATAAAGCAAATGCATCTTCTGCAAAAAGTACTTCGTTAGCATCGTATAGCTGCGCAAATAGTTTGGTTCCCGTGAGGTACAAACATTTTTTTCTATGAATGGAATGTTCATTGGTTACTGCAACCGCCAATCCCGTTTTACCGCTTTGTTGCGGTCCAAACAGCAATATATGATGGCCTTTATTATCTGCTTTAAGGTATTGTTCTACTATTTTTTTATCAGATTCACTAATAGCGTGCTTCCATTGACTTAGCCTTAACTGATATGGGTAAAAAGCCGTTTGCTGGCAAATTTTAGTGATATACCAAGAGCGGCTGATATACAATAAAAAAAAGAAAAGCAAAATGGGCAGTATAAAAAACCAATGGGCATATAAGGAAGTGGCACCCGCAGCAAATGTTAATCCACCTAGGGCAAAATAACCCATATCAATTAAAGTATCGGTAATAATATTTTTATAGTCGGGTTTAAAAATATAGGGTTGCTTAGATTGCTTAGCTTCTTTTAATTGCACTGAAATATTATACAGTTCAAAGCCCACCCAAAGCAGTGTAAAAATAAGGCCCGACCATAATCCGGGATCAGCAAGAGTAGTATGGTTTTTTAATATGATGAACAAGCCCGCTGCGGGCGCAAAAGCCAAAGCAAAGTGACCAGTTTGGTTGGCCAAATAAGCATAACTCAGAGTGATGCCACGATAAGAATCTTTACCAATTAAATCGTATTTTAATTGTTGGCGAATACGAGCAGATGAAAGGGTATTTATTTTTTTCACATAATGAATTTATTAAAAAAAGTTGGATCTGTACACTTTTCCACTTCATTTTTGGCTGGTGATTTACCTTTGGTTCAATTTTATGCCAACCCACAAACAATACTGACTATTACCAATTCATGCATTTTATAGCTTGAATAAATAAATGGTAAATTATAAAATCTATCTAAGAGAATTCATTATAAACAAATATGCATAGAAATAAATCCGTATTAGAAGAAAAAAGAGAAACTAGAAGACTCATTAAAAGATAAAAATGACAAGCACAGTACAAAGAGCAGAATTACAAGCTAAAATATGGAGAATAGCCAACGATGTTCGTGGCTCTGTTGATGGATGGGATTTTAAACAGTTTGTATTAGGAACGCTGTTCTATTGCTTTATTAGTGAAAACTTTACTAATTATATTGAAGGTGGTGATGAAAGCATTAACTATACAAAATTATTGGATGGCGTAATAACACCCGAAATAAGAGATGATGCCATTAAAACGAAAGGATATTTTATTTATCCAAGTCAACTTTTTGTAAATGTTGCCAAAACTGCCAATACAAACCCAAATCTAAATACAGACTTAAAAGCCATTTTTGATGCTATTGAAAGTTCAGCAAATGGCTACCCATCCGAATCAGATATAAAAGGATTGTTTGCCGATTTTGATACAACAAGTACCCGATTGGGTAATACTCTTGAAGGAAAAAACAGCCGTTTATCATCCGTTTTGAAAGGTGTGGAAGAATTAAATTTTGGAGAGTTTTACTAGAACCAAATTGACCTCTTTGGCGATGCCTATGAGTTTCTTATCGATAATTATGCCGCCAATGTGATCGTCTAACAAGGTCTCAAAATATAATTTATCGTTTATAGAGGGCTCAAATCATAACTATTTTTGGTTTTATGTATCATATTATGATATGAGGCGGTAAAGAAACCCTATTTGTTCAGTTTTGTATCAAATATTAAAAACATGAAAAGATTACTTGTACTGATTTGCATTTTAGGAGCAGTCCACGGTAGAGCGCAACAAAATGGTCAGCTTTCTGTGCTGCAAATGGGGAAAGACATTAAATTATTAGAGTCTGCACTTTATAATTTACACCCTGGGCTATACAAATTCAACACCAAACCCGAATTTGAGACCCATGTAACGGCACTAAAAAATGCCTGTTCAACACCACTGTCGTTGAAACAGTTTTACTTGGAAGTTTCCAAGTTTGTGAATAAGATAAAATGCGGCCACACGTTTCCGAATCCGCTTAATTTGAGCGATAGTATTAAGTCATTACTTATCGGCAACATGGTATTGCCATTCTTTTTTCAAATTGTTGATGGCAAAATCATTATTACCCACAATATTTCCGATCAATCGGCGATAAAGGCGGGCGATGAGATAGTTTCCATAAACAAGCGCTCAAGTGGAGAGATTATTGAAAAATTGCTTACCGTAAGCCGGGCCGATGGCAATAATGCGGTGCATAAAAAATTAAGCAATATTGGTATTACTGCAGGCGATAGTTATGGAGCCAGTTTATTCGACAGTTATTTTCCTTTGCTTTTTCCTTCAAGCAATGAAAATTTTGAGATTGCAATCAAGCCCGCTTCAAAAGCCAAACTAATTTATTCTTTGCCATATATTACTCAACAACAACGTATTGCTAGATATGAAAAAGCTTTTGGTAAAGTTCAAGAAGACGAAGCTACTTGGGTATCTACAATGCTAAACCAACATACCGGCTACTTGAAATTTGGCACATTTGCTTTTTGGAACAGCGATTTTAAATGGAAGAATTATATTGATAGCTGCTTTAAGGTACTGAATGACAATGCTAATATAAAAAATCTTGTGATCGATTTGAGGGGGAACGAGGGGGGTAGTGGGGAAATCAGAGACTATATTTTGTCGATGATTACAACCAAGCCTTTAATGAACGAGCGTGCATCGGTTAACTGCTACCGCTATTTAACTATACCCGATAGCCTTAAGCCTTTACTTTCCAGTTGGGATCGTTCTTTTAAAATGCCTAAAAACCCTACAGAGTTTTTCGTAAACGACATTGGTTTATATCAAAAAAAGCAGCAAGCACCAGTTGTGCCAATTATGCCAAACCAGCTTGCATTTAAAGGGAAAATCTATTTATTGGTTGATGCAACCTGTAGTTCGGCCACTTTTGGGTTAGCTTGGACTTTTCAGTACAACAAGCTAGGAACCATTATTGGCGAAACAACCGGGGGGACAAAACGAGGATTGAACGGGTCGGAAATGTTCTTTTTTACAATGCCCAACTCAAAAATTGAGATAGATATCCCCCTTATTTATTTCTATACAAAAGATGTAAAAGATGAGGGTGTAGTTCCAGATATCCTCATTAAACCAACCCAACAAACTATTTATAAAAATATCGATCCCGTATTAAATTATTTCAAATAATAAATTTTAAAAAATGAAAAAGTATATATTTCTAGTTATCGTAAGTGTAATTAACGTTGTTAATAGCTTCGCACAAGTTGAGCCAAAATTGCCCAGTAATTTTCTACAGGCTATGCAAGGAGATTGGACTGGTAAACTAACCTATACCGATTATCAAGATGATGCTACGCAAGTAGTGATGGATGTTTGGCTCAAAAGCAATATAACAGACAAATATTTGATTAAACAGTTTTTCTATGTAGAGCCCGATGGAAAAACGAAGCAGAGAGCAAAATCACAAGACACAGCCTATATTGTTGATAACGGGGCGGGGTTTATGCAAAGCGGCTATAAACGACCTTTCAAGTTAATTTCCTACACTACAAAACAGAGTTCTGTAGCTGGTAGTGCTGGCTTGCAAGAAGGTAACTTGGCCAAAGTAAACACACTTCAAATTGCAGTTTTTGAAACCAAAGACGAAGACAATGAGAAGCCTTCTACCATAAGAACAACTATTTCCGTGACTTCAAATGCAATGAGCATAGTAAAAGAAGTAAAATATGATGAGACTAATCAATTTTTTATTCGTAATAGTTTTTTCTATGCTAAATGAGGGCTAAAAACCTTATCTCCTCCATTTGAACGTTCAATGAGTTTTATATTCTTAAAATCTACTTGATTGTACAATATCTTGAGTCGAAGCAACATAAAGTTAAATAAGCGTTTCGAAGAATACTCCTACGAGCAAGATGGAGTAGAATATTGGTTGGCGCGTGAGTTGCAAAATTTTTTAGGATATGTTGATTGGCGTAATTTTTTAAACGCTATTAATAACGCAAAAGAAAGTTGCGAAACCAATGGAGAGGCAGCTTCTGACCATTTCGTTGACGTCACCAAAATGGTCAAAATTGGGTCTGGTGCAGAAAGGGAACAAGAAGACTTGATGCTCACTCGCTATATTTGTTATCTAATAACTCAAAATGGCGACCCTAAAAAAACCAAATTGCTTTTGCCCAACGTTATTTTGCTATTCAAACCCGAAAACAGGAGTTACTAGAAGAACGCATACAGCTAATAGAGCGTTTACAAGCTCGTGAAAAAATTAGCAGCCACCAAAACCGAATTGTCTAAAAACATATACAAAAGAGGGGTTGATGTTTCGATCTTTGCCCGTATTAGAAACAAAGACGACTGGGTCATATTTGGCGGCTACAATACCAGCGATATGAAACGCAAATTGGGCATAAAAGAAAACTTATTAATTTATATCTGATATTTTACTATAACCATAATCTCATATAAATATCTGCTACCAAACTACCCTTTCCAATTAAACAAGTATTGCTAACAGATGTTAGTATTTAATGTAATTTTACCAAAATTTCAGTCATGCAAAACCAGCAAGATGTTCTTTTTCAGAATAAAGTGGACAAAGAAATCCGCATTGAACCGAAAGACTGGATGCCCGAAAAATATAGGCAGACCCTAATTAGACAAATTAGCCAGCACGCCCACAGCGAAATCATTGGCATGCTGCCCGAAGGCAACTGGATCACGCGCGCCCCTTCTCTCCGGAGAAAAGCCATCTTATTGGCTAAAGTGCAGGACGAAGCCGGCCACGGTCTCTACCTCTACAGTGCCGCTGAAACGCTTGGCATCAGTCGCGATGAAATGTACCATCAACTGCATACTGGCAAAGCCAAATATTCTTCTATATTCAATTATCCCACCCTTAGCTGGGCTGATATGGGCGTTATTGGTTGGTTGGTAGATGGTGCTGCCATCATGAATCAGGTTCCACTTTGTAGGAGCAGCTATGGGCCTTATGCCCGCGCCATGGTAAGGGTTTGTAAAGAAGAAAGTTTTCACCAACGTCAGGGTTTTGACATATTATATACACTGGGCAAAGGCAGTGAAGCCCAACGCAAAATGGCACAAGATGCCATTAATAGGTGGTGGTGGCCCAGCATTATGATGTTTGGCCCTAAAGATGATGAGAGCCCCAACAGCATCCAAAGCATGAAATGGAAAATTAAACGTTTCAGCAATGATGAGCTGCGCCAAAAATTTATTGATGTTTGTGCTGAGCAAGTTAAAGTGCTTGGCTTTACATTGCCCGATAAGGATTTGAAATGGAATGAAACCAGAAAACATTATGATTTTGGTGAAATTAATTGGGATGAATTCTGGCAGGTTATTCAGGGCAATGGGCCCTGCAATAAAGAAAGACTAGAGGCGAGAAAAAAAGCTTGGACCGATGGCGAATGGGTTCGTGATGCAGCTACTGCTTATGCTGCAAAAAATAAGGCAGCCTAACCCAATAACTTAATAACTCAATCAACCAATCAACCCAATAACCCAATAACCCAATAACTTAATCAACCCAATAACTTAATAACTCAATAACCATGTCCACCCACTCAAATTCTAAAATAGAATGGCCATTATGGGAGATTTTTGTCCGCAGTAAACAAGGCCTCGATCACAAACATGTAGGCAGCCTTCACGCTGCTGATGCTGCTATGGCCATTGAAAATGCACGTGATGTGTACACCAGAAGAATGGAAGGCATTAGCATTTGGGCGGTGGAAAGTAAAAATATTCATGCCAGCAATCCCGATGAAGCAGGCTCTTTATATGATCCGGCCAACGACAAAGCATATAGGCATCCCACTTTTTACGACCTTCCTAATGAGGTTGAATATATGTAACGGAACACAAAAATTTATGTTGAATAAAATTGAATTTTTACTTCACCTCGCAGATAATGCACTCATCATTGGACACCGCAGCAGTGAATGGTGCGCCCATGGTCCCGTATTGGAACAAGATATTGCCATCTCTAATATTGCCCTCGATTATATAGGTCAAGCACGAAATTTCTACCAGTACGCTGCTTTACGCCTCAATGAATTACCACCAGAATCCTCTGTTTTTAACCTTCCAGCAACAGAAGATACACTTGCTTATCTCCGTGATGCCAATGATTTTAAAAATCACCTGATCACCGAATTACCCAATGGAGATTGGGCTTTTACTACCCTTAGGATATTTTTTTTCAGCAGCTACCAATATTTTCTTTACCAGCAATTAATACAGCACGAAGATGCGCAAATTGCAGCCATTGCAGAAAAGTCGCTCAAAGAAGTTACCTATCATTTACGTTGGAGTAGCGATTGGGTAATTCGCCTAGGTGATGGAACAACCGAAAGCTACCAACGTATGAATACAGCCATCAATGCCCTTTGGCCTTATACCCAAGAACTCTTTCAAGAAAACAATTTCCTTCAACCTGCAAAGAATATACTTGCCCAAATTCAAATTGATTGGAATGAAAAAATAAAAAATGTTTTTGAAGAAGCAGGCTTGCCTCTCCCAGAAAAATCAATACAACACAAGGGTGGTACCCAAGGATTTCATACCGAACACTTACCAATTATTTTAACCGAAATGCAGTTGCTACAACGAGCATATCCCAATTGTGAATGGTAATATATGGAAGCAACATTTAACGATAAAGTCTGGAATATTTTAGCGGCTATAATGGATCCAGAAATTCCAGTACTGTCAATTGTGGACCTAGGTATTGTTCGCTCCGTTGAATTCAATCACCAGCAGCCAATCATCTCCATCACCCCCACTTACAGCGGATGCCCTGCAATGGACATCATCAGCATGCAGGTAAGAATGAGTTTGTTGAACGCTGGTTTTGAATTGCCCATCATTAAACAAATACTTGCGCCGGTATGGACTACCGACTGGATCTCTGAAAACGGTAAACAACAATTAAAAGCCTATGGCATTGCACCACCTATTGGAAAAAGTTTTGAGGGTGCTTTTTTAGAAGATATTATAGTGCCTTGCCCACAATGCAATTCAACCCATACCTTATTGATATCACAATTTGGCAGTACTTCCTGTAAAGCCTTATTCAAGTGCCAAGATTGTTTGGAACCTTTTGATTATTTTAAATGCCATTAAACCCACTATAATAAATTTAAAATCATGTTACCCATACTACTCAAAATTGAAGCTGGCATTGCTTATATCACATTAAATCGCCCCGATAAACTGAATGCATTCAACAGAGAAATGGCGCTGCTCTTACAAAAAACACTGGACGATTGTGCCGCCGATGAAAGCATTCGCTGCATTTATTTAACAGGAGCTGGTAAGGGCTTTTGTGCGGGACAAGATTTGGCTGAAGTGGCCGACCCAAATGGTCCCGGTATGCAAAAAATATTGAGTGAACATTATAATCCAATTATTGAGCGTATAAGGAATTTACCTAAACCAGTAGTGATTGCAATAAATGGTGTAGCTGCTGGTGCGGGTGCTAATATTGCTTTTGCTGGTGATGTGGTAGTGAGCACAGCTTCTGCTAATTTTATTCAAGCTTTTTCTAAAATAGGATTAATACCCGATAGTGGTGGCAGTTTTACACTCCCTCGTTTAATTGGATTTCAACGTGCATCCGCACTCATGATGCTCGGTGACAAAGTAGCTGCTTCAGAAGCACTACAAATGGGTATGCTGTACAAAGTATTTGATGAAAATAATTTTGAGGCGGAAAGTAAAAAAATTGCGGCCACACTTGCGGGAATGCCTACCAAAGCACTCGGCTTTATTAAACAGGCTTTGAATGCTTCTGCCACCAATACTATTACCCAACAGCTTGCGCTGGAAGACACACTTCAGCAGCAAGCCGCTGCCACCAAAGATTTTAAAGAAGGTGTTCAAGCTTTTTTAGAAAAAAGAATCCCTATTTATCAAGGAAAATAAAATAAAAAATGACCCCAGAATTAGTAGTAGCTCATATGATGAAAGAAGACTTATTCTCTCAGTGGATGGGAATAGAAGTGCTGGAACTGCGCAATGGTTACAGTAAAATAAAAATGATCATCCGCAGCCAAATGATTAACGGATTGGGAATTGTACACGGTGGTATTACTTTCTCCATGGCCGATAGTGCTTTTGCCTTTGCTTGTAATAACCGAAATAATTTATCGGTGGCGCTAGACACTTCCATCAACTTTTTAAAACCCGTTAAAGTAGGTGATCTGTTAACCGCAGAAGCCATTGAAATTCATAATGGAAGAAGTACAGGCCTTTATCAAATTACCATTACCAACCAATTGGCAGAAACAGTGGCGCTCTTCAAAGGCACTTGTTTTAGAACTGGCAAACCAGTGGTTCATTAATTCAGTTGTATGATATACGCTTTCAAAGGATTTACGCCTGTAATACACGAGTCTGCATTTATTCATCCGCAAGCTGCCATCACAGGAAATGTAATAATTGGTAAAAATGTGTACATCGGTCCAGGTGCAGCCCTGCGAGGCGATTGGGGTGCCATCATTATTGAAGACGGTTGTAATGTGCAAGAAAATTGCACCATTCATATGTTTCCGGGTACAACTGTTTTATTAAAAGAAAATGCCCATATCGGACACGGAGCTGTGATTCATGGTGCTACTATTGGGCGCAATTGTTTGATAGGCATGAATAGTGTTATTATGGACAATGTGATTTTGGGAGATGAGTGTATTGTTGGTGCCTTAAGTTTTGTAAAAGCAGGCGAAGTGTTTGAACCAAGAACTCTATTGGCTGGTAACCCAGCAAAAAAAATAAAAGAGGTAAGCAATGAAATGATTGCGTGGAAATCTAAAGGCACTGCGCTTTACCAAACTTTACCTGAGGAAATGAAAAAATATTGGATGCAGACAGAACCTTTGCGTGAAATTCCAACTGATTTACCCCCGCAAGAACTGCTTTACAGCACTTGGAATACGGTTAAAGAATAGACCAAATTGCAATGTTGTATATTTGCAAAGTGTCAGAACGTAATAATTTTATAGACTATATCAGAATCTTTGCCAGAAGCGGTCACGGTGGTGCCGGTGTAAAGCATTTTATGCGCAATAAGCTAACTGCCATGGGCGGTCCCGATGGGGGCGATGGGGGCAGAGGCGGCCATATTATTTTGCGTGGCAACAGTAATTTATGGACCCTACTCCATCTTCGTTATTTTAAAAACGTATTGGCTGAAAATGGCGAGAATGGTAGCAAAGACAATTGTACGGGTAGAGACGGTAAAGATATTTTTATAGATGTACCGCTTGGTACTATAGCTAGAGATGAAGAAACGGGTGCTAAAGAAGCAGAAATTTTAGAAGAAGGTCAAGAATATATTTGGATGCGTGGTGGTAGGGGTGGGCTTGGTAATAGCAATTTTGCTACGCCAACCAATCAGGTTCCTGAACACGCACAACCCGGTGAAGCAGGTATAGAAGGATGGAAAAATATTGAGCTTAAAGTATTGGCAGACGTGGGTTTGGTGGGTTTTCCCAATGCGGGTAAGTCTACTTTATTATCGGTGATCACCGCCGCAAAACCCAAAATAGCCAATTACGCTTTTACCACCCTTATACCCCAGTTGGGTATGGTGGAATACCGTGAGCAAAAATCTTTCTGCATTGCCGATTTACCGGGTATTATTGAAGGCGCAGCTGAAGGCAAGGGCTTGGGGCATCGCTTTCTAAGACATATAGAGCGTAATTCGGTTTTACTTTTTTTAATTCCCGCAGATAGCAATGATCATAAAAAAGAATTTGAAATTTTACGCAATGAACTGGAACAGTATAATCCTGAAATGTTGCAGAAAGATTTTATCATTGCTGTGAGTAAAAGTGATATGTTAGATGATGAACTAAAAGAAGCCATAGCCAAAGAATTGCCCCCCCATATTCCTCATTTATTTATTTCTTCTGTTACCAATAAAGGTTTAATGGAGTTAAAAGACCTACTATGGGATAGTTTAAATAAGCCTATTGTATAAATAGGCAGTTAATACTAAAATTAAAATAACCAACACACTTTTTACAAATAAAAAATCGCCTACCGATATACCATCAGTAGGCGATTTAAATTTATTAGCTGGAATGAATTATCCTGCTGCTTCAGATTTCATACTTTTTGAAGCTTTGATTCTTTCATTCTCATCTAAGATGGTTTTACGCATCCTGATATTTTTAGGCGTTACCTCAATACACTCATCTTGTTGAATATACTCCATACACTCTTCAAGTGTAAACTGAAGTTTAGGGGTAATTCTAACCGCGTCATCACTTCCACTTGCACGGTGATTGGTGAGTTTTTTCATCTCAATGGCATTCACATTCAAATCGCCCGGTTTAATATTCTCAGCAATAATTTGTCCCAAATAAACCTCATCTCCTGGGTCTACAAAAAAGCTTCCCCTATCCTGTAATTTATCAATAGAATAAGCAGTAGTAGTACCTTGAAACTTAGCAATTAATACACCATTGCTTCTTCCGGGAATAGGGCCTTTCCAAGGTTTGTAATCAATAAATCGGTGCGCCATAACCGCTTCTCCAGCGGTATTGGTTAACATCTGTGAACGCAGTCCTATCAAGCCTCTTGAAGGAATTTCAAATTCCAAGTGTTGCATCTCACCCTTGCTCTCCATAATCTGCATCTCACCTTTTCGCTGGGTAACCAAATCAATAACTTTACCACTATAATCTGCTGGTACATCAACCACCAGATTTTCATAAGGTTCGTGTTTCTTACCATCAATATATTTCACCAAAACTTGAGGATTACCTACCGTAAGTTCATAGCCTTCTCTGCGCATGGTTTCCACCAAAATGCCCAAATGAAGAATACCCCTTCCAAATACTAAAAAACTATCTGCACTATCAGTATCTTCTACCCTTAATGCGAGGTTTTTCTCTGTTTCTTTCATCAAGCGATCACGCAGGTGGCGTGAGGTAACAAATTTTCCATCCTTACCAAAGAAAGGAGAATTGTTAATGCTGAACGTCATGCTCATAGTAGGTTCATCCACACTTATTACGGGCAATCCTTCTGGATTTTCGGTATCTGCAATGGTATCCCCAATATTAAAATCTTCCAATCCTACTACCGCACATAGATCTCCAGAATGTACTTCAGCTACGCGACGCTTTCCCATTCCTTCAAAAACATACAATTCTTTTACACGGCTTTTCTTTATGGAACCATCCGCTTGTACCAAGGCAATGGATTGGCTTTCCTTAATAGACCCCCTGGTTACTTTTCCTACAGCAATCCTTCCTAAAAAAGAAGAATAATCTAGTGAAGTAATTTGCAACTGCAATGGACCTTCGTTCACTTTAGGTGCTGGCACATACTTAATAATACCATCCATTAAAGGAAAAATATCTTCGGTTTGCGTTAGGCTATCATTGAACCAACCATTTTTTCCGCTGCCATAAAAAGTAGGGAAATCCAACTGCTCTTCGGTAGCATCTAGGTTAAAGAACAATTCAAATACAGCATCATGTACTTCATCGGGTCTGCAATTGGGCTTATCTACTTTATTAATAACCACAATGGGACGTAAATTCAGGTGTAATGCTTTTTGCAGCACAAAACGGGTTTGAGGCATCGGCCCTTCAAATGCATCTACTAGTAGAATTACACCATCGGCCATTTTCAATACTCGCTCTACTTCACCACCAAAATCACTGTGACCAGGTGTATCTATCACATTAATTTTATAGTCTTTGTAAGTTACAGCAGCATTCTTGCTGAAGATGGTAATGCCTCGTTCTTTTTCAAGATCATTACTATCCATAATTAACTCTCCAGCATCCTGGTTGTCTCTGAATACTTTGGTTGCACCCAAAATTCGGTCTACCAAAGTTGTTTTGCCATGGTCAACGTGCGCGATGATGGCAATGTTTCTTATTTCCATTATTGTATATTTGTGCTCAGTATCAATCAGTTAAGTGAATTCTACTGTTTATTTGAGCGGCAAAGGTACGATTTTACCGCAGGGCAACAAGTAAATCAAAATCAATATTCTATTAAGCCTTTGTGAGAATAGCTGTTTAAGCAGTACTTTTAGTGATTATTATAGCATAGAACGCAGAAAAATCAGATGAAAAAACCTTTATTTTTCCTCCCTTTTATACCCGTTGATTTTAATAAATGGATGGGCTGCATTTTTGTTTGCTGCATTTTTACGGCTACTGGTTTTAGTCAAAATATTGCCTTTAAAAGAGCCGCTCTTTTAGGCAAGGGCATGAATATATCTTGGCTTGAACAATATTGGCGAGGGTCCGAACAAAAAAAACAAATGGATTACCTCGATTATTCCTTATTGGCTAGAAGAAAAAACGATTTGCAAAGAATGAGTGCTGGAGTTAAAACAGTACGGCTACCCATTTGCTTCGACAGATGGGAAGATCGGATAGCTCCCTTTACCATTGATTCAATGAATTATTTTAAAGTAATTGACTCCATGATTAAATGGACGGGTGAGCTGAATATGAATTTGATTATTGATTACCAACACGGGAATCTTAGAACCCAAAAAATTCAACAAGATACTACCCGATTTTTTGCACTGTGGGATCAAATTGCCCAGTATTTTTCTAGTACTCACCCAGAAAGAATTTTTTTGGAGCCATTTAATGAACCCCATAATATTGATGATGCTTTGTGGTGGCAGATTGCAGAAAAAGTGGTTAAAATAATTAGAAAGCACTGCCCTAATCATACTATTTTTTTGGGTGGAGCCGATTACAACAATCTTAGTTCTTTACTTAGAAGCAAGCCCATACAAGACGATAATATTATTTATACTATTCACTATTATGAACCCTTAATATTCACCCACCAAGGTACTCCTTGGCTGGGTGGGCCAGCTAGTACCATCGGCATTCCTTTTGAAGCAGAAGGTGCTGAAGAAGTGCTTCCTACGCTTGCACCAGGCGCCAAAGGCACTTGGGGTGAAAATAAATTATACACTTACCCCCAATGGAAAGACACCACAACCGTTTATAAAGACCTTAAAAAAGCAGCTATCTGGAGAAGTCTCTACAATGTACCCGTATATTGTGGTGAATTTGGTTCATATAGAGCAGGGAATATTGAAAGTAGAAGCAAGCACCTAAAAAGAATTAGACTGGCATTGGAGCAACATAAAATAAATTATGCTTGGTGGGAATGGGATGGAAATTTTTCTTTTATGACCAATGGAAAAATTCCTCTGATTGTGCAAGAAGCTTGGGGTTATACGCCAGCCAGTGCCGCTCCCCCATTGTGGAAATTCAGTATAAAAGAAATAAATACCGGATTGTTTTTTGAACAGTTATCGGCATACGCTTCTGGTAATATTGTTTTAGAAAATATGGACAATAACAAAAGATTTGCTACTTATAAAATTGTAAACGGAAAATCTACTATTTCAAAAAATGGAATTCCTTTTGAGCTGATAAAAATAAGCATCTGGGACGCTGATAATAGGTTAAGAGGGACCTATACTTGGGACAGAAGAAAATAAACACAATATATCTAGCATTTTAAAACAATCCATATGCGCTTTTTAAAAACGGTTCTTGCCCTACTTATGGTTTTAGTAGTAGTTTACTTGGTTGGCCCTACTCCAGATGCACCCAACTATTCAACGGAATTACCTTCGGTTACGGGCGACTTAAATAGTCTAGAAAAATTAATTGCAGCAGGTGAAGCCAGTCACAAAATAAAACCCAACAATGAAGCCAGAATAGTCTGGGCCAATGATTCACTCAAACAAAAAACAAAATATGCATTGGTGTATTTACATGGATTCAGTGCTAGTCAAGAAGAAGGCAATCCCGTTCACCGATCGGTAGCAAAAACCTTTGGCTGCAATTTATATTTATCCCGATTATCGGAACATGGAATTGATACAACAGAAAGTTTGGTAAAGATGACGGCAACCAGCTTATGGGAATCTGCCAAAACTGCGTATGCTATTGGTAAGCAACTGGGCGACTCAGTTATTTTGATGGGCACATCAACCGGAGGCACACTTGCCCTTCAACTGGCAGCTACTTATCCAGAAATAGCCGGATTGGTTTTATATTCACCCAATATTGCCATTAATGATCCCAACGCTTGGTTGCTTAATAACCCATGGGGGCTTCAAATAGCACGTTTGGTAAAACAGTCTGATTATATTACAACCCAAAAAAATATTCCACTCTACAACAATTACTGGAATCATCATTATCGCTTAGAAGCAACCATACAATTAGAGGAACTATTGGAAACAACCATGACCAAAGAATATTTTGAAAAAATAACACAACCTGTGCTTGTTTTACACTATTACAAAAATGAATTGGAGCAGGATCGAGTTGTTAAAGTTAGTGCCATGAAAGAAATGTTAGCTACAATAAAAACCCCTCATACAAAAAAGAAAATATTAGCCATACCTACCGTGGGTAACCACGTAATTGCTAGCCCAATTCTTTCAAAAGACATTGAATCTGTTACAAAACAAACCCTTCTTTTTATAAAAAATATATACGGGTTAGATCAACGGGTTATTAATTAGAGGAATGCCCATTCAAACACAATCATTCATTATCTTTATTCATAAATATGCTTGCGTATGCCTTTAAGTAAAATTGCAGGAATTGGTATGTATACACCGCCCAATATTGTAACAAATAATGATCTCATGCAATATATGGATACCAGTGATGAATGGATACAAGAACGAACAGGTATTCAAGAACGACGCTATGCACATAGAACCGAAGAAACCACAACTACTATGGCAGTAGAAGCGTCTAAAATTGCCATTGAAAGAGCGGGAACTACTGCCGATGAAATAGATTTTATTGTATTTGCTACCTTATCGCCCGACTATTATTTTCCAGGATGTGGCGTACTACTTCAACGCGCCATGAAAATGAAAGAGATTGGTGCTTTGGATATTCGCAACCAATGCAGTGGTTTTTTATATGCCATTAGTGTTGCCGATCAGTTTATTAAAACGGGTATGTATAAAAATATACTTGTAGTGGGTAGTGAGAAACATTCATTTGGGCTGGACTTTAGTACCCGCGGTAGAAATATTTCGGTAATATTTGGGGATGGTGCAGGTGCGGTGGTTTTGCAGCCCACCGAAAAAGAAAATCAGGGTATTTTAAGTACCCATTTACACAGTGATGGCGAATCAGCAGAATTATTGGCCATGTACAATCCTGGAACGCATGCCAATTATTGGGCAGCAAAAAATTATGCAGATTTTAGCGATGAAGCTATTGGTGATATGTTTATGAGCCACCAAATGATTGAGAAAGCACAGCTATATCCTTATATGGATGGGCAGTCGGTTTTTAAAAAAGCAGTCGTAAAATTTCCAGAAGTAATTATGGAAGCTTTGCACAAAAACAATTTGCTTCCAAGTGATATTAATATGCTTATTCCGCATCAGGCAAACCTTAGAATTAGTCAGTTTGTGCAACAGAAATTGGGATTGAGTAATGATCAGGTTTACAATAATATTCAACAATACGGAAATACCACTGCTGCCTCTGTTCCTATTGCGCTATGTGAAGCATGGGAAAAAGGGAAGGTAAAAGAAGGCGATTTGGTTTGTCTCGCAGCTTTTGGAAGTGGCTTTACTTGGGCGAGTGCATTAATAAAATGGTAGCAAGAAATGGGGGGTGAATTATGGAAAGAAAAATCATTTATCTAATTAATCCCATTTCGGGAACTTCAAAAAAAGAGCGAATCCGTGAATTGGTGGAGCGGGAGACTGCATTTCAGCAAATTCCTTTTAAAGTAATGCATACCAATGCAGCAGGAGATTATGAAGCGTTGAAAGAGCTAATTCAAGAAGAAAAATATACCGATATTGTAATGATGGGTGGGGATGGCACTGTGAATCAGGTAACCGATTCACTCAGAAGTACGGGAGTGCGTTTTGGTATCATCCCTGTTGGCTCGGGCAATGGGCTGGCAAGAGCTGCGAATATTCCTACTAAGCTAAAAGCTGCGCTGGCATTAATTTTTGAAGGAAAGGCCAGTGCTGTTGATGCTTTTACTATTAATGGGGCTTATTCTTGCATGTTGAGTGGAGTTGGTTTTGATGCACAGGTTGCGCATGATTTTGCACAAAAAAGCATCCGTGGTTTATTGGCTTATACACAACAAAGTATCATTCAGTTTTTTAAAGCAAATCCTTATCAATTTGAAGTGATACTAGAACAATTTTCTTTTTTTACCGATGCTTTTTTCATCAGCATTGCCAACAGCAACCAATTTGGAAACAATGCTACCATTGCACCGCAAGCAAGTCTTTCAGATGGAATGTTGGATATTGTAATTGTACAAAAAATGAACAAAGCCAAATTACCCTTTGCCATACTGCGACAAATGCGTGGAAATAATAAATTACAGCAGTTAGTAGAAGATATGAGCAATAAAAATATTCTCTACTTTCAAACACCATCACTCACCATTAAAAATCCAAAATTAGCCCCTTTGCATATTGATGGTGAACCAAAAGAAACAACGGAGGAATTGAATATACATATTCTTAAAGATGCGTTTCTGTTAATCAGACCTTAATATTATTCTACTGCTACCAACTTAATTTACTGCTGTACAATGCCTTTCAATCGTTTAAACTCAGCCTTATTCAAAGGATTGTTTAAAGCCATTGCAATACTTTTTTTCTCAGCAGCAGTAAGGTGAAAACTTAAGCTGGCGGGTGCTTCAGACTTAGACGGAATATATTGAAAAGCAATTTTATAAAAATTAGTTCCATAGCTTTTATAGAGATATTCAAGCTGATCATGCTGGTAATAATCTTGCATTTTAAACCAGTTGTTTTGAAGAATTAAAAAGGGTTTGGTTAGAAAGCCAATTAGTGAATTACTTTCTAAGGGCTTTTCCCAATCGCTTAAACTTCTATCTCTTATTTGAATCAAAACCAATTTTTTGGTATTTTTCTGCAACCATTCTTTAAACACTTCAATAAATCTAAGGGCAGATTCCTGTCCATAATTATCCCTCAAACCAGCATCCATCACATCAATAATTGGGTTACTTGGTAACCATACATTGGGTAATACATATGGAAAAGTAGCATTCATTCTAAGGGCAGATAAAATATTTATATCATTGCTTTTTTGTAACTTAAAGAAAGAGTTAAAATCAATGGCATCTGGATCAAATGGTTTTAAGTTCAGGCCATTGGTTAATGGACGCATTAAGAACCTTACTGGGTGAGTGGCAATAATCATTTTTCTTGCATCACGGGTAATTACTGAATTAAAGAAAAGAGTAGGAATTTGTGCATTGGCCTCCGCCACCGCATAATCGCTTAATTTTTTATTCAAAATTCCACTAGTATTTTCTGCTAATTTTTGTTCAAAAGCATAGCCCCTGTCTTTTATATATTCAAATCCATTGGTTTTAAATTTTTGTACTGGACCAATGATATCTCTGGTTAAAAAAGAAGAAAAAATAGGGCTTAATAAATCTTTTGAAATATTTTCAGTGTATACCGGATTTTGTAAATCAATTGGCTTGCCGTTTATTTTTTCAAAGTAGAGTTCCCTAAAATAAGCAGCTCCAAGCATGCCACCAGACGCACCATTAATAAGCATGGTTTTCTCCATCAATTTACCATCCATTAACTTATCTAACTGTTGCAAAGTATGCATGGTGAAAGTTGCACTTCGGGTTCCACCTCCACTGGTATTAATAATATACATAATAGGGAGTGCTTCTTTCTGCCGCAACTTCCACTTATTTAAAATAGCCAAAAAATCGTTTTTATCTTGCTGAATGGCAGCATCATTGGCCAAGGCTTGCAAATTATTTCTATCGTAAACAGGCCGCTCCAACTTATTCATATAATCCAGTCCATACGCTTTATTTCTTGGATCAATAATTTCTTGTTGGTACAAATAATTGGCCAGTAAGTAAGCGCCAATAAGCAGTGGAATACTCCAAGATTTTAAGAGGATGGATAATGCGCCAGCCACCGCAATTACAATTGCAAAAAATAGAACAATACTGGCTGCCGCAGGAAGCTGAAAAAGCCTAGTATCTGAAATATACCCAGTTAAAATCAAAAAAATAAAGGCAATGGTAATGGCAATTACGGCGGCTATATGGTGGCGTTGGAATACTGCTTCTAAAAATCCTAGATTGTAATGACGAACATCTCTTGGCTTGCGCAAACGAAAAAAAGCACTTAAAAACCAATCCACCCTAAACTCATTTCTAGGATTGGGTAAAGTATTGCCAGCAGCAAAGCTTGCATAAGTTGCATTAGCACTTTGCATGGAAGTTGATAGTGTATAGTAAATGGTTTTATCAGCACCAAAAAAATAAAGAAATGCCACTGCCAGTGAGAGTGCCAACCCACCTGTATATCCCAATGCTAAAAAAATCACCCCAATATTGGTAAAAAGTTCTTGACTGGTAGCATATTGATAGGCTTTAACCAAATAAAAAAGCAGAAAAATAATGGGTATGATGGCATTATTGATACAGTATTTTAAAAAGGGCTGTGCCGTAGTAGCTAAAAATTGTAGGTGTTTACTGTACAAAATAAAAGTGGTGATATTCCAGCTCATGATGAATACACCCGTTGTAAAGCCAACAATTGCCGTACTTAAGGCAGATACTTCCCCAAAATATTCGGGTGCTAAAAACAAAGAATACGCCCCGAAAGTTTTCATGAAGCCACCACCTACCGTGGAAAAAAGAATATACCAGCACAACAAAAAAATCTGGTACCTGCGAAAGTGCAACAGAAATAATTGCACAGGTAGTGAGTACCAAATTCCGATAGCATATTTCTTCATATAAGTAAAGACCGTTTAATGCATCAGCCTGTTGCATGGTAAAGGATAAACTTACGCATTTTTACCACGCACTAAAAATAAAATTAGCAGCAACGACAGTAATAAAAGCATCCCAGTAAGCTGATGCAACTGAGCCATCCACTCAAAAACACCCCATTTGCCTGCAATAATTCCACTGCTGGTTAATACACTAGCAATGCCCAGTATGACTTGTAAAAAAGTGAGGATAATAGGTATTTTATTTATTTTCTTAAAAAAAGGGGAATGGCTTTTATTAATCAGCGCCAGCGACCAAACCATTATTGCAATGAATAATATATAGGCCAACCCACGATGAATAAAGTGAATGAGAATGGTATTGTCAATAAAATTGAGGAGTAAGGGTTGGTGACTAAACAAATGTGTTGGAACCCACTCCCCATTGATGGTAGGCCAGGTTGCTGCTGCATTTGCTGCTTTATGACCCGCCATCAACGCCCCATAGAATAATTGCAAAACCAGTAGGCCAATCAGCCATAGATTAGCTTTTTTAATGGTGGCATCAACCAAGATTTCTTTTTTTGGAATCCATAGTTTTAGGGCAAACCAAAACGTATAACTCAATAAACCAAGTGCTAAAATAAAGTGTAGAGCCAATCGCGTTGGTTTCACATAAACCGCATCACCTGTTAAGCCGCTGGCAACCATAATCCAGCCCACCAATCCTTGTAATGCGCCCAATAAAAATAATATCAGCAATGGTTTTACCATTGCTTTTTTAAAAGATTTATTCCTTAAAAACCAAATAAATCCAACAGCGAATACTACACCAATTAATCGGGCCCATAAGCGGTGAAACCATTCCCAGAAAAAAATAAATTTAAAATCGGAGAGGGTAAATTCAAAGTTGAGCAGTTGAAACTGCGGAGTTAATTTGTATTTATTAAAAGCAGCCAGCCAAGCCGTTTCATTTAAAGGCGGCAAGCTACCCGTAATAATATCCCATTCGGTAATAGACAGTCCGCTGCCCGTTAACCGGGTAATTCCCCCGAGAGCAAATTGAATCACGGTCATTGCCACACCCACCAATAACCAAATAGCTATTTTTTTGTCAGAACGATTGATAGTCTCCATATATTTTGCTAATTGTACAAAGTTACAACAACCGAAACAGCCATTTTGATAAATGAATTTGATGGTTTTGTTTAGAAAACGGATTTTTACCAAATGTTACCCTCCTTTTATCAAGAAAAGTGGATTGAAGCCGGAACCGATGAAGCGGGCAGGGGTTGTTATGCAGGGCCTGTTTTTGCAGCAGCGGTTATTCTGCCTAATAATTTTAAACATCCATTGCTGAATGATAGTAAGCAGGTTGGAGAAAAACAGCGGATCATTCTTCGCGAAATAATAGAAGCACAATCCATTGCTTGGTCAGTTGCGAGTGTAGAAGCCGAAGAGATAGACCGAATTAATATATTAAAAGCCAGTTTTAAAGCCATGCACTTGGCAATAGACCAGTTAAAAACAAGCCCAGGCTATTTATTAATTGATGGCAATCGGTTTCCTGCCTATAAAAAAATTCCTCATTTATGTATTGTAAAAGGAGATGGTAAATACGCTTCCATTGCAGCAGCAAGTATTTTGGCAAAAACCTATCGCGATGCTTATATGGAAAAAATTCATGCCCAGTTTCCGCAATATGGTTGGAATAGGAATAAAGGGTATGGAACATTAGAACATAGGATGGCTATTGAAGCAAACGGACTCTGCATACATCATCGGCGTAGCTTTAATATAGTGCCCCAGCAAATAACCATGCAATTTTAACCAGTTTCCCATTCACCAGCACCCAATCGAATGAGTTCATAGGGTTCTTTGGTACAGTCAACCACTGTAGAAGGAATCATCCCTCCATTACCTCCGTGAATTACAATATCCACTTGGTTTTTAAAGTTCTCGTACATAATATCAGGGTCGGTATATTCTTCAACCATATCACCTGGAAGGGATGCAGAAAGAATGGGGTGACCCAATTCAGCCACAATGGTGCTGGCTATATTATTGGCTGGAATTCTGAGGCCGATGGTACTTTTTTTATTTTGCAAAATTTTAGGCACCAGTTTGCTGGCAGGTAAAATAAAAGTATAGGGGCCGGGTAAATAATGTTTTAAAAGTCTGTAAAGCGGCGTATCCGTTGCTTTACAGTATTTGCTGAGGTTGCTTAAATCGTTGCAAATAAAGCTCAGCTGTGCTTTGGAGGGATCAATTTGTTTAATTCTTGCAATGCGTTCAACGGCTTTGGGTTGAAAAATATCACATCCTAGCCCATAAATAGTATCGGTAGGGTAAATAATAATCCCACCGGATAAAAGGCAATCTACCACTGTTTTAATATGGCGAGAATTGGGGTTATCGGGATGAATATGCAATAACATATTTAAAGATAGTTAAAAAAAGAAGGCAGCCTTGCACTGCCTTCCTTGTTTGTAACCCCTGGTTAATTAATAGGTAATAAAACAAAACAGTCACATTCTATTTTATCACATCATAAAATTAAATAGGGCTAATAATAGAGACAAGCTAGAAAATACCCTTTTTTGTACCGTGTTTTAACGGGGTATAATAGCGTATAAATACGGGTACTATTTCAGAAAAATATCCGTACTTCATAGTGGCATATTAATTATGAATTGATATGAAAAAAATTGTTTTGGTTGACGATCATATTCTGGTAAGAACTGGATTATCAGAAATCATTCATCATTTGAGTGGGTACACCCTATTATTTGAAGCCGATAATGGCAAACATTTTATAGAATTATTAGATCCCCTTAACTTGCCCCATTTGGTTATTTTAGATGTTATGATGCCCAATATGAATGGATTTGAAACCGCTAAATGGATCAATCATCATTATCCACAAATAAAAATCATGGTGCTTAGCATGTTAAGCGACGAGAGAACCGTAGTTAATATGTTGCAATATGGGGTAAGGGGTTTTATAACAAAAGACAGTATTTTAGATGAGTTAAGTGCGGGATTAGAGGCACTGTTTTCAAAAGGCATTTATTTTAATCGGTTATTATTTGCAAACTTAGTTTATACCATAAAAAATGGATTTGAAGAGCCTGAACATGAGTACAATATAGCGCTGGCAATGCTAGAAAGGGAGAAAGAGTTTCTTCGTTACCTCTGTACCGATATGAGCTTAAAGCAGATTGCTGCTGCCATGCATATTAGTCCACGAACGATTGATGGTTACCGCGATCAACTTTTTAAAAAAACAGGATCTGCTAACAGAATGGGGCTTGTATTATTTGCCATGAAAAACAAGCTAGATAAACTATAATTTAATTTCCCATACTTCTTTACCCCGGAGCAATTTATCAAGGTCGCCTTTTCCTTTACTGGCAATGGTTTCCTCAATTTGCATGGCCATCATATCTTCATAACAAGCTCGTTCTGTTTCATAAAACACACCAAAGGGGCGGGGGAAATGGTTCTCTGTTTGATTGGGATTATCAAACATACGAATCAATATCTGGGCTTTATAAAAATCGGTCTCATCGTGTACCCACAAATCATCAATTGTAATACCAGCTTCACCAATGGTTACTACTTCTGGTTTTAAACCGTTTAATCTGATTCCTTTATCTTGATTGGCGCCAAAAAGCAATGGCTTACCTTGTTCTAGAAAAACTACCTGATCTGCTTTGGAAGATTTTTCTGTAAAGATTTCAAAAGCACCATCATTAAAAATATTACAGTTCTGATAAATTTCTAGGAAGGAAGCTCCTTTGTGTTGGTGAGAACGGGTAAGCATGGTTTGCAAATGCTTAGGGTCTCTATCCATAGTGCGACCAATAAAACTGGCATCTGCGCCCATCGCCAATGCCAAGGGATTGAAGGGATGATCTATACTGCCAAAGGGGGTGCTCTTGGTAATTTTTTGCTTTTCAGAAGTGGGGGAATACTGGCCCTTAGTTAATCCATAAATTTGGTTATTAAAGAGCAGGATATTTACATCAAAATTTCTACGCAATAAGTGAATGGTATGGTTACCGCCAATGCTCAAACCATCACCATCACCAGTAACAATCCAAACACTCAATTCGGGTCGGGTAGCTTTTAGTCCACTCGCAACGGCCGTTGCTCTGCCATGAATACTATGCATACCATAGGTATTCATATAATAGGGGAAGCGACTGCTACAGCCGATTCCGCTGATGATTACAATATTTTCTTTGGGCACACCAATTGTGGGCATTATTTTTTGAACTTGTGCAAGAATAGAGTAGTCGCCACAGCCAGGGCACCAACGAACTTCTTGGTCGGTAGCAAAGTCTTTGGCAGTGAGAGCGGGTTTTACTATTGATTCAGTTAACATAGATTGCTGCTGTTGGGTAAACCACAAAAATACAACAGGGAATCATTGGTTGCTGCTATTTTAGTATATTTTCTTAATCGCCAACATTCAAACTAATTTTCTGGCCGTATGTATATTGTACCAAATTTCCATCTATTTCTGCTGGAATCCAGCGTGGACTGGCTCTAAGCACACGAATAATTTCCAAATCGGCCGACCATTCCAAAGAATGATGAAACAATAGGTCTTTAATTTTGCCTTCAGTATTAATTTGAAATGCTACAAAAGCAGATGAAACTGTTCTAGGGCCAACTATACTTATAAATCGCTCGGGCGTTTTAAGGTTATTGCTCAAATAATTACCCCAGCCCTTTATTCCACCATTTTCAAATTCAGGAAGTTTAGTAGTGTTATTTTTACTGGAACTTGTATCTAAGATTTCTTCCATTCCATTGGGAAAAAATATTTTCATTACTTGATAATTCATTCGTTTTACTAATTTACCTTTTGCAAATTCTTCAACAATAAAAGGCCTGTTTTTTTTATCAAAACCATATTTCCATAATCCATCTTTTTTACCTCGGTAACAATAACCAGTACTATCCAACTCTCCTTTAAAATTATACCAAGCAAAGAAACCATTTGGTACAGTACACTCCTTGTCAAAATAAGTTTCACAAAAAATAAGAGGACCATTTTTTTGGTAGTATCGCTTTATAAAAGTGGTGTCATCTTCTGTTAACTGGTGCATGATATAGGTAGCAGCTACTAAATTTTTTGCGGGACTCCAGTCTTTTGTATAGGCATAAAGTTCTCCTTTAGAAGATTGAGCAACAGCATTATTTGTAATTAGGATGATCGAAAATAAAAACAAGTACTTCATTTTTTCTTAGGTTATGGAGCGTTTTCAACGATTTTAAACAAAATATTTATTAAAAATACAGTATTTAAGTTATTAACGAATCTGCCCTGTTTTTATATTTTCGATTGTAATACTCTTATCATTCGTAAAGATTCAATTTTATTAATTTCCTGTATTGTTAAATTGTTTGTATTGATGAGGTTTTCTAAATGATTGCGATTAAATAATTGAACGTAACTGTTCTTAGCTAATATATTTGCTGATACAGAGGGAATGAGAAGGTTTAAATATTTATCATCTTCTTTTTTTAAAGGTGCTTATCATATTACCTGCATTCAAATGGTTATAAAATTGTAGTCCAGTGATATTATTGCTATATGCTGATGCTACCGTACTTACAGCTATTAAAAATGTACCGATACTACTTTTAGGGCTAAAATAAAGGTGCAAAAAAAATGATATACAAAGTAAAAATGCTGATATTTTCAATGATCTTTTATACCACTTAGAAAGTCCAATAGGCGGATTTAATTTGATTTTAATTTCATTACTATGATTAAGAGCAATTATTATATTATGAAAAGTGTCTAAAAAACTAATTGAGCTCTCGTCTCCTATAATTGTGTACCTATATTTTTTTTTTTGAGTTACTATTTCTACATAATAATATTTAGGTTCTGTAAATAAAATTCTGTAGGCAATAATTTCATTGAAATCAAATTGTATATTTTTTAAACTATTAATTTTTATTTTCCTATCGTCAGAAAGTGTTATACTAATCTTTTTTGTGAAAAGAAGGTTTATGATTGGCTTATTAAAAATAATAAAACATAAAAAACCAATGATCAAAACATATGGAGTAATATATCCATCATTAAAATATTTTGAAGAAATTGACGAGAAAATAAATATACATGGAACCCAAGCAACACAAATTAGTATATAGAGTCTAGATAATACTATTTTAAAATCAAATGTCATAATCTAGTATTACTGTTTATCAAGTTTATTGATTTAGATTTGTATATTTCCAGATTTAAAAATCTATACTAATAAAATCGGTACTTAATTAAATACCAACGATAATTAACATTAATGTTGAATCTTTAGCATTAATACAATTCCCACTCCACTTGCATTATTTGCTAAAGTAGTGAATATTTTTGCATCTGATGACATTCTACTAAACACTTCCCAAACTGTATCTTTAACATATATACCTAAACTATTGTGCTAGTATACTTTTTTAGGCGATAATTCTTTATTTCAAAAATAAGTTAGTTACTGTTTTTCTTTTTATTAAGTAGTTTTTTATAAATATAATCTACTGCATAATTTACAATATCTGCATTCTGATGATTAGATAAAACTACAATTCCAATTTGATTTTTTCTATCGCAAAGCAAAAGACAAGAATTCCCAAAACTGTCTCCGTCTTTTTGTAAATATCCATTCCTTATGTCCCATCCCAATCCTACCGTATGTTTATCGTCTGAGTAGTATGTTTCTTGAGAAATTTGTACTGCTTTTTGTAAATTTACTTTTGAACAACCAAGTTGAAGTTTTAAATATTTTATCATATCAACTGCATTTGAAAGCAACCCTCCAGCTGGATTAACATCATTTAAAATAATATTATTTTGAGGTTTGCCATCTTCATCATATAAGCCAGCTATATTTTTTGTTCTGGCTTTATTTAATGAGGTATGGGTCATACTTAAAGGAAGTAAAATTGATTTTTGTAATAAGTAGTTATAGGTACAATGATTTTTTCTTGAAAGAATATACCCTAAAAGAGAGAAAGCATAATTGTTGTATTGATATTTTTTAAAATTCACTAATGTGTCTGTTTGACTTAAAACATGTAATAAATAATTTGTATCAACAAACCTAAAAGGATTAGTGGCATCTTTTTGCAGCAACTTCTTAAAGTAATTGTCATTTGATAAATTAGGTAATCCAGATTGATGGCTGGCCAAATCGGTAATTTTTATTTTACCTAGAATATTATTGCTAAGTGCATTTAATTTAAAGTATGAATCTATATAATCAGATTTGCCAATTTGACTATTTGCTATTTCAATACTTAAAAGTAACCCTGTAAGTGTTTTTGTTACAGAACCTATTTCAAAAATAGTGTACTTATCTATGGGAGAATTGAAGCCTTTATACTTATCTCCGAACTGATAAAATAAAGTTTTGTTGTTGTAAAAAATACCTACACTAAGCCCTACTGTTGGGTATTTTTCCTTAATGCCATTTAGTCCAAAAAACAGGCTATCAGCAATTAATTGAGTTTTTTGTCCAATTCCAACTTGTCCTGCAAAAAAGAGATATGTAATTATGATTATTTTTCTCATTCGTTAATTATTAAGGCAGTTTTTTTTTAAAATTTAGTGCTTACTCTAGCCAAGTTAGCATTACATTTTAGTTTTATAATTAGAATTATTTAAATGAAGGTTCAATAAATAAGATTTTTGCTTGATTAAACAATGTGGTTCGATTCCATTTATAATTAGCGTTTTGGTTGTATAAAATTACCACTATAATCTACATCCATCAAAGTAAATGGATGGATGATTGAATCTAATAGTACAGCCAGTTGCAGCCGCGTTAGTGGTTTTAATGCATCATATTCACCTATTTTCCATTGAGGCCACAAAACTTGTATTAGCTCTATTAAAGAATTTTCATTGCTATTTTTCCATTTTAAATCCACTAAAATAGCTGGGTAAGCAGTGATGAACTGTTGCAGAAGAGCAACTGCATCTTGTTGATAAAAATATTTTTCGTTCCGCACTGCATAGTTCCCAATAAATGGAGATACACTCTCTACCAGTAATTTAGTTTGCACCAGTGAATCAGGATGGAAAAGGGTTTTATTGGCCCAGTGATGAGGAATACCTTGTCCCTTTAAAATACCAGTGGCCCCAATTCTTTGTACAGCAGCAAAATGAGGATGCGTAAGTGGTATATCAAAATAAGGCATGATATACGCATTGTTTTTTAGTAAAGCAGACTGTAGCTTTCTTACTGGCACGGAAGCAGCATCAACTTTTTGCTGAACAGCTAATGCCGCTAGTGTTCCGGCTGCCTCACCAATCAATAAAGCAATGGCTTGTAATCGGGTAGTACCATTTACTATAGGTCGCCCAGTTCAGTAGCATCAATTACTTGTTTCGCTTTGATGCTAATTATTTTACCATCCACTTTATTCATAAATTGAGCACCTGTAATTACCCCATTTTTTTGTATCACTTGCTGAAACTGCAATTGATACAAAATCTTTAGTCGCGTTTCGGCGGCTGCCATGCTTTTAAAAATGCTATCCCCAATATGGGGTTCAAACTGTGTGTTGCTAACCCATCCTGTAGCTACTTTATTAGCACCGCCGTAAACTCTATACAGCTTACTTCTAAATTCACCAAATATTCCAGAAGGCATATTGTGATTGCCATCAAATGCCGATACACCTGCTGCAGTAATCATACCACCTAGCCAAGTAGTTGGTTCTGCAATTATGGTACTTACACCTATTCTTGCACTTTGTATACCAGCCGCTATACCACTGGCACTACCCCCTACCACCAACACTTCTGTTTGAATGGTTGATTGTGCAGTAATGGTTATCCACGTTAAAAAGTGCGGGATAAAACACAGCAACTTTAGGTTCAAATTATTTTTATACAAAGCTACTAGAAAGAATTGCGCTGCAGATACTCAAATTGTAAACACCTGCTTACATTTGCGCCATGTTAAAACCTATTATTTGCATCGGAGCTATTTTGGTTGATGAACTGATTCATGCCAGTAATCCCATTATTTTAGCTACGGCTGTTGACGCGTCCATTACCAAAACGGCTGGTGGTGTGGCCCATAATATTGCACACCAGTTGGCTTTATTGGATATTCCCGTTCAACTGATTAGTGTTTTTGGAAATGATAGTGATGGAGATTGGCTGAAACAAGTGTGCACCAAAGCAGGTGTTTTATTAGATGCGTCTATTACCAGAGAAGGACTCTCAGGAAGGTATTCAGGTATCCTAAATAATGACGGCTCTCTCTTTACTGCCTTCCTCTCTAACTCAGCCGTTGAGCTAATTACACCGCTTTACCTAGAACAGCAAATAGACCTTTTAAAAACTGCCTCTTATTTACTTGCCGATGCCAATACCAGCATTGAAAGCCTACAATGGTTACTCCATTTTAGTAAGCAAACGGGTATTCCCTTTATTATTGAACCCGTTTCTGTGCCACCTGCTATGAAGCTGAAAGCGTTGGATTTAAACGGACTTTACCTTATCACTCCCAACGAAGATGAGCTGCCCGTACTTTGCAGCGATAAAGCTTTTTTAACCCAGCTACAAGTAGATGAGTTAATACACCAAGGCGTTCAATATATTTGGATGCACAACGGCAAGCAAGGTTCTGCCTTATTTAATAAACAGCATTCTATTACCCTTCACGCCCCAGATATTGAAGTGGTGGATTGTACCGGAGCAGGTGATGGATCTTTATCGGGATTCTTACTGGGCAAAAGCTTGGGGATGAATGATGCAGCCTGTATGAAATTGGCTCATACTTTATCAGCAGAAATTCTACAAGTAAATGGCGCCATTGTTACCCATTTATCGCAACAAGAATTACTAGATCGGGTACCTATTTATTATCCCTTATAAAAAATGCTTTTACAGCTGCTGCACAAGGATCACTAAATATATCCCTTCTTAATTTCTTCTACCACACCCGGATCTAATAAGGTAGTGATATCACCCAAATTTTCAGTTTCACCTTCTGCAATTTTTCGCAGTATTCTGCGCATGATTTTTCCACTGCGCGTTTTAGGTAAGCCATTCACAAACTGAATTTTATCAGGCTTCGCAATAGGGCCAATTACGCGACTAACGGTTTGTATTATATCTTTTCTAGTAAGTGATTCATCACTTTCAGTATTATTGTGAATGATAAAAGCATAAATGCCCTGTCCTTTCACATCGTGCGGGTATCCTACTACAGCACTTTCAATTACACCTGCATGCATATTAATAGCATTCTCTACTTCTGCGGTGCCAATTCTATGTCCACTCACATTCAACACATCATCTACCCTTCCGGTAATGCGATAAAAGCCTTGTTCATCCTTAAGCGCACCATCTCCTGTGAAATATAAATTGGGATAGGTTGCAAAATAATTGGTACGGCATCTTTCATGATCTCCATAAGTGGTGGTGAGTAAAGATGGCCAAGGGAATTTTATACAGAGGTTTCCCTTGTAAACACCCTCTTCCATTTCAATAATTTCATTTCCCTTATCATCTACCAAAACGGGCTGCACTCCTGGCAATGGAAGGGTTGCCCAGCCCGGTTTTGACGGGGTAATACCAGCTATATTGCTAATTAAACAACCACCGGTTTCTGTTTGCCACCAAGTATCTACAATGGGACATTTATTTTTACCTACCTGTTCATTGTACCAATTCCAAGCTTCTTCGTTAATGGGTTCGCCCACCGTTCCAAGCACTTTTAAAGAACTAAGATTTTTGCCTTGCAAGGGCCACAATCCATATCCCATTAATGATCGAATAGCCGTTGGCGCCGTGTACAAAATATTTACTTGGTACTTGTCTACTATATCCCAGAATCTTCCGGCATTGGGCCAGGTTGGAACTCCTTCAAACATTACAGAACTGGCACCTGCGCTTAATGGACCGTACACTATATAGGAGTGACCTGTAATCCATCCTATATCTGCGGTACAAAAATGTATTTGTGCCGGCTGATAATTAAAAACATTTACAAACGTATAATTAGTATACACCATATAGCCTGCACAAGCATGTACTACCCCTTTGGGCTTGCCCGTACTTCCAGAAGTATATAAAATAAATAGTGGGTCGTTGGCATTCATTTCTACGGCTGGTATAGTATGAATACCCATCTCCTCTACATGTCGCATCTCATCTTCCCACCAAATATCTCTTCCTTTCAACATAGATATGGGCGTGCGTGTACGCGTATATACAATTACTTTTTTTACCGTTTTATTGCCAATCAGCGCATCGTCAATTACATTTTTCAACGGAATATCTTTTGCACCCCTATACGCCCCATCGCAAGTGATGATAAACTCACTCTGCGCATCTTCTACCCTATCTGCTATACTCTGTGCGCTAAAGCCGCCAAAAATTACAGAATGTATGGCCCCTATTCTGGCACAGCCCAATACAGCTATGGCCAGCTCCGGTATCATACCCATATAAATACAAACTCGGTCGCCTTTTTTTACCCCATTATTCAATAGCACTTGGGCAAACTGACAAACTTTCTCGTGCAGCTTACTGTACGTAAGTATCCTTGGCTTTTCATTTGGATCATTGGGTTCCCAAATAATGGCAGGGCTATTGCCATTTTTTTCAAGATGACGATCGAGGCAATTCTCGGTAATATTCAAGGTTGCCCCTTGAAACCATTCTATTTTAGGATCGGTAAAATTCCAGTCCAGCACTTTATCCCACTTCTTATGCCAAGTAAAATGATTGGCAACGGAAGCCCAGAAATTTTCGGGATCTTCTACACTTTGTTGATACGCTTTTTTATAGTCGCTTAATGATTGAATTTGATAGGGATATACCATAACCGTTGTTTACGGCTACTAAAATAAAGTATATAAAATGAGTATTCTGATATTTATTCTTAAATTGATGGCAATTATTTATAAAAACTCATTTTGATTGCCACTTATGACAACAGCAAAAAAGTCGTCTCTCATTTCTATTATTGGCGCATCGTCGGTTGGAACCATGATTGAATGGTATGATTTCTACATTTTTGGAAGTCTAGCTACCATTATATCCACCAAATTTTTTCCGCAAGAAAACCCCACTGCAGCCTTTCTAAGTACCTTGGCCACTTTTGCTGCTGGCTTTGTAGTGAGGCCTTTTGGGGCTTTATTCTTTGGCAGGTTGGGCGATTTAATTGGTCGCAAATACACATTCATGGTTACCCTTGTACTAATGGGCGGTGCTACTTTTTTAATAGGCTGCATCCCTTCTTATGAATCCATTGGCTTTATGGCACCTGTACTGGTTTTGTTGCTTCGTTTATTACAGGGTCTTGCACTGGGTGGGGAATACGGAGGAGCCGCGACTTACGTGGCAGAACACGCTCCAAATAACCAGCGGGGTTTTATGACTTCTTGGATACAAACCACCGCAACGGTTGGTCTCTTCGTGTCTTTATTGGTAATTATGGGAACAAGGGCTGCACTGTCAGTAGAAGATTTTGAGCGTTGGGGATGGCGGGTTCCTTTTTGGGTTTCTATTTTAATGGTACTGGTTTCTTACTTAATTCGTAAGAATATGCACGAGTCGCCCGTATTCGCCAAGGCAAAGGCAGAAGGAAAGACTTCTACCAATCCCCTTAAAGAAAGTTTTGGCAATAAGCTGAATTTTAAATTTGTGTTATTGGCTTTATTTGGGGCAGTTATGGGCCAGGGTGTGATCTGGTATACGGGCCAGTTTTATGCCATGAGTTTCCTTGAAAAAACAATGAATATTAATAAAGAGCAGGTGGACAGCCTCATGTTTATTGCCCTTATATTAGGTACTCCTTTTTTTCTGGTATTCGGTTGGCTCAGTGATAAAATAGGGCGCAAATGGATCATGATGGCAGGCATGTTGATTGCTATTATTTCCTACCGACCCATTTATGAAAAAATGTACCAAACCACACTTGTAGGCAATAAAACTGAAATACTTGGCAGTAGTAAAACCCAAGCAATATTGAAAATAGAACAAAACCAGCAGGCTGATTCTATTTTCACTACCACCAAAAATTATACAGATGGAACTCTTTATACAGAAGTAAAAAAGGTAGATCTCAACACCCAATTAACCAGCACAAAAAATACCATTAACATTAATAAAAGCGATAGGAACAGCTTGATTTGGCTGGTTTTTGTACAGGTTTTATTTGTTACAATGGTATACGGGCCTATAGCTGCTTTTTTGGTAGAAATGTTCCCTACTAAAATTCGCTATACTTCTATGAGTTTGCCCTATCATATTGGGAATGGGGTTTTTGGAGGATTATTACCTGCGGTAGCTACCTACCTTGCCAGTAACGCAAAAAGCAATGGTGATGCGCAATGGTATTTAGAAGGACTATGGTATCCTATTGCAGTGGCAGCCGTATGTTTGGTAATTGGCGTAATTTATATAAATGGTAAGGATAAAGAAATAACCGATTAAAAAAATAGCATGAACTTAATTAAAAAATTATTGGGAATTATATGGCTTGCATTGGGTGTTGCAGTAGGCTATTTTGGTATCACCATTCTGGGTATTCCAAAACTAAGTAGTGGCAAACAAGACGACTTTGTATTTGGTGCCATCATCTGCTTTATACTGCTGCCCATAGTGGTGGGTGGATTATTGGTATTTGGCAAATACGCACTTCAAGGGGAGTATGATACAGCTAATAAAGGCAATTAGCCATTCTTTATAAGAACTTAATAGCCCCGTACATTCCTCCCTTCCATATAATTTAAGAAAGCTTTGTTCACTACTTTGTTTCCACCAGGTGTGGGATAATTACCTGTAAAATACCAGTCGCCTGTATTAGTAGGACAGCAATCGTGCAAGTCTTCAATGGTTTGGTAAATTACTTCTACTGGAAGTGTTACGCCAGGCGGTGTAATTAGCTGTGCTATTTTATCGGATATCTCCAATGTTGTAAATGGCCTGTAAATATGCTTTACTAGGTTTTCTGAATGCAACTGGTTATTGCTTTCTAACATTATAATCTGATCCCGAATATCTGTAAGTACCTGCTCCATTCCCCTTTCTTTCAACAATGCTACTGCTGCCCTGAAGGCAATAAAATCTCCCAGCTTACTCATATCAATTCCATAACAGTCTGGATAACGAATCTGAGGAGCAGATGAAACTACAATAATTTTTTTAGGAAGCAAGCGCGATAACATTCTAACTATACTTTCTTTTAACGTAGTACCCCGAACAATGCTATCATCTATCACCACCAAAGTATCTTCATTCTTACGGACTGTACCATACGTAATATCATACACGTGCTGCACCATTTCATTGCGGTTACTGTCTTCCGTTATAAATGTTCGCAACTTCACGTCTTTGATGGCTATTTTCTCTTGACGAATTTTACGCGTTACCATCTCCTCTAATTTCTCTGGTGTAAAATTATTACCCCAACTCAATATCCGTTCTACCTTAATTTTATTTAAATACTCTTCCATTCCTTTTACCAATCCATAAAATGCAACTTCCGCAGTATTTGGAATATAGGAGAAAATGGTATTTTTTAAATCGTAACTGATGCTTTCTAATACTGTTTTACTCAGGTGGTGGCCGAGTGCAATTCTTTCTCTGTAAATTTTTTCATCACTACCCCGGGAGAAATAAATTCGCTCAAAACTACAAGCCCTGCGCTCTTTAGGTGCCAATATTTTTTCTATCCGATAGTTACCTGCATCGTCTACCAACAAGGCATTACCTGGCATTAATTCTAGTACTTCATTCTCTCCCACATTAAAAGTAGTACGTATGGCAGCGCGCTCACTGGCAGCCACAATTACTTCCTCATTAATATAATAGTAAGCGGGTCTAATGCCATGCGCATCACGCATTACAAAACTATGCCCATTGCCCAACAATCCGCCAATGGTATAACCCCCATCAAATAATGGCGTTGCTTTTTTCAACAAGGCTGCTACATCGGCCCCATTGGGATTCAATGCATCTTCTTGGGTAAGAAAATAGTGCAGCACTTCCAGCATAGCTGCCAAATCACTCTGCTTTTGAAAATCACCCGGCACTTTATGGATGGCTTCGAAAAGTTCATCCGTATTTACCAAATTAAAATTTCCCGCTAGTGCCAAATTTTTCCCAGGCATCAGGTCGCGTTTGATAAAAGGGTGACAGAACTCTACGTTGTTTTTACCCTGGGTACCATAGCGTAGATGACCCAATAATAATTCGCCTAAGAATGGCAAGTGCCCTTTCATTAATCCAGGATGTTGCTTAATATCGGGCTGGTATTTTTCTAGTTCCTGAACTTCTTGTCCTATCTTAAAAAATAAATCTGCAATTGGCTGGGGAGCACTACTACGCATACGATGTAAAAAGGGGTATCCAGGCTCTGTATTGAGTTTTACAGTAGCCAATCCCGCCCCATCTTGACCGCGATTATGTTGTTTCTCCATTAAGAGATACAGCTTATTAAGGCCATAGGTTACCGATCCATGCTGTTGCAGGTAGTAAGAGAATGGTTTTCTTAAACGAATAAAGGCAAGGCCACATTCGTGCTTTATTTCATCGCTCATAATACTTATTAAAAGAAGGGCGAAGTTACAACTCCATTGTCCTTTTTTAAAAGTTAATTATCTACGGGGTTTATTTAGGCTGTAAACTATTGGCTAGCCATAGAAATTCGCTCAGAAAGCTGTCCACCGATTTTTTAAACCCATCATCTAATAAATTCCCTTCTGCATCAAACTTCTTATCTACAAATGGCGTGATAAGCATATAGGGAGAAGCTATTCCAAATAAACCGGGTATTAATAAAAGTAACTGCTGGGAGGAGCGGATTCCACCCAATGCACCTGTGGATGCCGTTACTACACCAAAAGCTTTGTGTGCTTGTTTGGGAAAATGATCCATCAGATTTTGTAATGCAGGGGAATAACTACCATTATACTCTGGGGTTACGAAAATGAAAGCGTCAGCAGCAAAGATTCGTTGCGCTAATGGCTTGAATGCATCAGGAGTATTTTCTACTGATGAAAATACATTTTGTAATAAAGGTAAATTCCACTCACGCACATCAATTATTCCAACCTGGTGTTGGGTGGTTTGAAGAAGATATTTCTTTAGGTGTAGTGCCAATCTAAACGTGATACTATTGTTTCTAGGGCTACCGAATACAATTTCTATTTGCATATCCTATTAACATAAAAAGCGCAATTCGGTTCAAATAGGAATGTCTATTAGTAAGATTTCTGTATTACCATCGGCTTTAATTGCTAGAAATTCTGATTCCCATATACCCAATGCGTCTCTTTCTGTAAGCGCTATTCCATTAATGCTTGCATTTCCGCTAATAATAAATGCATAAACACCATTGCCCTTTTGGCGGATTGTATATTTTTTTTCTGTTCCCTCTAACAAATTGGCTAAAGAGAACCATGCATCTTGGTTAATCCAAACAGCCTGGTCATCATCAGGTGCCACTACGGTAAGTACTTGGTTAAGCCGATCTGCTGGCTTAAACGATTTTTGCTGATAACGAGGTTCAATATTTTGTTCTTTAGGCAAAACCCAAATCTGCAATAATTTTACTTCCTGGTCTTTATTAGCATTAAATTCACTATGCGCAATTCCACTACCTGCGCTCATAATTTGCACATCATGCGCACGAATAATTTCGTCTCTTCCTGTAGAATCTTTGTGGTGTAACGCACCATTCAAGGGAATGGTTACAATCTCCATATTATTATGCGGATGCTTGCCAAAACCCATTCCAGCACTAATTGTATCATCATTTAGCACTCTAAGCTTACCAAACCCCATTCGGTCGGGATTATAATATTCACCAAAGCTAAAGCTGTGATATGCATTCAGCCACGCAAAGCTGTTGTGGCCTCTTGTATTTGCCTTGTGTAATACAGTTTTCATATGACTAGACTAATTTACCCTTCCTTTAGCTGCTTTCTCAGCGGCTTCACGCCACTGGCCTAAGTCGGCACAAGTAGCATATTCTTTGTCAATTAACACATAATAATTGGGAATATGTTCTTTAAACCACTTTTCTAGTAGATTCGACTTTTTTTCTTCCAAAGCTCTTTGAGATACTTTGTTATAATCATCTCTCAAATTCTCACGATGGGGTTCTTTTTTTGTTTTGTAATATATTATTCGAACCATTTTTCGTTGGCGTTCATCGGAATATACTTGTGGATTAGAAATATCACCCACTTTCATTTCACTAATGGGCTTTATCATTTCCCTATCTAGCGCATCCATTGCAATAAAAGTAGATCCATCTCTACCAACCATTGCTCCTGCACTAAATTTACTACCCTCATCATCGCTGTGCTTGCTTACTGCTTCAGCAAAACTCATCTTCCCAGCTTTTATTTGATTGCGAATGGTATCTAACTTTTCTACCGTTTCCTTTATTTCATCATCGGTAATAGGGGGAATACGCAGAATATGTCTTACAATGGCTTCATCACCTGAGCGGCTGATCATCATAATAATATGAAGGCCAAATTTTGATTTAATTACGGGAGAAATCTGCCCTTCTTTTAAGCGGAAAGCCCCAGCTAAAAAAGCAGGATCCCAAAATTTATCGTTTCTATTCAATGTGTACTGACCCCCATTTTCTTTCACAACTGGATCTTCTGAATAATTTTTGGCTAACTGCTCAAATTTTTTAGGCCCCTGAGCTTCCGCTTGTTTTTTGTAATCGTAAAGCTGCTTTGATACGTACTCTTCTACGTCTTTATTGGCTTTGGGAATGATTACAATTTGGCTAACTTCTATTTCACTTTCATAAAATGCAAGGCTGTCTCCAGCTACCTTATTATAGAATAGCTTTACTTCTGTAGGCGTAATTTTAATATTGTCTACAATCTTACGCTGCATTTGTTCCGCCAATTTCTGTTCCCTAAATGCTTCCCGGAAATCATCTTTGAGTTGATAAATGGTTTTGCCTGCAATCTCTTCTAATATGTCTTTTGAACCATACTGCTGAATGGTTTGGCGAATTCGATTGTCTAAATCAGCTTCTATTTCCGTCTCACTCACTTCCAAAGAATCTTTTTGGGCTTGAAGTAACAGCGCTTTTCGTATTAACTGAGATTCTAAAATTTGACATTCAGTTGGAAGCACCACATTCTCTTGCCCTTGCGATTGTCTCTTTGCATCTGCAATAGCATTTATGATTTCAGATCTTAGGATGATTTTATCTCCTACTTGACCCACAATTTTATCTGCTACCACTTTCTTTGATTGGGCGTAGCTACTAGCTATTGTTCCTACAAAAATAATTGCTCCAAAAATTATAAGCTTACTCATCTGCTTCATATAATTCAAAAATAATCAAAGAGGGGTTAATAGGAGGTTAAAGCTTATAAAGTTCGCTTTACTTCTTCTTCTTCAAATGCTTCCACAATATCACCTACTTTAATATTATCATAGTTCTTAATGGTTAATCCACATTCCATACTAGAAGTAACTTCTTTCACATCGTCTTTGAAACGTTTCAAGCTGCCCAGTTCTGCACTTTGGCCTTCTCCTTTTGGATATTCCACAATACCATCTCTAATGATTCTAATTTTGCTGTTTCTTGCCAATTTACCATCCAAAACAAAACATCCAGCAACAGTAGCTTTATCGAATTTATATACCTCACGTATTTCCACGTTGGCAATAATTTTTTCCTGATATTTAGGTTCCAGCATTCCCTCCATGGCGCTTTTGATTTCATCAATAGCTTGGTAAATAATAGAGTAGAGCTTGATTTCAACTCCTTCAGTTTCGGCCAATTTATTGGCTTGCATTGAAGGCCGAACATTAAAACCTATAATGATGGCATCGGAGGCGGTGGCAAGTAGTACGTCACTTTCAGAAATTTGGCCCACCCCTTTCAGAACTACTCTAATAGCAATTTCTGCTGTGCTCAACTTCTGTAATGAATCACTTAATGCTTCTACAGAACCATCCACATCACCTTTAATAATAATATTTAACTCTTTAAAATTACCCAATGCCAAACGGCGACCAATTTCATCAAGTGTAATATGTTTTCTTGCTCGAAGCCCTTGCTCACGCATAATTTGCGCGCGCTTGGTAGCTACTTCTTTGGCTTCGGCTTCATCGGTAAATACTTTGAATTTCTCTCCCGCTTGTGGGGCACCATTCAATCCAAGCAATACTACAGGTGTTGATGGTGGTGCTTGTTCAATTCGTTGATTGCGTTCATTAAACATGGCTTTCACTCGTCCATAATACTGGCCCGATACAATTAAATCACCTTGACGCAAAGTTCCATTCTGTACTAAAATAGTTGCTACATAGCCTCGGCCTTTGTCAAGCGACGCTTCAATAATAGTTCCAGTAGCTTCTCTTTTTGCATTTGCTTTCAGATCTAATATTTCTGCTTCTAACAAAACCTTCTCCAATAACATATCTACATTCAAACCCTGTTTGGCAGATAATTCTTGGTTTTGGAATTTACCCCCCCAAGCTTCCACCAAAATATTCATTTGAGAGAGCTGTTCATATATTTTTTGCGGATTGGCACCATCTTTATCAATTTTATTCACCGCAAAAATCATAGGAACACCGGCAGCTTGTGCGTGGCTAATTGCCTCTTTTGTTTGCGGCATTACAGCATCATCCGCCGCTACCACAATAATGGCAATATCGGTTACTTTAGCACCTCTAGCACGCATTGCGGTAAATGCTTCGTGACCAGGTGTATCTAAGAAAGTAATGGCTTTGCCGCTTGGCAGTGTAACTTCATAAGCCCCAATATGCTGGGTAATACCTCCTGCTTCGCCCGCCACTACATTGGCACTGCGGATATAATCCAGTAAAGATGTTTTACCATGATCTACGTGACCCATGATGGTAACTATGGGTGCTCTCTCTTCTTGCTCTCCCTCTTCGTCCTCATCTTCGTCTTCTTCTATATCATCTATCTCTTCAAGCCCTATAAATTCTACTTCAAAACCAAATTCACTAGATACCAATTCAATTACTTCTGCATCTAACCGTTGGTTAATAGATACCATGATACCCAAATTCATACACTTGCCTATCACGTCTGCAAAGCTCACGTCCATTAAATTAGCCAACTCACTTACCGTAACAAATTCTGTTACTTGTAATTTGTTGTCTTCCATCATATCATCACCCATTGACTCGGCAGCTTCATCTCGCTTAGCCCTTCTATATTTTGCTTTCAAGCTTTTACCACGTCCACCCGTTCCAGCAAGCTTGGCCTGCGTTTCACGAATTTTTTCCTGGATGGCTTTTTGATCAATCTCTTTGTCTTCTGTACGAGGCGCGTTCCGATCATTTCTATTTCCACCGCCCCTATTTCCGCCGCCACCTTGGCCACCCCGATTGAATCCGCCACCACCCTGTGCTCCTCTATTAAATCCACCTCCGCCCCCGCCACCATTATTTCTTGCAGCAACGATGGGTCTATTTGGACCCGTTAATGGCCTTCCTTCTGCGTCTTTTGCAACAGGTGGTGTAGGAGTATTGTTATCGCCTTTTTTATCAACTGGAATTCGTTTACGCTTACGTTTTTCTTCCCTAGCCATCGGCTTAGGGCGGGTATCACTATTAATGGGAAGTTCTATTTTACCCAAAATTTTAGGTCCTTCTAATTTTTCTGCACGTATGTTTTCAATTGTTGGGGGCAATTCAACAACCGGTGATTCCGCAACAATAGTTGATTTTTCTATTTCTGGTAAAGGGGCAACTGGTAGAACCGCAGTCAATTCAACCTTTTTTTCCTGAACTGGGGAAGCAACCACTGGTGCAACTATTTTTGGCTCTTCTTTTTTTACTATTTTCTTAGGTCGCGTAGATGAGTCAATTGTAGATAAGTCTATCTTATGAATCACCTTGGGTCCTTCTAATTCTGGGGGTTCTATATTCGATGTTTCTACAACTGTAAGTGGCGCTGTTACTACTGGTATTTCTTCAGGAATGGGTACAACAATAATAGGTTCGGGTTGATCAACTGCAATTTCTACAATGGTTTCTATTGCGGGTACAGGTATTTCAATAATAGGCTGTTCTACAACCGGTTCTTCTTCTTTAATAGCAGGTACTGGCGCAGGCTTTTTTTCTTCTTTTCTAAAAGTGATTTCTTCCTCATCTCTTTTTTTCTTTGCTTCGCCTTGGCCACCCTTGGGTATTTCTACTTGATCTGCTTTATTCTTGGCTACTTTATCGCCTTGGAACTCTGCCTGTAGGGCACGATAATGATCTTCCTGTAGCTTTGCAGTAGGCTTCAGGTCGTCTCGGTTAAATCCTTTTTTCACCAAAAATTCAATCAGGGTATCCTGACCAACGTTGAATTCTTTGGCGGCTGCTAACAGTCTCGGTAATTTCAGTTCTGACATTCTTTGTTTTTAAGTCCCGGTATTTTTATTTCCATGGGCTATACATTGATCCATAGACAAATATACAGTGTTATCTGCTGCTTATTCCTCTCTTTGGAATTCTTCTTCTAGTACTTTTCTCACTTCTTCTATGGTTTCGCGCTCCAAATCTGTTCTTCTTTCCAACTCATCTACTGTTAATTTAAGAATACTGCGACCTGTATCACATCCAATTTTTTTGAATTCATCAATAATCCAAGTTTCAATTTCATCGCTGAATTCATCCATATCAATATCAAATTCTGCACTTACTTCTTCATCTTCTCTATAAACATCAATCTCATATCCAGTAAGCTCACAAGCCAGTTTTATATTCACACCACGTCTACCAATAGCCAATGAAACCTGATCAGCTTTGAGGTATACATTGGCTTGCTTTTTGTCATTATCCAGCTCCATATAACTAATTTTTGCAGGCGTTAGTGAACGCTGAATTAGTAACTGGGTATTTACGGTAAAATTAATTACATCAATATTCTCATTCTTCAATTCCCTTACAATTCCATGGATGCGACTTCCCTTCATTCCTACGCAAGCCCCAACAGGATCAATACGATCATCGTAAGACTCCACCGCTACTTTTGCACGATCGCCTGGATCACGCACAATTTTTTTAATCGCAATCAGTCCGTCAAAAATTTCGGGCACTTCAATTTCCAATAATTTGGCAAGGAAGAGGGGGCTGGTTCTCGATAAAATAATTACTGGTGTATTATTTTTCATATCCACCCGAGCAACTACTGAACGTATATTTTCCCCTTTTTTAAAATAATCTTGTGGAATTTGCTCTGACTTTGGAAGAATCAATTCATTGCCCTCTTCATCTAGCAATAAAACTTCTTTTTTCCAAACCTGGTACACTTCTGCGTTGATAATATCACCAATTCTATCGCCGTATTTTTTTATCAATACATTCTTCTTCAAATCGCTGATACGGCTTGCCAGGGTTTGCTTTGCGGCTAAAATTGCACGTCGACCAAAATCTAGGATATCTACTTCTTGGTACAATTCTTCACCCACTTCAAAATCGGGTTCAATCTTAGCTGCATCTGTGTAAGCTATTTCTGCCAATGGATCCATTACTTCACCATCTTCCACAATCATACGCCTACGAATAATTTCCAAATCTCCTTTTTCGGCATTCACAATTACATCGAAATTATCATCGGCGCCATATTTTTTACGCAACAAGGTTTTAAAAACGTCTTCTACCACTTTCATCATGGTAGGACGATCTATATTCTCCGCATCTTTAAATTCTTGAAACGCCTCTATTAAGTTAATACTTGCCATAACGCTGTTTTTTTTCTGCTAAAATTTAATTTGTACAATGGTTGATTTGATAGTATTATATGGAATTACCACTATTTCGGTAACTGCTTTTTTCCCTTTACCGCTGGTACATTTCAAGGTTATTTCTTGCTCTGTTGAATTTTCTAATATGCCTTCTTTTATTCCTTCACTTAATAATTCAACTTGTACGGATCTACCAATATTTTTAAGGTACTGGCGGGTTAATTTTAGCGGTTCATCGATACCCGGAGATGATACTTCCAGCGAAAAATCTCCTTCAGGATACCAAGCACTTTCCTCAATATATTTGTAAAGCTTGCGGTTGAAATATACACATCTTTCAATGGGTAACCCCACATCTCCATCTAAGAAAACCTTAATATTATGGGTAGGCTTTACCTGAACAGATACAATAAAGTAAGCGGGATCTTCTGCCAGAAGTTCTATTAAAAACTGCTCTATCTTTTCTATATTATTGTCTGTTGCCATATTAAAAAAGGAGAAGGGAACGAAATTCGTTCCCTTCATAATTAACTCTTTATGCTGCAAATATAGGATAAGTGAGGTATATAGACCAAATTTTTACCATTCAACTAATTTTAGGCGGTTTTAACAGTGTAATATTTGCTTTCTTGGTATTTTTGTAACCTTATGTTTAAGATTTTATTTTGGTGCTTATTTATATACTTAGCGTATCGATTTATTTTTGAATTGGTAATCCCTATATCAAAAACTGCTGGCCAGCTCAAACGAAAGATGACTGAAATGCAGCAAAATCAAGCTTTTCAACAAGAAACACAGAATCGTTCACAAGAGCCACCACTCCAATCTAAGCAACGCAGCAGTGGTAATACGACTGTGAAAAAAGACGATTATATTGAATTTGAAGAAGTGAAGTAGCCATTTTAAACAGTTAAAGCTTCAAATCCAGTACCGTATTAGGTGCTACCAAATGTATTGTTTGGAGTCCCGCTTCTTTAGCCCCTTTTATATTTTTGATGGTATCGTCTATGAACAAGGTTTCAGCAGGAATTAAACCCTGCTCTTGAATTATTGCCAAGTAAGAGGCTACCGATGGTTTTCTCAACCCCAAAGTTTGAGAATAGTAGGCTTTAATAAAATAGCTGTTGAAATCTTTGCCAGCAAAGGTTTTACCAAAATCTGCCATAAAAGCGTCGTAGTGAATTTGGTTGGTATTACTGAATAAATAAATATTATATCGCTTTTTAATCTGCTCTAGCCATTCAATGCGTTCA
>JAAFJB010000039.1 GCA_013297995.1 Chitinophagales bacterium | reverse complement strand
TTTATACCGCAGATGATCGGGTTGATTTTAGAGAGATGATTAAAATTTTTGCGGGTGATTTTAAAATTAAAGTAGAAATGCGGCAGATAGGCATTCGTCAGGAAGCCGCTAAAGTGGGTGGTATAGGCAGTTGCGGAAGAGAGCTCTGCTGCAGCACTTGGTTAAACGATTTTAAAAGTGTGAATACTACGGCTGCTCGTTACCAAAATTTATCTATCAATCAAACCAAATTAAGTGGCCAATGTGGTCGCTTAAAATGTTGTTTGAATTATGAATTGGATACTTATTTAGATGCGTTGCAGCAATTTCCAGACTATGCAGATACGTTAGATACCATTATGGGTACGGCACATCTTATAAAGAAAGACATCTTTAAAAATTTAATGTGGTATACGCTGCCCAATAATAACAAGCACTATCCATTAACCATACAGCGGGTAAAAGAAATTAAGCGCATCAACCAGCAGGGGCAGAAAGTAGAAGAATTACAAGCCGTAGAAATTGTGAGTAAGCAAAAAGAAGAAGAACCGGCATTTGTGGAGTTGGTGGGGCAGATCAGTTTAAAATCGCTCGATAAAAATGAGCGAAGAAAAAGAGACCAACAAAGAAGCGGCACTGGCTATACCCAACAAGGACCCAACAGAAACGAACGTAGGCCAGACGACAGAAGGCCAGACGACCGCAGACCCGATCAGCGAGGGCCGCAACAGAATAGACCGCAACAGCAAAGGCCTCCACAAAATCGAGGGCCGCAGCAGAATAGACCAGCGCAACCGCAAAGACCGCAGCTACAAAATAGACCACCACAACAAAATAGGCCGCAACCGCAAAGACCACCGCAGCAGAATAGGCCGCCAGAACAGCGTGGACCACAGTCTTCTCCTCCTCCAGAGGAAAAAGCTTAGGCTTTGTTGTTATAGTTGATTCATTTGGGTTTGTACAAACTCCATTAATGTTTTAATATAATCAGGTGTTAGGTTGAATTCTAAGCCGGCAGCTTGGTACAATTCAGGTAGGGTTTTGGTGCCGCCAAGGCTTAGTGCATTCATATAGTTTTTTAATGCCTGTTCAGGATTTGCTTGGTACTGCATCCATAGTCCTATTGCACCCAGTTGCGCAATGCCATATTCAATATAGTAAAAAGGCACTTCAAATAAATGTAGTTGACGCTGCCAGCCAATGGCACGATAAGCATCCAAACCTGTATAGTCAATGGCATTGGTAAAAAACTCATTCAATATAAGCATCCATTGAGTGGTTCTTTCAGCTACGCTATGCTGTGGATTTTCATACACCCAATGTTGGAATTTATCAATGATGGCAATCCAAGGAAATATGGTAATGGTTCTTTCAAGCTGGTGTGTTTTTGCTCTTTTTAATTCTTCTGCATCATCAAAAAAAGCATCCCAATGGTTCATGCTGAATAACTCCATTGCCATGCTGGCCACTTCGGCAATTTCCATGGGATATTCTTTAAATGCACTCAATGGCAAGGGGTGCGCTAGAAAGGAATGAATGGCGTGACCACCTTCGTGAACCATAGTAGTAACATCACTCATTTGCCCTGCTGCATTCATAAAAATAAAGGGCGCGCCACTCTCAGCAAGGGGACAATTATAGCCACCCGGTGCTTTGCCTTTTCTGCTTTCTAAATCAAAATGATTCAGTTCTTTCATTTTGCGAAGGCAATCGGCAAAAAAAGGATTCATTTGTTCAAAACATTGAACCGACTTTTCATACAAGTCGTTCCCATCTTTAAAAGGCTTTAAAGCGGCGATGCCAGCAGGTTCAGCCTCTGTATCCCAAGGTTTTAGTTCGGGCAAGCTGAGCTTTATTTTTTTAGCCTTATAAATTTCATTCACCAGCGGTAAAACGTGTTGTTTAACGGCATCATGAAATTGAAAGCAGTCTTCTTTGGTATAGTCGAATCTTCCGAGTTCTTTAAACTTATAATCGCGGTAGTTTTCAAAGCCTGCATTCAGGGCAATCTGGTGGCGTTTGGCAATTAAAGCACTGTACAAATCCTGCATGGGAGTATCGTCTTGCTTGCGACGCTCTTGAATTTTATGGTACACTTCTTCGCGCACAGCACGGTTGCTGCTCTCTAAAAATTTAGCCGCTTGTTGCAAAGTATATTCGGTGTTGTTAACGGTTACGGTCATTTTTCCTGCAATGGCACCATACTGTTGTTGCAATACACTTAGTTCGGCTTGGAGGGGAATATTGGCTTGGCGGAATAGGTCAATACTTTTTTGTACACTGCGCAAATAAGTGTGGTATAAGGATTGATCTAGTTGGGCGGTAAAAGGAGAAGCTATTAATTTTTTATTCAACAGGTCAGCATAAGGCTGCAGTTTGGGTTGAATTTCCATGCAGAAAAAAGTAAAAGCAGCTTCAAGGGAAGGGTCGGTGGTATCACAGGTCATTTTAATCTGCCTCCAGCAAGCGTCTTCACTTACAACAGCTTCTAATTCGCTGATATCTTTAAGCCATTGTTCTAAATCGGCTTTACTATTAATGGACCGTTCGGTTAAAGCAATAAAAAAAGGTTCGAGGCTTGCCCAGTCAGTCACGGTAAAATTAATAGGTAAAAAAGAACGAGGAATTTTTTGTATTGCTGCATTCGGCATCATAATCAGTAATTTGATGGCAAATTTAGGGTAACTGTATCTTGAAGATGGAATAGGAGTACTATTTTTACAAAGTTTTATTTAATTAAATCAAACAGAGAAGCAAGAAACCAAACGTGAGCAATATCATTCAACTATTACCCGATAATATAGCCAATCAAATAGCGGCGGGAGAAGTAATTCAAAGGCCGGCAAGTGCGGTAAAAGAACTATTAGAAAATGCAGTAGATGCAGGAGCCAGTCGCATCAGGCTGTTGATTAACGATGCAGGAAAAGCCTTGGTGCAAGTGATAGATAATGGCAAAGGCATGAATGAAACAGATGCTAGAATGGCATTTGAGCGACATGCTACCAGCAAAATTAAAAGCATTGAAGATCTCTTTCATATAAAAACCATGGGCTTCCGAGGAGAGGCATTGGCATCTATTGCAGCCGTGGCGCAGGTGGAGTTGAAAACCAAAAGAGCTGAAGATGAACTAGGCAGTTTTATTACTATTGAGAACAGTAAGGTAGAAAGCCAAGAAGCATGTGCAACGCCGGTGGGTACCAGCATCAGCATGAAGAATTTATTTTTTAATGTGCCAGCGCGTAGGAATTTTTTAAAAAGTAATGCAGCAGAAACACGACATATTGTAGATGAATTTATTCGGGTGGCGATGGCATTTCCGTCAGTCTTTTTTTCGCTTACCAGTAACGGACAAGAAGTGTTTCATTTAGAAGCGGGCAGTAGCAAACAACGCATTGTACAGGTATTGGGCAATAGCTATAATGCCAAGCTGGTAACCGTATTAGAAGAAACCGATTATATGAATATTACGGGTTTTATTGGTAAGCCAGAAACGGCGCGCAAGACCCGCGGAGATCAATATTTTTTTGTAAACAATCGATTTATCCGAAGTGCCTATCTGAACCATGCTGTAAACGCAGCATTTGAGGGCATAATAGCCAAAGACAGTTATCCCAGTTATGTTTTGTATATAGATTTAGATCCAGCGCATATTGATATAAATGTGCATCCTACCAAGCAGGAAATAAAATTTGAGGATGAAAAAATAATCTATGCCTTTGTACAGGCGGCCATAAAACATGCGCTGGCACAGTTTAGCATTGCACCATCGCTTGATTTTTCATTGAATGCAGATATACAAGGATTAGATGCAGTAAGCAAGCCTTTTACAGGCCAGCAGCAAGCAGCGGCCGTTTCTTCTAATTTGTATAAGGCATTTACGCAAAAAAATCAGGCGCATTTTATAGAGCCAACATCAAAGGCGGAGTTGAGGAATTGGAAGGATTTTTTTGATAAGCCCGCAGGGAGTTTTGAGATGAATGGCGATCCCATTCAATCAGAAATAAAGCAATTAAAATCTGATACATCTATTCCTAATTCAGGTGTAGACATTCCAGATTCAAGCAAGCCCTTTCAGCTTCACAACACCTATATAGTGGTGGCCACCACCAATGGTTTTATATTGGTACATCAACAGCTTGCGCATGAGCGGGTGTTGTACGAGCAGTATAGCCAAGCCGCCCATAGCCAGCAAGTGCCTACACAAAAAAGTCTATTTCCTATAACCTTGGAGTTGGCAGCAAGTGATGCTGTTTTATTGCAAGATTTACTTGCTGATTTACAAACCATCGGATATTTAATAGAGCCATTTGGAAACAATAGTTTTGTAATACAGGGAACGCCAGCAGATATTATATTGGGCAATGAGAAGCATGCCATTGAAATGTTAATAGAGCAGTATAAACATTTTAGTACAGAAATAAAATTCAGCAAGCGCGAAAAATTAATCAGGTGTATGGCCAAGCAGCAGTGTATAAAAGCGGGACAGGCATTGGAGCAGAAAGAAATGACCGCATTAATAGCGGCAGTTTTTGAATGCAATACACCCAATATAACCCCAACAGGTAGCCCCACTTATTTAGCCTTCAAAGAAGATTATTTAAGTAGAATGTTTGGGAGATAGTTAGAAGCTGTTTGAGTTAGAATTGATTAATAATATTAGTGAGCAACGCTTCCATATTTTTTCGAATTGCGCTGGAAGAAGATTGGTGTGCGTTAACCATAATAGAGAAGATAAGTTCTTTACCGCTATTGGTAGAGAGATAACCACTCAATGCAATATGGTTGCTAAGTGTTCCTGTTTTTGCAAAAATTTTACCTTCATATCCTTTGTATAAGCCAGCCAAAGTGCCTTCATTGGCAGTAGGAAAAATGGCTTTGATGCGATCCCAAGAAAATTCTTTTTTAAGTTGACTTAATATCCAAATAAAATTCCGGGGAGTCATTAAATTATATCGGCTCAACCCGCTCCCATCCACCCATCGGGGCTTGTTGGGTAAGCCGTTAAAATCTGATTTAAGAAGGCTATCAATCATTTTTTCATCGTCCATAGAGCCAATTTTTTGGTTGGCAACCATGAGTAGTAATTGTTCAGCAAAAAAATTATCGCTGCGGTGCATCATCATACTTAGCAAGCTATCGGTAGACTGAGAATAAAAAGGTTTCCAAGCATTAGATTCAACAGCCAATTGGCTAGCATAATGCAGCACGCGGTTTAGGGTATCTTCGAGTAAGGGTAATGAGAGTGCATCTAGTTCTTTGTTTACTAAGAAAGGAAAGTAAGTTCCATTAAATTTAGTATTGCTTTTAACTACTTGAAAGTGATTCTGGTGAAGGTCTCTGGCAATATCAAAAAATCCATTTTGCATACTAGAAAAAATCACGAGAGAATCTTTAAAAGCTTTGGGAATAATTTGTACGCCATTGCCTTTTTTATTAAACCAAACCATATTACCATAGATGGGCATGGGAGATCTTTCGGGCATAAAATCGTAGTCGTTCCAAGCCCAGCCATTCCCCATTGGGGAAGCATTCCAGCGAGGGGCAACAAAAGTAATATTAGCTGCATTTTGTTGTAAAAACTGAAACGATTTTTGGGAATTAAAATCGGGGTGGAGAAAGGTAGGGTCGCCCGTAAAGCGCACGGAAAATTGATTGGAATCGGAAATATATTCAAAGCCAACAATGCTATCGCCCAAGTTTTTTAGGGCAGCATAGCAGGTAAGAATTTTGGTATTGCTGGCGGGGATAAAATATTTTTCAGATTGATGGTCGAATAAAAATTGATTGGTAGCAGGATTGTAAATGCTGATGCCAATATGAGCGGGAGCAAATTCAGGTTTGCTTAAAAATGACTGATTCACTTGAATGCTAAGTTGTGATTGCTTTTGCACTTTACAAGCGGTTAAAAACAAGAAACAGCAGACAATATAAAAAAAGATGCGATTCATAAAAAAGAGTTTAGCTGCGTTCAACAGCGCGCAACCATCTTTCGGGAATATCGTTGTTGCAGGCTGTGATATAATCTTTGTAGCTGCAAGCTACGTATTTGCCATCATGTAATTGCATCCACCATCTGCCGGTTCTTTTGCTTTGTAAAAAAGCGGTTTCCACTTCGGCAAAAGCCATGGTAAACTCGTTGAATTCATTTCGGTTATCGAGAGCAGCTTCCTGTTTGCCTCTATGAATTCCATCCAGCACATACCAAAGCATATGGGCTTGTTGTTTGGCGGTCATAGCATCCCGATCGTGCGCAACAATATAGCCATATAAGCCAATGGTATTGCAGGTATGGCTCATGCCTGCGTATTGCATGAGGGTACAGGCTTCTTCACCGTTGAAGCCGTTGGGAGTAATAAGGTTGGCGGGGGCGTGCGCATTTTGTATGGCGGCAATATCAAAGCTAAAGAGTTCGCTGTTGCGAATAGCGGGTTCCATTTCTTCAATAGATTCTTTTACTTTACCAACCCGGAAGCAGTCGAACCCTAATTTATCAATGGTCTCCAGCATATTGGGGTGCATAAAATAGCTTTGAAAGCCAATATGGGTATAGTGTTTAAGGTAGTTAGGGATGCCAGTGAAAAGATCAACCAGAAAATTATCAGCAGGTTCAAGGCTGTCCATATCAAGGTCAATTTTTGCATCAACTGCAACGGCGTCAATAATTTTATTGAGCGCGCCATAGGCAGCGCATTGGGGGGTGGTAATATCATGGGAACCACCGAGTATTAATACTTTTTTACCCATTTGAATGAGTTCACTTACAACCAGTTTAACGGCAGCGTAGCTGTCTTGAACGGTGGCACCAATTTTAATATTGCCAAGGTCTGCAATGGTAACGGCAGTATGCCAGTAAAATAATTTGTAGAATTCAGCGCGAATGGTATCGGGTGCGTTGGAAGCGGTGTATTGCATACCCAAGCCACGCAATTCGCCGCATCCAACAATTACCAAATCGGCTAGGGAAATATCGGGTAATTCATCTTCATGCACCAGAATATATTTTCCCAGTTGGGTATCTTTAAAGCCATCGTCGTTAGAGAGTAGAGCGGTGTTGATGGGTTCTAAAAAATCGAGTAAGGAATGCGGCACCATTGAGCAGTTATTTATGCTGATAATAACGGCGATGAAGGTATTTTATTGCTCGAAAGGGAGAAGATAAAGAACCAATTAAACGCCCTCTCCTATTTTCCCAAAAATGGAAAGATGGGTTTTATTTTTATGATAGCTAAAGATTATTTGGCAAATTAAAAAAGAGCATTTAAATTGTAGTTCCCCCCGATAGCTGACTAAATACTGTTTGCAAGAGCAGGTTTGCCATTAAAGAATAAAAGCCAATTAACTCAGCAAAAGTTAATGGTTAATTTATTTGAGCATTTAAAAATAGTTATGCGATTTATCCTATCATTGAATACCACCAAAGCCAGCCAAAGTGAGCTGCCGTTGAATTACCAGTATCCTTTATCGGCGGCTGTTTACAAAATAATAGAGCGAGCCAATGATGGCTACGCGGAATTTCTGCACTCCACAGGATATAAATACCATAACAAGACTTTTAAATTTTTTACTTTTTCTGATATAAGAACTCCTTTTCGGATAAAGGGCGATCGGATGATTATGAATAGCAATACAGCCGAGTTAACCATTTGCTTTCATATACCTGATGCAGCGGAAAATTTTATTAGGGGGTTATTTATGAACCAGCAAATTGTAATAGCGGATAGTATCAGCAAAGTAAGTTTTACGGTGCAGCAGGTGGTGGCGGAAAAAACGCCAACATTAGTAGCAGATAGAATTATAGTACAGCCAATGTCTCCAGTAGTGATGGGAAGAAAAAATGAGCGAGGGCATTATGACTATCTTTCACCAGAAGATGTAGATTTTTCAAGATTGATTGTATTGAATTTAGTAGATAAATGCGCCGCAGAAATGGAGACAGGAGCTGTTGAGCTAGCAGAGATAGAAAAATCAATTGATATAAAACCCCCATTTTTTAGCAATGCGCCCAGAGGAAGATTATTAACTATAAAAGCAGGCACGCCAGCAGAAACAAGGGTGCGAGGATACGATAAATTTAGGTTAGAAATAAGGGCTCCAAAAAGGGTAATAGAAATGGCTTTAAATGGTGGTATAGGAATGAACAATGCAATGGGAATGGGATGTGTAGGCATAGTAGATTAAACAAAGAATGAAATGCAAAAATTACTAAGGTTATTAATGATGTTGAGTGGGAATAGGAGGTATGCCATGGAGGAGCTAATGGATAGGTGTAATCAATCGGATAGAACCATCTACAGACATTTAGCGCAGATAGAACGGGCGGGGTTTATTGTAGACCGAACAGAAGCAAGGTATAATTTGGTATTAGATAATTCAAGCGCAAAAACATTAAATAAATTATTGCATTTTTCGGAGGAGGAAGCTTGTGTATTGTATAAAACCATTGGGTTATTAGAGGGCAGTTCGCCCATAAAAAATAGGTTAGCGGGCAAGTTGAATTCGTTGTATAATTTTAAAGCATTGGGACAGATACCGGAGAAAGCCAGTCACGAAGCAGTGCATGAGTTGGGGGAAGCGATACGGCAAAAAAAGCGGGTAATATTGCGGGCTTATAGATCTAGTAATAGTGATACCATTACGGATAGAACGGTAGAGCCATTTGAGTTTTTAGGAGATTATTCGGGGGTATGGTGTTATGATATAGCTGATAAGGTATCCAAGCATTTTAAGATAGCGCGGATAGCCACGGTAGAAGTGTTGAAGGCGGATGCAGTGAATCAGAGCCATCATATACTACCGTTTACAGATGCGTTTAGGATGAGCGCACCCAAGGCAAAGGCCACGGTGAAGGCGGAACTAACCCTAAAAGCGTATAATTTATTGTTAGAAGAATATCCGCTGGCAGAAGTCTATTTAAAAGCGGTGAAAGGGCATTATGCGTTAGAAATACCCGTAGCGGATTATAATGGTATTGGTCGCTTTGCAATGGGATTACCCGGAGATATGAAAGTGATAGGCCCAGAGGGGTTTATAGAGTTTTTGAAGGAAAAGAGGAAATGTGGTGGTAAAAAGCCATCCAGTATTACTTAATACTGGATGGCAAATCTAATTGGTGCGATTAAAACAAAGTAAACAGTTAACAAAATTTAATTTCAATTCCTAAGGATTTCAACAAAGATAAATTTTTTATATAGAAAAGTAATACATTTGCCATAAATATTGTTTACTGTAATGCGTAATAAAAATATATACAATTTCATTGACGAAAGTGGGAATGCCGATTTTTTTGGCAAAAGAGGTAAAGAACTTTGGACGCAAGATGGGTGGCAGCCCCTATTAATAATGGGGCTTGTTCAAACAAATGACAGAAAAAAAATTGGGCAAGAGATAACCGAATTTCACAAAAAAATCCTCGACGATCAGTTGTATATTGGCATTACGTCACTAAAAAACGATGAACATTTTTTTCATGCAAGAACTGACCACCCAGAAATAAGAGCCGAATTTTTTCAATTTTTAAGGAAAAGAGATGATTTTATCTGTTATTGTTTGGTAACTCAAAAGAATCCTAGCCATTTTTCAACAGATTATGGTAAGAATACCAATAAATTTTACTTTGATTGTGTTAGAAAATTACTTGATATATGTAGTTTTGAAAAAGGAAAAAATCATTTATTTTACCTTTCCCAAAGAAATAATACAACCAAGGAAAAATTTACGGCAGTATTACAAGAAGCACTTTGTATGGAGATGGTACAAGATGAACTTGACTATAAAGCACAGGTGGTTAAAAGTTCAGAATACCCAGAGTTATGTGTGATTGATTATATACTTTGGGCAGTTCAGAGGAGTATTTTGAAAGACGAACACAGATTTTTAAATGCGATTTCGGGCAAAATTGCATTTATTTGTATTGAGGATTTAGACAAAGTATATAAGAAATATACAATCTCAGAATATTTAGATATAATAAGAACTGGGTAAAAGGTATAAATTCTTTCAGCACCGTGCGAATAGCAGCCCTCACATGAAGCGAGTTTGAGAAACTGAAACAACTTATACGGAGTAAAAGTAGTAAATAAAAAGAAATTATAAAAATAATTTTATTAAAAAAGATTAACTGACATTAATTGGCAGTGGAAGGAGAGATATTTGGGGTGATAATTATGGAAGTATTAATTTAAAAATAACAAGGGTTAAAGAAAATAGAATGAGAATACATATTAAGATTAGATCAGGAAATCAAAAAATTCCATTTAATTATCAACCTTTTATAACAGGTGCGATTCACAAATGGATAGGTAATAATGAAATACATGATAAAATATCTATGTACTCATTTTCTTGGTTAAAAGGTGGGCGTAAAAATGGCAATGGTTTAATATTTGAAAATGAAACCAGCTTTGAGTTTAGTGCGCATGATAACAGTTTGATTAAAAGTGTTATAAACGGAATACAAAGCGATCCAATAATCAATTATGGGCTGGACGTTTCTGAAATAGTTATTCAGGATACACCCGTATTTTCAAATAGAGAAATCTTTTTTGTATCAAGCCCAGTATTGGTTAAGCGGAAAGATCACGATAAGGAAATTCATTATACTTATGATCAGACTGAATCGGACAATCTATTAACTGAAACAATGAAAACTAAACTCAAAAAAGCAGGGTTGGATTACAGTAATATACAAGTTTGTTTTGATAGGAATTATTTAGAAGCTAAAACAAAGCTTGTCTATTATAAAAATATTGGAAATAAAACAAATATATGTCCTGTGATAATTGCGGGGACTCCTGAGCAAATTGCATTTGCATGGAATGTAGGAGTAGGTAATAGTACAGGTATTGGATTTGGAGCATTAAAATAAAAAGAACATGACTTATTTAGTAGTAAAATATTCTGGCCCATTTGGTTTTATTAAGCCTTGGACTGCCGTACGTGATAGTAAAACATTTAGTCAACAGTTTCTAACTCCTTCTATTGTAGAGGGAATCGAAAAAAAACTCTTTCCAGATACGTTAATACAAAAAGGGATACAAAAGATAATTCGGCACAAGCTTACGTATTCATCAATAAACGTTCAACAAGAGGTTACACAAACCAGAGGCTGGGAAAATAGAAAGCAAAATTCACTAATGATTCGAAATCGATCAATACTGGAACGAGGTGTAATAGTTAACCCAGAACTTCAACTTGTATTTTTAAATATGGACGATGCCAAGAATGCCGCAATCCAACATATTTGTTTATGTAGAAATGAAGACATTTTGTTGCCAAGTGAGCAAATAAATCAAATGACAGATTTAGAGTTTGATTCTATAGAGGGATTTGAACTTCGTTTTGGTGATATAGAAGATTCTTTTATAACTGGGTATAATAGATTTAATAATGCCCAAGCAATGTATGGCAAACTTGAAGTAACTGGCAATCCCGTTAAAAATAGTTAATGGAAAGATTTAAACACATATTAGCGAAAAGTGAAAAGAATGGAAAAATGACTTTAGTTCAACATCTTTCTGATGTTGCATCTATAGCTGTACAAATAGCAAAGTATATTGGAGTTGATTCGGAACTTGCGTATAAAGGAGCAATTCTACACGATATTGGTAAAGTAAGTCCGCAATTTCAAAAAACATTATCTAAAGGATTTATACGACCACCAGGCTATGTTTTTCGGCATGAAATTGCGTCTTTATTTTTCATTTCTTTAATCGAAGAAAACGATAGGCCAGCAATTATTGATATGATCGTAGCGCATCATAAATCTGTTTATAATGACGCAAGCAAAATGGGGATTTTAGATTTGATAGATTCTATGGACGATCCTTTTGCCACACATTTTATTGATTTTGAATTATGGGTAGATGATGCACTTGCAATTCTATCGCATTATGGTTTCATTCCAAAAGCAATTACTAAACATCAAGCTAAAGAAAGTTTTAATTACGTTGTTGAACATTGCGAAGCAAAAAAATACGGATATTCAAAATGGAAAGGCTTATTGATTTCAGCTGACCATTTGGCTTCAGAAATGAATGAAGATTTACATAAAATAGACCAGCAGCTTTTCATTAAACCAGATTTGAATTTTTATAACAGAACGGGTGAGCTTTTTCCGCTATCTTTTATTGCAGGAACAGACAGTAGAAAGCATACGTTGGTAACCGCACCTACGGGAGCAGGGAAAACTGATTTTTTAATGAAGCGATGCACAGGTAGGGTGTTTTATACGCTTCCATTTCAGGCATCTATAAATTCAATGTATGAACGTATTAAATCTGATTTAAAAAATACAAATGCGCAAATACATTTGCTACATGCTGCATCGATTCTAAAGGTGGAGGGAGAATCTATTGAAGAAAAAATATTACAACGACATATCGGCGCATCAATAAAAGTACTTACTCCCCATCAAATGGCGGCACTTGTTTTCGGAACAAAGGGCTATGAGGCATTGATTACCGATTTATATGATAGCGATGTTATTATGGACGAAATACATACCTATTCAGAAACTACTCAAGCAATTGTACTTAAAATTGTGGAAATACTTTGTTCTTTAAATTGCCGAATACATATAGGAACTGCTACGATGCCTTCAGTTTTATATAATCGTCTTTTAGACACATTAGGTGGCAGCAGTATTGTATATGAGGTTTCATTATCGGATACAGTTTTAGATACCTTCAATCGGCACATCATTCACAAAGCCGATTCTTTCGAAAGTTTAGAAGATGTTATTGTAGATTATCTTAATAAAAAAATGAAAGTACTTATTGTTTGTAACCAAGTCGGTCGGTCGCAAAAGGTATATAAATTTTTGGATGAAAGATATCCAAACGTAAAGAAAATGCTGATTCATAGCCGATTTAAGCGGGAAAGAAGAAGCCAGTTAGAGAAGATATTAAAAAATGATTTTAACACCTGTGCAGAAGCTTGCATTGCAGTTTCAACACAAGTCGTAGAAGTAAGTCTTGATATAAGTTTTGATTTAATGATTACCGATTGTGCTCCTATTGATGCACTAATTCAAAGATTTGGTAGAATCAATAGAATAAGGAATAGTAAAACAATTGGAGTGTACAAATCAATTTATGTCATAAAACCACCCGAAGCTATAAACGATGCATCGCCCTACAAAATTGAAACTTTAAATAGAAGCTATGATGTGTTGCCAAGCAGAGCTTTATTAGAGGAACGTAATCTTCAACAAATAATTAATTCAGTTTATCAGGAAATAGAATTCGTAGATATTAATCTTGATGCTGTCTATACTGATGAAACATGGCGAATAAAGGAGCTTTGGCATCATCCAAAATCTGCATTATTAAATGCATTGGATATTGAATCTGCAACCTGTATTGAGGAAACAGATAAAGAATTTTATGAAACAGCTAATTATATTGAACAGTCCAAATTAGAAATACCTGTTTCTTATCGCTCCATTGCATTTAATAAATTAGATAAATTAAAGTCTGGAACAAGGCCCTTTGTAATACCATCCAGAGCTTATGATATTAATCAAGGCTTTAAAGCTCAATATGCAAAGCCGATATTTTATGATGTAACGAATCGATTTTTATAAATCAAAAATTATGATAGCAGCTAATATTGGAAGGATATTTTTGAAGGCGTATAACAAAAAAAATGGAAGCACATATAGTGCAAAGCAATTTTTTATCGAAAAGTATTTTCCATTGTTTTTCGATAATGATAAGTATATGCAGTGGGTTACGAACTCGCCTTTTGTACAAGGGATTAAAAAAGGAGTTGTTCCAACTACAGAAGAACGAAAACAGAAACTTTTAGTTTTAAACGACAAAATTTTTAATAGTAATGCAGATGCCAGTATTGCTATTGGGTTTCCATCCTTAGATGTAACAGCAACAACTTCTGGACAAGTCACGAATTTAAAACTTCCATTAGATCAAGATGATGTTTATTTTTCATGGATAGGTAGTGGGTTAGGTATTGGCATACAAGGTGGGCTATCATTATTTTTTGATAAAGCAGAATTACTACTCGATATTTTTGAAGGTTGGCCTATATATCGAACCTACTTAAATAAAACATTGAAATTGAGAGGCAACCAAATTAATACATGGAATGGCCAATGGCTTTCTCATAGATATAACCACCGCACCTATAATCCCGAAGACAAAACAGCTTCATTTAATGGAATAAGTGCCATGAAAGATGGGGGTTCGGAAGTTGATACTCAATCTTGGATTGCTATTTTAATCGGTATCTGTCTCAATTATCCCGATACTCAAATGACAGGATATGTTTATAATCTTGGGCAAACAAATACAACGATAGGGTTTATTCCTTTTAAATTACCTCAAATAAAACGACCGGTAGAATTATATGAAAAATATTTTGGAACATCAAAAAGACAAGAGGCTGAAAAACTCTTTGGAACGGCTTTTGGTTTTACCAGGGCTTGCCAGATGGGTTCAATTGGAATAAATGCTATGGAACCGAAAGGACTTCGGGAATACATTGACAAAGGAAAAATTCCGAGTTATAATGAACAAAATGATGAAAAGAAAATAAATTTTAACACCTATCAAATTTGGTTATTAGCTATGCTTAACAACGAACAACTCTGGGAAAGCGCACAAAAATTTGCGATCATCCTACAAAAGTATGCCACGAGTGGAGACAAGGGCAAAACGGACAAATCAAATAAAGTAAAAACGGTACTGTCATCTGTAAATAAAAAGCAATTTATTGACTGCCTAACGTCGGTAGTTCAGGAGGTCAGCAATAAAGAAGATTATATTGAAATAGCGAAACAGATCAATATTATGCCGACCGATAATGTCCCCTATTTCCTAACACTTATCCGCTTTCAATTTGCATCAATTAATTAAAAAAATACTAAAAGCAATTTTATGAAACCTTACATTTATTTAAGAGCACTTAAGCATGCTGAACATACCGTTTTTGGAGTACAAGACGGACAGAAAACTTATTATGACGCACAATTTGGCCAATACTGTGCTTATTCAAGTGGGCAACAAGTAAAGCGTTCTATTTTAGAAGACCTTACAACATCTTTAAATGTTCAGATGGCTCCAGTAACATTTAATTATAATGTTAATGCGAAAAAAGAATTGGAGAATAAAGAACCTTGGTCACCTTGTGATCCTAGTTACATCGATCAATTAATAGGAGGATGGATGCGAGCAGGCGATGGCATTACTGTAAAAAGACGCAGCCCGTTATCAATATCTGCAATGCGCCCATTACATCCCTTATTATCTGGAACTGTAAAAGAAAATTTAACATTTGATAGAAGTAACCGCCCCGATAATAATCCTGTAAATGTAAGAATGGCAGGTAGTGAAATACTCTTAACAGAAGATGAGATTGAGGTTTTTTTAAATACAAATAATCGGACGTTACCACGCCGTAATTGGATCCCCGAAAACAAGAGAACGCAAGGACTCTTTGTGTATGATATTGCCATAGATTTAAGGACCTTATTTTCGGTCTCTACCAATTTGCATGAGCCGGAATTAAGTAAAGAAAAAATTGCAGACCTAAAAGCAAAAGATTGGATAGAAAGTGAAAATACCTTTGGTAAATGCCTTGTAATGCCAAAAAAAGATAGAGAAAAAGTAATCCCTGCCTTAGCGAGTGCATTATTAAATTGGAGAATTACATCTAACCAAGCACGAACTTTTAGTTTGATGGAAACATTAGCGGTTGCAATTAGTGAAAATGCCAGTGCCATAACAGGGGCAATACGTGCAAAGTTGATAGATGAAGGAGAAAGGTATAAAGCAAAACCAATTATTGATGAAACTGCTGGTGCGGAAGTTTTTGTGACATTACCCTGCGCTGGTTATATAGCAACGGTGAATGAAAGTGCAGATGCATTAAAAGAAGCAGAACAAAAACTTATTCGGTTAATGTTGGCATTTGATTATGAAAACCAGTTAAAATAATTAACCAAAACCCTGCCATGTAATTGGTAGGGTTTTTCTTTTTTACACCATGTAGCCATCAGATCAGCACATTACCCATAAAATTGGAGACTAATGTTTGTGAATGAAATAAATATCTAGTTTAGATAACGTGAAATAAAATAAATTACCTTTTATTATATCAAAAGCCATTACATTTGCCATATAATATACCAATAAGCAATGAATACAGATTCTATATTGCGCCATCTGGATGATTTCGAGATAGATATATTTGAATTATCCGATTTGGCAAAAGTGCTTGGGCTACCCGTAAATGGCATTCAAACTTATATTGAAACCTTATTGAAACGAGGTGTGCTCAACCGAATAGAAAAAGGGAAATACTGCCGCCATAATTTTAGAAACGAGTATGTAATTGCTAATTACTTAGCCCCTGAAGGAGCCGTTGCTTATTGGTCGGCTTTGAATTTGCATGGTTTAACTTCACAATTTTCAAATACAGTATTTGTACAAACGCCCAGATTAAAGAAAAACAAAACCGTATTTGGTGTAAACTATCATTTTATAAAAGTAAAATTGAACAAAGTCACTTGCTATGAAATATCGGGGGTAGGCAACCATGCTTTTAAATTGACTACTGTTGAAAAAACTATAGTTGATTGTTTTGATTTGCCCCAATACAGTGGTGGCTACGCAGAATTACTCTTTGCCCTAAAAAAAGCTAAACTTAATAATTTGCGGTTAATCAAAGCCTGCAAATCAGTTAATAATATTGCCGTCACAAAACGGATTGGTTATTTGATTGAAACGTATGAAAAAAAAGGGATGGATGCTTTTATAAAATATGCGTTAAATTGTGTAAATGAAAAGTATAGCACGTTAGATCCATCGTTGCAAAACGAAGGTTCATTTAATGCTCGATGGAAATTAAGACTTAATATACCAGCAGAACAACTTATAGCAATGAGTGAAAATCAATATTAACAAATATTGCCGGAATGGCGCTTACCAAACCATAGTTAGCTGTCGGTTACAAAATGATCCTGAAAAATCTAATAAATAAATGGGGGCGGTCAACATAAATTGGATTGTACAGGAACTGAAAAAGCAATTTGAAAATAAGGAAATGCCTAACTTTACCTTCACAACAAAAATTATGTTAAAACCACTCATTTCAAAAAAGGCTTTTTGGGATATTTCCTTCGATGAATTAGATTTTGAAGAATCTTCTTTATTTGTAATGGAAAAAGTTTTCAACTACGGAAGTTGGGACGATCAGGTATCCATTATGAAATACTACAGCTTGCCACGCATACGGCAGGAGATTGTGAAGTCGGCTTATCTCCGTAAACCAGTATTAAGCTTTCTTTGCACCATTTTACAACTTCAGAAAACTGATTTTACATGTTACAACAAAATGTTGTTGAACCCGCTACCCTGGAATTATTAAAAATAATTTGCTCCATTCCTGCTTTTGAAAGCTTTGCATTGGGGGGCGGTACTAACATTGCATTGCGGCTTGGGCATCGCATATCAGTAGATCTTGATTTTTTTACCAATACTCCGTATGAAAACAATACTATTTTCAAAGCTATTACTACCAAAAAAATTGGAAGAAATAAAATTGGAACTACAAAACGTTGTATTTGAATATACACAGTCTTCGTTATAAAAACGCCGACAGAAATGATGATTCATCTCACCGCCACCCATATCAACTACTACCATATCTGCCATAGAAAACTGTGGCTATTTGCCAATGGCATTAATATGGAACATAATTCAGAAACCGTATCCGATGGAAAACTGCTCCACGAAACCAGCTATCCACAAAGAGCCGATAAATATTCGGAGATTGAAATTGGAGGAAGTAAAATAGATTTTTATGACGCTAAAAATAAAGTAATACATGAGCTGAAAAGATCTAGCAAAATGGAGACTGCCCACGAATGGCAATTGAAATATTATATCTTCCTACTTGAACAAAACGGCATAGAAGGTGTAAGGGGTATATTAGAATATCCCAAACTTAAAGAGACGAAAGAAATTAATCTCTCAGCAGAAGATAAATCCTACTTAACGCTTGTTATGAATAAAATTCCAGAAATTGTAGCAAGCGAATATTGTCCAGCTTTATTAAATGCAAAAATTTGTAAAAGCTGTTCTTATTTCGATTTCTGTTATAGTGGAGAATAATATATTATACATGCTATGAAAAAATCTTATTACCTTTTTAATCCAGGCCGACTAAGCAGGAAAGACAATACCTTAAAATTTGTTCCTGTTGATGAAGATGGTAATGAAGGTGTACCTAAATATATTCCAGTTGAAACGGTAGACAACCTATTCGCTTTTGGTAGCTTAGATGCCAATAGTGCCATGTACAATTTTTTGGGTAAATCACATATTAGTGTTCACTTTTTTGATTACTATGAACATTACACCGGATCGTTTATGCCCAAAGATTATTTATTAGCTGGTAAAATGTTGGTGGCTCAGGTTGGTGCATATAGTAATTTAAAAAAGAGAATGGCTATTGCCATTAAACTAATAGAAGCGGCAGCATTTAATATGGTAAAAAACCTGCGTTATTACAACAACAGGGAAAAAGATACGAGTGGCCCTATTGAAAGAATTGAATCGCTGATACTTCAATTACCATTTGCAGAAGATATTCCAACACTAATGGGTTTAGAAGGAAATATAAGAATGAGTTACTATGATGCTTTTGATGTAATCATTAATGATTTTAGCATGGGCAACAGAACCAAACAGCCTCCAAGTAATGAAGTAAATGCACTGGTATCTTTTGTAAACAGTATGTGTTATACACTTTGCTTGGATATGATTTATCATACACAGCTAAATCCTACTATTAGTTTCTTGCACCAACCGGGTGAGCGTAGATTTTCACTTGCGCTTGATTTAGCAGAAATATTTAAACCGATTTTAGCTGACCGACTGATATTTTCATTGCTGAATAAAAAACAAATCCAGCCAAATGATTTTAATAAACAACTTAATAGCTGTTTACTTAAAGATACGGGCCGGAAAACAGTGGTTAAAGCTTGGGATGAAAAGTTGAATGAAACCATCAAACATCGCTCATTAGGTAGGCATGTAAGTTATAAGCATCTGGTAAAATTAGAATGTTATAAGTTGAGTAAGCATATTCTAAATATAGAAGAATATAAACCATTTAAAGCCTGGTGGTAATTATGTATATTATTTTAGTTTACGATATTGGAGAAAAAAGGGTTGTAAAAATGCTGAAATTATGCAGACAATACTTAAATTGGATACAGAATAGTGTATTTGAAGGAGAGATCACAGAGGTAAAGCTAAAAGAGTTATTGAACAAGGCTAAGCTGATGATGAAAAAAGAAGAAGATAGTGTTATTATTTTCAAAAGCAGATCGGAAAGATGGCTAGAAAAAGAGGTTATTGGGAAAGAAAAAAATGAGCTAAATAATATACTGTAGTTGTCGATACCGCCAATGATTTCCATTTTTAATTTTGTTCTTTGACATTTGAAATACAAATCACTATAAATCAGCACTTTATAAAGTTGTCGATCTGGGCTATCCATTTTATTATCCCGAATCGACAACTTTTTTACGAAAAAATTACTACTTTCACTCATAGAAACCCTTATTAATAAAGGGTTTCAGCCGTCAAAAAAAACGGCTTTTAATCGTACCACATAGGAATTGAAATACAGTAAGTGCATGGGCGAAAGCAGGAACAAAACCTCTTTTAATCGTACCACATAGGAATTGAAATAAACCAGTCTATATCAGCAATTGTGTTGAGAATAGACTTTTAATCGTACCACATAGGAATTGAAATGCTGTACTGGTATCTATTAACTCCAGACTATTTAATCTTTTAATCGTACCACATAGGAATTGAAATAATAACAAATGGTAGTGGGTATATAACAGGCATCACTTTTAATCGTACCACATAGGAATTGAAATCCTTCTCTAATTCTGTAACAGCAACAAGTTTTACCTTTTAATCGTACCACATAGGAATTGAAATAGCGGACGGTGGTACATCTACTGGCAACACATTCGCTTTTAATCGTACCACATAGGAATTGAAATTATACAGGTGCTATTCAACATTTCGAAGCATCAGGCTTTTAATCGTACCACATAGGAATTGAAATTATGCAGTTGCAAAAGATTCAGAGGGTTTTCTTACTTTTAATCGTACCACATAGGAATTGAAATGTTAATAAAGAATACGGAATACTACCTGCTGATAATCTTTTAATCGTACCACATAGGAATTGAAATCTTGCTCCTGTTGTTGTTAATGATTGGACTGCTCTACTTTTAATCGTACCACATAGGAATTGAAATATAATTCTATTTAAAATGGATCGTGAGCAATACAACTTTTAATCGTACCACATAGGAATTGAAATAAAGATAGTGTTGCGTTTGGCAAATGGAAGCCTTCACTTTTAATCGTACCACATAGGAATTGAAATTGTTAGTGCATGACCTCTACTTATTACACCTAAATCTTTTAATCGTACCACATAGGAATTGAAATTTGTTTTTCCCGCTTTTAATTGTTCTCGTTACATTGGCTTTTAATCGTACCACATAGGAATTGAAATTGAGGCAACTATTAGCAGTAACAGCGAACAAATTTCTTTTAATCGTACCACATAGGAATTGAAATGCTTATGTCACAATCCCTAAACTCCTCTCTATTACTTTTAATCGTACCACATAGGAATTGAAATAATAAAACACAAAAGTTGATATGAGCACAAATGTTCCTTTTAATCGTACCACATAGGAATTGAAATAGCAAGAAAAAAAAAGGGGTTACTGTCATTCGCCGCTTTTAATCGTACCACATAGGAATTGAAATCAACTTATAATCCTCTAACCATTTAACTGTTATTTGCTTTTAATCGTACCACATAGGAATTGAAATAGCGGAAAGGCAAAAAAGATTAGCCATTTTGCGTGCTTTTAATCGTACCACATAGGAATTGAAATGTCTTTCCGAACCACACTCAATTCGTATTGCTTCAACTTTTAATCGTACCACATAGGAATTGAAATAACATAGCCTTGTGTCCATCTGCATAAAGGGCTACTTTTAATCGTACCACATAGGAATTGAAATAGCAAGAAAAAAAAAGGGGTTACTGTCATTCGCCGACTTTTAATCGTACCACATAGGAATTGAAATCGAAATTCAAGGATTAAATTTTCAATCATGATAAACTTTTAATCGTACCACATAGGAATTGAAATTTGTGTAGAGTTTTAGAGGTGAATAATAGGGTGAGCTTTTAATCGTACCACATAGGAATTGAAATAGTTTTAAACCTTGCTTTTTATCTAATATTTGTTCTTTTAATCGTACCACATAGGAATTGAAATTCATTTGCGTGAGTTTGTTTACGCCAGTCTTTTGTTACTTTTAATCGTACCACATAGGAATTGAAATATTGTTGACCAGGAAGGTTAACAGAACCAAGCGGTCTTTTAATCGTACCACATAGGAATTGAAATAATTTTAAAAACTAATCTAGCCCCTGCGTAGGTGGGCTTTTAATCGTACCACATAGGAATTGAAATTTGTAAAGTATGTAGCACTTTTCACTAGAATCTGCTTTTAATCGTACCACATAGGAATTGAAATATCATTTTGGTGAGCCTATAAAAATGACGGCTACCCTTTTAATCGTACCACATAGGAATTGAAATTACGCAGGGCTGTTTGAGGGCGAAGAATCGGACGAAGCTTTTAATCGTACCACATAGGAATTGAAATTTCAATTCGGCAGCGAAAGAAAAAACCATTTCAACTTTTAATCGTACCACATAGGAATTGAAATTCAGATTTTGTTCTAAACCAAACATTTTTTAACCCTTTTAATCGTACCACATAGGAATTGAAATATCCCTAACGCATCCAATATAGATTCACCTTCCTCGCTTTTAATCGTACCACATAGGAATTGAAATGTTCGAGCTTTTATATTAGCTATACGAGCAAGGGTTTCTTTTAATCGTACCACATAGGAATTGAAATGGCTGTTTGTAATCAGTAGAACGTACTGCAGGTGTCCTTTTAATCGTACCACATAGGAATTGAAATTCGTTTGCGTGGGTTTGTTTACGCCAGTCTTTTGTCTTTTAATCGTACCACATAGGAATTGAAATCTAATAATAACAGGTGTCTTAACACCAGTAATGTACTTTTAATCGTACCACATAGGAATTGAAATACATTTTAATTAATCTATGTCAACTATGTGTCTTCTTTTAATCGTACCACATAGGAATTGAAATTTAAAAGAATTTTACGAACAGTTTTCGCAACTTTCCTTTTAATCGTACCACATAGGAATTGAAATAGGTGGTGCTTATGCAGTTAACATGGGCTTAGACCCTTTTAATCGTACCACATAGGAATTGAAATATTACACGATTCGGTAAATACGAAACAGGCTACTCTTTTAATCGTACCACATAGGAATTGAAATATTGATTCAAGTGTGCCAGCATCGACCGATTTAGTGCCTTTTAATCGTACCACATAGGAATTGAAATAGCTCAAGCAATTGATTTTATTAAAAAAAATTCGCCTTTTAATCGTACCACATAGGAATTGAAATGACATTCGAGCAGATCAGTTGAAAAATATGCTAAAACTTTTAATCGTACCACATAGGAATTGAAATAACGGTACAGTGTTGCTGGCAGTGTGGGAATTGGCCTTTTAATCGTACCACATAGGAATTGAAATATATTACAATCGCTGGCGGTGTCATCAGCGCAACACTTTTAATCGTACCACATAGGAATTGAAATGTAGAAACAGACCCGTTAAAACTAGCCCCACTCAGCTTTTAATCGTACCACATAGGAATTGAAATAAGGGCTTGTTACTGCTGCTTCTAATGTTGGTTACTTTTAATCGTACCACATAGGAATTGAAATTGTTATATGCTGTGCTTTTTATTCGGGTATTAGACTTTTAATCGTACCACATAGGAATTGAAATATAAATAATGAAAAAAATAATCATCATCGCTGTACTGCTTTTAATCGTACCACATAGGAATTGAAATATTTAAGTTAGTGCCTAGAGAAGCTTTGAAGCCAAAAGCTTTTAATCGTACCACATAGGAATTGAAATTTCGGATTGTGTCGCTTTCAATATCGCCTAACGGTACTTTTAATCGTACCACATAGGAATTGAAATTCGTCTTGAAAGGTTGCGTACTTCGTTGCCTTTATTCTTTTAATCGTACCACATAGGAATTGAAATACATGTGTTTTTGACCCTGCTAGAAAAAAAAGAGGACTTTTAATCGTACCACATAGGAATTGAAATATGTTTCGGCGGGATTACGTAGGCAAAGACGGCGAACTTTTAATCGTACCACATAGGAATTGAAATAACACTAATATACCCGAAATCATGAACACAGAAGAACTTTTAATCGTACCACATAGGAATTGAAATGACATAAGGGAACATAATTGCAGGTGCGTTTGTATCTTTTAATCGTACCACATAGGAATTGAAATTTGCGTAGGAAAAATATTGCTTGCCAGAATACTCCTTTTAATCGTACCACATAGGAATTGAAATATAGTTGCTGTTGTCGTCTCTAGCCACATTTCCTTCTTTTAATCGTACCACATAGGAATTGAAATCATTTCCTTTCATCATATTGGCTTGCCCATTGGCTCTTTTAATCGTACCACATAGGAATTGAAATCTAATGGCATTGCTCATAAGTGCAGAATTGGCGTCTTTTAATCGTACCACATAGGAATTGAAATGAGCTAGTAATATCTACCATTTTTTTAAATCTGCTTTTAATCGTACCACATAGGAATTGAAATTATCTTTTATGGTTAGTGTTGTGCCTGGTATCTTCTTTTAATCGTACCACATAGGAATTGAAATATGTTACAATTGCAGCACATGTTTGCGTGCCTGTTCTTTTAATCGTACCACATAGGAATTGAAATTCACTAATTCGTATGTTGTTACTGTTTGCGTGCCCTTTTAATCGTACCACATAGGAATTGAAATGTTTTTTCATTAACAAAGGTTTGCCAGAATTTAACTTTTAATCGTACCACATAGGAATTGAAATATTAAATTTAAACTTAAAAGGCGAATTTTTTCTACTTTTAATCGTACCACATAGGAATTGAAATTAAGAAACGTATTGGCAGAATTGAGTCAGGGAGCAATCTTTTAATCGTACCACATAGGAATTGAAATCAGTAACAACCGCAATTGAATTATCCGGCAGCTTGCTTTTAATCGTACCACATAGGAATTGAAATATGTTTGCCGTAGAAGATGCAAGCATCGCGCTTTGCTTTTAATCGTACCACATAGGAATTGAAATAAATTTGGCGAATTTATAGCAACTGCCGAAGATGCTTTTAATCGTACCACATAGGAATTGAAATCTTGTTGAAAAAATCCTCCTCTTTCTTTTTTTCTTCTTTTAATCGTACCACATAGGAATTGAAATCTCTTAGTTCTAACAATTGGCACCTTTCGTCTGACCTTTTAATCGTACCACATAGGAATTGAAATTTACAAGAAGTTGGTGCCCCAATCCGACCTTGGATCTTTTAATCGTACCACATAGGAATTGAAATACAATTCAAAAAAGGGGCTGGGATACGCCTTTGGCTTTTAATCGTACCACATAGGAATTGAAATGTTATTGGCTTTTGCATACGACTTTAGCAATGGGCTCTTTTAATCGTACCACATAGGAATTGAAATCATTCAATTCATAGCTAACCTGCCTTTTCAAAAAACTTTTAATCGTACCACATAGGAATTGAAATATTTCTTTTAAAGAGTATTCTGTATTGAGGTATACTTTTAATCGTACCACATAGGAATTGAAATGTTATTGAAGCAGACAAAAACGCTACTACAAAGCCCTTTTAATCGTACCACATAGGAATTGAAATGTAGTGGTTAATGCCCTCACGCACGACACAGCATTTCTTTTAATCGTACCACATAGGAATTGAAATCTCGAATCGTCCGTGTCTTTCGATACCTTTTTTACTTTTAATCGTACCACATAGGAATTGAAATATTGCTTTGAAGCATTGTATTGTGCTGCTGCCTGCTTTTAATCGTACCACATAGGAATTGAAATATTTCTTCGCTTCTACTTCTCGTTCCGATAATGTTTCTTTTAATCGTACCACATAGGAATTGAAATGGAGGATCTTCGAGCAGTGGTTATTTAGAAATATACTTTTAATCGTACCACATAGGAATTGAAATGTTTCGGATGACGAATTCACCAATAGGCTCATTCACTTTTAATCGTACCACATAGGAATTGAAATATCGCACTACAGAGGCAGGGCGGCAATGTATTAATAACTTTTAATCGTACCACATAGGAATTGAAATAACAACCTGTTACAGGCGAAGATATTACCCTCGCCCCTTTTAATCGTACCACATAGGAATTGAAATAAATTTATCTTCGTGGCATCTGTTTCAAATCTTTCTTTTAATCGTACCACATAGGAATTGAAATTTTGCTTGTAAGCCCCTGTGGCAGCCGTTCCTATCTTTTAATCGTACCACATAGGAATTGAAATTTTTATCATCTGAAACTATTTTTTCTTTTGATATAACTTTTAATCGTACCACATAGGAATTGAAATCTTACTAGACAGTCGGTG
>JAAFJB010000038.1 GCA_013297995.1 Chitinophagales bacterium | reverse complement strand
GCCATTCCAAATCCAATATCGGCACGGAAAAAATGACACAATTGTCGGTTGATGATTTCCGCTCGTTTTGGACCACTCACCCCATTCAATGCGCCTGAAATATTATCTACTAAATGCTGTTTATCTTGAACTGACAACACTTCACGATAGAATTTACCAGGCTGTGAAAAATGATCGTTCTCTCCTTCCGCATTTCTGCTGAACCAATCGGCTACCACCGTTTCTAATTCCCATGACGGTTGTTTGTAAGCTTCATCCGCAACAATATTATCAAAGCTATTGGGGAAATAGTTAGGATTCTTTCCTCCATTTCCATCCACACGCATCGCACCATCACGTTGGTAATTATTCACCGCATAAGGACAACGATTCACGGGTATCTGTTCGTAATTAGCACCCAGTCTATGACGATGCGCATCCGGATAACTCAACAAACGACCTTGCAGCATTTTATCTGGTGAGTAGCTAATTCCATCTACCACATGGGCAGGTGCAAAAGCAGATTGCTCTATCTCTGCAAAATAATTCTGCGCATTTTCATTCAACTCCATTACGCCTACATCAATCAATGGAAAGTCTTTGTGGCTCCATACTTTGGTAAGATCAAACGGATTGTATTGGTATGTTTTGGCTTCTTCCTCGGTCATGATCTGTACTTTCACATTCCACTTAGGGAAATTGCCATTATCAATATTTTCTACCAGATCACGCTGTGAAAAATCCATATCAATGGCCTTCATTTGATTGGCTTCTTCATTGGAGAAATTTTTAATTCCTTGTGCCGTTTTAAAATGAAATTTCACCCAGGTTCTAGTATTTTCAGCGTTGATAAAACTAAACGTGTGACTTCCATATCCATTCATATGTCTGTACCCGTATGGCGTGCCCCTATCACTAAATAAGAACATTACTTGGTGCAGACTTTCTGGATTCAAACTCCAGTAATCCCACATCATTGTTGGGCTTTTTAAATTGGTATATGGATCTCTCTTTTGGGTATGAATAAAATCACCAAACTTCTTTGGATCCTTAATAAAAAAGATGGGGGTATTGTTTCCTACCAAATCCCAATTGCCTTCCTCAGAATAAAATTTAACAGCAAATCCACGTGGATCCCTTTCTGTATCAGCACTTCCTTTTTCTCCGCCTACCGTTGAGAAACGAGCCAATACCCTCGTTTGCTTGCCTATTTCATTAAAAATTTTTGCACGGGTATATTTGCTTATATCGTGTGTTACGGTAAAAGTTCCAAAAGCACCTGAACCTTTTGCATGTACAACACGCTCTGGAATGCGCTCCCGATTAAAATGCGCCATTTTTTCGTGCAGAATATAATCTTGCAGCAGCAATGGACCTCTATTACCAACACTCTGCGTGTCTTCATTGTAGTAAAAAGGGCTACCTGAAGCACTGGTTAATTTTTTTTCGTTGCTCATATAATTTGTTTGTGTTTTACAAAATAATGACAAATATAAGTCCATTTATACTCTAAAAACAGAGTGTTTAGCGCAGTAGGCTGTCCATCTTTTGCTGCATCAACAAAAAATCATTTAGATCCTTATGGCTTCCTTTTTCTAGGGCAATAAATTCATCACCAGGTTTTAAAACAGTTTTAAGTTGAACCGCATTGCGATAAGGAACCACCCCATCATCTGTTCCATGAAAAATAGAAATAGGGGCTGTAACTTTTAAAAGGTATTCATTACTGGGGAATTTAAAATGCAAGATATTTTGTAGGGGATACATCCACAAATACATGCCTACTAAAGATTGCATGCTGTAATAAGGGGTTTCCAGTATCAGTCGCTTACAATCGCGTACCGCTGCCAATTGTGCTGCCACACCTGTACCCATTGATTTGCCATAGATGATAATTTGTTCGGGTTTATATTGAGCCCGTGCCATTTTATAAACTTGCAAAGCTTGTTCGTACAAAGCGGCTTCGGTTAATGGGCCGGTAGATTTGCCAAAGCCCGGGTAATCGGGCATCCACACCGCATAACCTTGCTGGGTGAATTTTTCTACAAAACCAGCGTATCTACTAATATTATCTCTATTGCCATGAAAATAAAGTACCAGTCCTTTTTGCAAACCATCCCTTACCGTAAATTGAACCAAATGTGTTTTTACAACATCGTTATCTGCAATCCATACTTCTTTATAGGGCTGTTTAAAACCATAATTACTGTCTACTTCCACCACTGTTGGATGAAAAATAATCTGTTGCTGAAAATTATAAAACAGAATGCCTATAAGGGCATAAATAACAGCAATAATTTGGAGGGTTTGGACGATCTTTTTTCTATTCACTGTGCGAGGTTAATATTGTAGAATATCTCGTATAAAACTATGGTATTCGGGAAAACTGGGTAGGTTATTATGTGCTCCACCCTGAATTCGAATTAAGGTGATTTTATGCGGATTAAATTGTTGTAATTTTTCACTGTGTTTTATGGGAATTAGCCAGTCTTTGGTTCCGTGAATGATATAAGTATGGCAGTTTACTTGTTTAATCCATTGGTCAGTTTGTAATTTATAACGCAGTGTAAGTTGATGCGGTAAAAAAGGAGTAAATCTTTTGGCTACTTTAATAAAACTAAAATAGGGAGCATCTAGTATTAAATATCGGGGGGAATTGTCGGCTGCAATCTTTGTGGCGAAGCCACTTCCCAAACTTCTTCCGTACACTAGTATATGCTGTTCTTCAAATTTATTTTTTAAAGTTTCATACACAAACTGCATATCGGCCAACATCTCTTTTTCACTTCTTTTTCCGGTGCTTTTACCGAAGCCTCTGTAATCTACCAATACTACATCGTATTGAAAACGAAAAAAATCTCGTGCATATTTTGCCCAGCCTTTTATGCTTTTAGAATTGCCATGAAAATATAGGATCAATCCCTTGGGTTGATTTACATAAAAATGCAATCCGTTGATGCGTACACCAGGTGATACATCAAAAAATAATTCTTTAAATGGAGCTTCGTATTTATACTCAAAATCTTGCGCCAGCTTCTCAGGTTTGAAAATAAATCGCTCCTGCACCAAATAGGCAACCAGTATCAGGAGTAAATAGCCAACAATAATATAAATAAGTAGGGTCACACAATTTGATTGAACAGCCTAGGTTTATGCATCTTCGCCTTCCGAATAAGTACGAACCAAATTTAGCTTAGATACGGGTGCCACAATGAGTGGAAATTTCTCCACGGTAACATTACTCGGATCTAACCCAAAACCTCTCTCTTCACTCAAGCTGATTTCTTTCAGCCAAAAATATAATTTCATTACAATTCTTTCTAAGATAGGCAGCTCATTGTCTTGACTCAAATATTTTTCCAAAACAATGAATTGAAAATCGCCTACTATATTGTTTTTCTCTAGGCTTTCATACCTACTGGTAATATTTACCTCTTTATGCTTCACCAATTCCTCTACTACTTTACGGAACATTAGGTTAATGCGTTGTTCAACCCTAAATCCTACTCTAAATTCAATGCGTATAATATCATTGGGAATAATATGTTCTACGGAATACTCACAAGTGTAGGGATCATCTAATACATCTACGTGTACAAACCAGTATATATCGGCTCTTTTGGGCTTTTTATTCAAGATGGAATAAATAATTTTATGCTCAATTTCATTGTGGTTATTAGCACTGGTCATGTACACTAAGTGCGTTGCATATTTGGGAATACTTTTGTCGTTACTCAATTCCTGAATCATTGGAATATAGTTTTCTAAACGAACAAATTCAACATACCTATTTTTTATTTTCCTGCTCCTAAACCACACATACATCACTACAAATAATCCGCCACCTACTATTAATGTAACATAGCCACCATGCAGAAATTTCTGCAAATTGGCTATTAAAAAAGAAAATTCAATGCTTAAATAAACAACCAAATAAATATAAATCCAAGTAGAGAAAACCCGCTTACTTACCAAATAATTGGCAAATAAAATAGAAGTGCTGATCATGCACATGGTAATGGCCAATCCATAGGCAGCACCCATATTGGCTGATTTCTGAAAGTACAATACAATGCCCACACAACCTATATAAAGCAGCAAATTAATGCCCGGAATAAACAACTGACCCTTCTCTTCTGTAGGGTATTGAATCTTCATTTTAGGCCATAGGTTTAATCGCATGGCTTCACTAATCAAGGTAAAAGATCCAGAGATTAACGCTTGACTAGCAATGATGGCTGCTAATGTTGAAATAACAATACCTGCCAACTTAAACCATTGGGGCATAATGCCTATAAAGGGGTTGAAGCCAGTAGCCATTAACTCATGCGGAATAATTTGGTCTTTATAATTTGCCAAAAGCCATGCGCCCTGACCCAGATAGTTGAGTATTAAACAAGTTTTTACAAAAATCCAAGAGATCCTAATATTTCCCTTTCCGCAATGGCCCAAATCACTATAAAGTGCTTCTGCACCCGTAGTACAGAGAAATACAGCACCCAGCAGCCAGAAGCCTTTGGGATAGGTAGCCAGTAAATCAGCCGCATAATAGGGGTTGAATGCTTTAAAAACATTTAGATCGTCTAACAAATGTGCGGCCCCTAAAATAGCCAACATGGTGAACCAGAGACTCATCATGGGGCCAAAGAATTTTCCAATAGAGGCAGTTCCAAATTGCTGAACCAAAAATAGTAAACTGATGATGCTGATTACAATAGTAATAATGGTTCGTTGCTGTATATCTCTAAGTGCTGGTAATTGTCTAAGCCCTTCAATTGCCGAAGTAACGGTAATAGGCGGAGTAATGATACCGTCGGCTAATAGTGCCGCCCCGCCTATCATAGCGGGAATTACAAGCCATTTTTTTCGCCTCCTTACCAAAGCGTATAGACTAAAAATTCCCCCTTCCCCCTTATTATCGGCTTTAAGGGTGAGAATTACATATTTTACGGTTGTCTGTAAGGTTAAGGTCCAGATAATGCACGACAATGAGCCAATGATCAACTGTTCCGTTATTGCTTTCTCCGCAATAATTTCGTTTAAAACGTAGAGCGGAGAAGTGCCAATGTCGCCGAAAATAATGCCTAGTGCAATGATAAAACCTGCAGAGGTTGCTTTGTTAAAATTTTTATTCACAGAGAATGCTTTGTAGCTTGAATCTAAGAGTAATCTTTAACAAATGTATGGGTAAATTGAATACATTAATTAAACGGTACAAACCGTACATTTGATTACTAAAGTTCCGTGGAATGAAATGTATATTTTTTACCATCTTTTTGTTATTTGTTGGCTTAACCTCTCATGCACAACGCATTATTTACTCTGAACCTGATAGAGATGATCCTTCTAACCTTAATTTTGATATTGTGGGCAAGATTGGAGGTAAAGTGTTGATTTATAAGAATATACGCGACCAATACCAGCTATCAGTGTACGATCTGGAAATGAAATTACAACAAAAGGTGAAATTTGACTTTCTACCAGATCGGGTACGTTTATTAAGTACCGACTTTATAGCTTACACAGATTTTGTTTATTTTCTCTATCAATACCAACAAAAAAATACGGTGTATGCCATGGCTGTAAAATTCGATGGCAATGCCAAAAGGATGGGTGAGCCTCTTCTACTAGATACTACCAGCAACTTAAATTATACGGTAAACAGCTCTATTTACACTTTTGTAAACAGTGAAGACAAGCAAAAAATTGCTGCTTTTAAAATAAGTACTAAAAATGATAAAGAGCATGTTGTTACCTCATTGGTATTTGATAAGGGGTTGAATATTTTAGAAAAAGTGCGGATCCCAATTCCTATGCCTTTTAGAAACGATTATTTGGGTGAGTTTGGTCTTGATAATGATGGTGGCTTAATATTTCTTAGGGAAACCGCTACCGCTGAGCAAGAAAGCATTAATAAATTAAGTTTGGTAATAAAGCCTTTGGGTAGCATCAATCCCATGATTAGCGATTTGCGCATCAGCAGTATTTACTTAGATGATACCCGGTTAAAAATTGACAACCTGAATAAACGAGTACTGGTAACCTCTTTTTTTAGCAAGTTGAGAAGGGGAAATATTGAGGGACTTTATTATTCACTTTGGGATAAAGCTCAGTTCACAGAACTATTGAATACAGCCACGGTTTTTTCAGATGAATTTAGAGCCGACGCCCATGGCCAAGGCCCCATTAGAGCTGCATTTAATGAGTTTTACCTCAAACAACTTATCCTCCGAAAAGATGGGGGATTTATGATGATAGCCGAGTCTGCCTATACCAGTTCAAGAGGAAACAATATGAGTAGATGGGATTATATGAACCGTTCTCCATTTTTTAACCAAGGACTTGGAAATGGCTTCGGCCCAAATTTTTACTCCTTTAATAACCCTATGGGCTTTTATCCTTGGGGGGGCATGGGCGGTTTTGGGGGTGGGGGAATGATGAATAATACTGGAAATGTAAATAGATATTATGCAGACAATGTGGCCGTAATTTCAATTGACCCTTCCGGGAAAACCGAATGGAGTAATATTATCAGAAAAAACCAATACGATGATAATACTGACAACTATATTGGCTATGGATTAATTAATTCTGGTTCTATGCTTAGGTTTATATTCAATATACAAGAAAAAAGAACCAATATTTTAACCGACCAAACCTTAAGTCCCGAAGGGCAGATTGACAGAAATCCCACCATTAAGAATCCTGAAAGGGGATACGACTTTATGCCAAGGCATGCCAAACAAGTAGGTTCTAAGCAAGTAATTGTGCCTTGTATGTATAGAGGATTTACTTGTTTTGCTAGAATTGACTATTGATTTTTTTTACAGTAGTAATAAATTGTAGTAAGTATTTGAGATAAATAACTCAAACAGTTCCTAATTTTATCCCGTGGTATTTTTATTTAGAGATAAATCAGTAGTTAATATTCTTTTTCTAGTAATGCTAAGCATGGCTGTTCATGCTCATTTTATGGTTGGTGCAGCTTTGGCTATAACAGTGGATCAAGATGGACTATTTGCCCTTTTTATTAAACATTATTTTAGTAAACTCAATACTAGCTGGCTCTTTCTATGCTACCATGCAATTATTTTAGTACAGGCTATCCGAATTAATATACTGTTTAATGAACACAAAATATTTGCTCAAATGGGCTACACACCCGCAATGACTTATATATTATTGACGGGTATTTTTCCTGATTGGGCTAGTATTACACCCGCACTTTTGGCTAATTTTTTACTGATTTTTAGCTACCAATTGCTCGTGAAATTGGGTACCGCACCCCGTGCTAAAACCCTTATTTTTAATATTGGATTATCAGTTGGAGTGGCCACGCTCTGTTTTCATCCCATTGCGCTGTTGAATATAGTAGTATTTTTTGCTTTAGCAATCTTGCGCTCATTTAGGCTTCAAGAGTGGTTTTGCTTATTATTAGGAGTGCTACTACCTTTTTATTTTTTAGCCGCATCACTGTTTTTATTAAATCAATATAACCATCTCCCATTTTATTTGCCTAGGGTTAAAATTGGTTTGCCAGTTGATATACTCACCCCTCAATTGGGTACTGGAATTATAGTCATTTTTTTGTGTTTCTTCGCGGGCATATTTTACTGGCAAAAATTTAATAGTCGCCTTGCCATTCAAATAAGAAAGAACTGGTCGGTTCTTTTGCTTATGGCAATTGTGGCAATATGTATTCCATTTATAAGCCATCATTCATTTATAAGTTCTTCCATTCTCTGCTTGGTGCCTTTTTCTGCCTTTATCTCCAACGCATTTTCTTATCCGAAGCGATTGCTGTTTCCCAATCTATTATTTTGGATACTGGCAGCCGTAATTGTGTATAATAATTGGGCATTGATTAAAATTTAGGCATTCTTTCTAGTTCTGCATAGTACATTTGTATTAAAATAAAGAGATCAATGAAACTAGGAGTGGTTGTTTTTCCAGGTTCAAATTGCGACAGAGATATGCAAGATGCCTTGCAACAAGATTTAAATAAGGAAGTAATTATGCTTTGGCATAAGGATAAAGACCTGTCTGCTTTCAATACAAATGACTGTATTGTACTACCAGGTGGGTTCTCTTATGGAGATTATCTTCGCTGCGGTGCCATTGCTCGCTTTAGCCCCATGATGCAATCTGTTATTGAATTTGCCCATAGAGGGGGTAAGGTTCTGGGTGTTTGCAACGGGTTTCAAATTCTTTGCGAAAGTGGGTTACTGCCAGGTGTTTTATTGCAGAATGCCAACCAGCAATTTATCTGTAAAAATGTATTTATTAAAAATGCAAATACAGGGGCACTTAAAATACCCATAGCCCATGGAGAAGGCAGGTATTATGCAGATGAAACTACCTTGGATGAATTGGAAAAAAATGACCAAATACTTTTTCATTATTGTAATGAGCTAGGTACTATTAATGCCGCTGCGAATCCTAATGGCGCCATTAGAAATATTGCAGGTATTCGCAATAAGGGCAATAATGTTTTTGGTATGATGCCGCATCCTGAAAGAGCTACTTCTGCTACCTTGAAAAATTTAGACGGTAAAAAAGTATTTGAACTCTTATCCATTCAATAATGCGGTTGGTAAAACCCAATTGCTTAGTTGTAACAATACCATAAATAAATGAAAAAATTAGCAATAACCCTTAGCGTTCTCTTTTTAACAGCCGCAATTCAGGCACAAGTGAAAGATCCTGTTGAGTGGACTTTTACTTCGGTAAAAAAAACGGCTGACAAATATGAAGTAGTCATTACAGCCAATATTCAAAAGCCTTGGCATTTGTATTCACAAGAGATGAAAGCTGGTGGCCCTATTCCTACAAAAATTAGTTTCAATAATAATCCTTTGCTAAAAAAAGAAGGGAAGACTATTGAGACCGGAAAGCTGGAGAAAATCAACGATAAGGTTTTCAATATGGAAGTTCTTTTTTACAGCGGCAAAGTAGTGTACACTCAGTTGATTAAAACAAAGTCAGGGGTAAAAACCAATATTACTGGCACCGTGAGTTTTATGGTTTGTGATGATACCCAGTGTCTTCCTCCTACAAAAAAACAGTTCGATATAAAGCTGCAATAATATGCGATATTTTTATTTGCTCCTACTCAGTTTATTTTTTGTACCCATTATTATTATTGCACAGGATAAGCAACCTGTGCAATTTGGTTTTAGTGCAAGCCGCATCAATGATAGCTTGGTTTATTTGAATGTGCATGCAAAAATGAATCAAGGTGTACAGTTGTTTTCAATAAAATCATCTGCTAAAGACGATGCGTTTATTTCTACATTGCTGTTAGACAGTTTGGCACTTAGTTTTCTAAATATAAAAGACACCCCTATTGAAGTAGGTATATTAAAATTACAGCCAACTAATGATGGCTCCCTCTACCGTTTGTTTGGTGATTCTGTACTGTTTCAATATCCCTTGCATATTGCTTCAAGCGACAGTGCTGTTTTAAAAGGAAGCTTTAACTGGCTTGCCTTGCAAGGTGATCAATACCCCAGCGGCGAACTGCGATTTACGGTTCCAATTCAAGCATCGGCAGTTGCCCAAAAAACAGATCAAACCTTATTGCAAATATTTTTGCTCACCTTTATTGCGGGACTCCTAGCGGTTATTACCCCCTGCGTTTTTCCGTTGATACCTGTAACCGTAAGTTTCTTTTTAAAACGCAGTAAAACAAGATTAGAAGGTATTCGTAATGCGGTTTGGTATTCATTGTGCATTGTATTAATTTATACCATACCCACCATTTTATTGGTCCTGATTTTTGGGGATGATATTTTGTACCAGATCTCTACCAGTGCTATTTCTAACTTATTATTTTTCAGCATTTTTATTGTGTTTGCCATTTCATTCTTTGGTGCTTTTGAAATTCAGTTGCCCAATAGCTGGGCCAATAAAGCAGATCAGAAAGCGGGTAAGGGCGGACTGGCAGGTATATTTTTTATGGCACTCACTTTAGTAATTGTATCCTTCTCCTGTACGGGGCCAATAGTAGGTACTTTACTGGGCCAAACCAGTACTGGCGGCGTTTCTGCTGCACCTATTATTGGGATGCTGGGCTTTGGCGCGGGATTGGCATTGCCTTTTTCATTGTTTGCTTTTTTTCCCTCCATGTTACAGTCGCTCCCTAAAAGCGGTGGTTGGCTAAATTCAGTTAAAATAAGTTTTGGATTTATAGAGCTGGCCTTAGCACTTAAATTTTTGTCGAATGTAGATTTGATTTATCACTGGCGCTTATTAGATAGAGATATATTCTTGGTATTATGGATTGTAATATTTGTATTGCTGGGCATTTATTTATTGGGCAAACTAAAATTTTCACATGACAGTGAGCTGAAATATATATCGGTGCCGCGATTATTTTTTGCCATAGCATCTTTCTCATTTGCTTTGTATATTTTACCAGGTCTTTGGGGCGCACCCCTTCGTCACTTAAGCGGGTTTATTCCGCCCGATGGTACACAAGATTTCAATTTAGACGCATTAAAATACCAATCGGGCAGCAGTGCAAAATCGAGCACTATTTCATTAGCAATGCCACCCAAAAGATTGGCCAATAAATTGCATATTCCTTATGGGTTGGTGGCTTATTTTACACTGGAAGAAGGCATGGCCGCTGCTAAAATATTGAATAAGCCGGTAATGATCGATTTTACGGGACATAGTTGCGCCAATTGCAGAAAAATGGAAAAAGAAGTATGGAAAGATCCTGAGGTATTAAGGCGGATGAAAGAAAATTTTGTGCTGGTGAGTTTGTATGTGGATGAGTCAACCGACCTGCCACTGAACGAGCAATATACCAAGAAAGATGGCGATAAGGTAGTAACGGAGGGTGACCGTAACCTAGATTATGAAATTACCCAATTTGGGTTTAATGCCCAACCCTTGTATATGTTTTTAGATTTAAATGGGAAGCCAATTAGCTCAATAAAATATGGATATGATCCTAACATTAAAAAATTCATTCAACATTTAGATGCCGTGAAATTGGCATTTGAAAGCGCAGGAAAATAAACTACTAAAAAACCCCCGTTACTTACAGGGGTTTTTTGTTAAAGTGCAATTTGTTTTTCAATCATCATTTTTCTGAGATTGATGAGTCCGTAGCGCATCCTGCCCAAAGCAGTATTGATACTGCAATTGGTAATTTCGGCTATCTCCTTGAAACTCATATTGGCATAATGGCGAAGTACAATAATTTCTCTTTGCTCCTCTGGTAGCAAATCAAGCATTCTTCTAACCCTGTCGTGACTCTGGCCTTGCATTATTTTTCCATCCGGTGCTTCTTCTGAAATCTGTAATACGTCAAAAATATCTTTATTATCGCTGGTTTTTATAGCAGGAGTTCGTTTTACCTTTCTAAAATAATCTACACAGAGGTTGTGTGCAATACGTAAAGCCCAAGGAAGAAACTTACCTTCTTCGGTATATTTTTTATTTTTAAGGGTGTCAATGATTTTGATAAATACATCTTGAAAAAGATCTTCTGCCAAATAATTGTCTTTTACAAAGAAAAGAATGGAAGAAAAAATCTTGTCCTTATAGCGATAGATTAGGGTTTCAAAAGCGTCTGTATCGCCATTTTGAAATGCCCGTATTAATTCGTTATCAGACGCATGGTCTAATGTTTTCATAGCTCAGGTTTTTGAGTCAGGGTTAGTGAAAAATCAGGATATTGGATAACGATTTTTGAAATCTAGAACAAAATAGAAATCTTTTGCATACATAATTCTATTGTGGAAATCATCTTTTTGTCCGAAAGGGTTATTAACATTCTAGCTCATTGATTTTTATGGCACTTATTCAGGCATTATTAAACCAAAACTGCTATTTTCTGTTTATTTTGTGAACTTATGGCAACAAAAACATCCAAGGCATCTACTAATTCGGAAACAGTTACCAATGGTGATATTTTAGTGGTAGGCGCAAGAACCCATAACCTAAAAAATGTAATCGTATCTTTTCCCCGTAACAAATTCATAGTAGTTACAGGTGTATCGGGTAGTGGAAAATCTTCGCTTACCATTGATACACTTTTTGCAGAAGGGCAACGTCGCTATGCAGAAAGCTTAAGTGCTTATGCAAGGCAGTTTATGGCACGTATGGTAAAACCAGATGTAGATTATATAAAAGGTTTATGTCCCGCCATTGCCATTGAACAAAAAGTAATTACCCGAACACCCAGGAGTACAGTAGGTAGCATGACAGAAATTTATGATTATTTGCGCTTATTTTTTGCTCGGGTAGGCAAAACCATTTCACCCATCAGTGGCAAAGAAGTTCGCAAAGATGATATTGCTGATGTAATGAATGCCATTTCTAAAATGGTTACCGGAACCAAAGTAGTAGTAATGGTTGCATTTAAACAACACGCCAATAGGGCTATTAGAGAAGAGCTAAATATTTTAATGCAAAAGGGTTTTGCAAGAATGTATTTAAAAAGTACTAGTAAGGCCAATTTAGAATCTAACAGTAAAATTGAACGAATAGAAGCTTTGCTAGAGCTGAAGGATAAAGAGCTTGATCAACTATTTCAACATTCAGGTGCTAAAGCTAAAGTCTACACTTTAATTGATCGGATTGTAGTAAAATCTTTTGATGAAGATGATCTGCATCGTATTTCCGACTCCATAGGTACTGCTTTTTATGAAGGAGAGGGAGTGGTTTACTTAGAGAAAGATGGCGTTGATTTCTTACATTTCAGCAATAAATTTGAAGCCGATGGCATTGCATTTGAAGAACCATCTCCCAATTTATTTTCATTCAATAATCCTTATGGAGCTTGTTCACTTTGTGAAGGATTTGGTCAAGTATTGGGCATAGATCCCGACTTAATTATTCCAGATAAGCGGCTCTCTGTTTACGAGGGAGCGGTAGCACCTTGGAAAGGCGATAAGCTGGGCTGGTGGAGAGAACAGTTTATAAAAGCAGCCAGTAAAATGGATTTCCCCATTCACAAACCAGTGATGGATTTAACGGCTGCTCAATACCAACAGTTGTGGAATGGAGGACCAAATGCGCAAGGTATCAACGATTTTTTTAAAGAAGTAGAACAGAATTTATACAAGGTGCAATATCGGGTAATATTAAGTAGGTATAGGGGTAGAACTACTTGCCATGCATGTAATGGATATAGGCTAAGAAAAGAAGCATTGTATATTTATATTGGGGGCAAACATATTGCAGCGCTTTGTGATATGCAGGTGCGCGATTTACAGCAATGGTTTGCTGAACTACAACTTACTGATCAGGACAAACAAATTGCTAAAAGAGTCCTCTTAGAAATTCACCAAAGAATAAAAACATTGATAGATGTTGGTCTTGGTTACCTAACACTCAATAGATTGGCCAATTCATTGAGTGGAGGAGAAAGCCAGCGCATTCAACTCACCAGAAGTTTAGGAAGTAACCTCACCAACTCACTATATATATTAGATGAGCCTTCCATTGGCTTACATTCTAGGGATACAAAGCGGCTCATAGCAGTACTTCAATCATTGCGTAATTTGGGTAATACCGTAGTAGTTGTAGAGCACGATGAAATGATGATGCGAGAAGCAGATCATATCATTGATATGGGACCACTGGCTTCTCATTTGGGTGGGGAAGTAATAGCAGCAGGAAACTATGATTATATCATCAACCATCCTAAAAGCCTTACTGGAAAATACCTGACTGGTGAAATGCAAATAGAACCACCCAAGCAAGTACGCAAGTGGAATAGCAGTATTAAATTGGTGGGAGCACGGCAAAATAATTTAAAAGATTTAACGGTAGAATTCCCCCTTCATACCATCTGTGTTATTGCGGGGGTGAGTGGAAGTGGAAAGACTACTTTAATCAAACAAATTTTATATCCTGCATTACAAAAACTAAAAGGCGAGCCAACTGAAAAAGTGGGTTTACATAAACAAATATCAGGCGATATAGATTCAATCAATAGCATTGAAATGATTGACCAGAATCCGATTGGCAAATCTTCGCGGAGCAATCCTATTACTTATATAAAAGCATATGATTCAATCAGAGATTTATATGCAAAAGAGGGGCTTGCAAAAATGCGTGGATTTCAGCCTCGTCATTTTTCTTTTAATGTTGATGGCGGTAGATGTGATACTTGCAAAGGCGAAGGTGAAACTATTGTAGAAATGCAGTTTTTGGCAGACGTACACCTTACTTGCGAATCTTGTAATGGGAAAAGATTTAAGGAAGAAGTACTAGAAATACAATACAAACAAAAATCTATTCATGATGTGCTGGAAATGAGTGTAGACGAAGCCATTGAATTTTTTAAAGAAGAGAAAGCCATTCAAAAAGCCATACAACCCTTACAAGATGTTGGTTTGGGCTATGTTAAATTAGGACAAAGCAGCAATACCCTCAGTGGTGGGGAAGCACAACGTGTAAAACTGGCCAGCTTTCTAGGGAAGGGAAAAGGTATTGGTCATGTTTTGTTTATATTTGATGAGCCAACTACTGGACTGCATTTTCACGATATTAAAAAACTATTGCGCTCTTTTAATGCACTGGTAGAACAAGGTCATTCATTAATTGTAATAGAACACAATACCGATGTATTAAAATCAGCCGATTGGTTAATAGAATTAGGGCCAGAAGCTGGTGATGCAGGTGGAGAGTTGGTATATGCTGGAATACCAGATGCTATCAAAAAAAATAAGCGCAGTATAACTGCGCCCTTTTTATCTTAATCTATCGGCACTCTTAACCATTCGCTCGTCTCTACTAATTCCCCTTGCTGCCATAATAAAGCAGAAAGGTACTAAGAAGCCTGCAATAGCCCCTAGATCTAATTTTGGGTCTATATATTCTTTTTTTGCATTAAAATAAAGTAAAATAGTAATGCAAGAGAAAAGCATAGCAGCCATTGTAATAAGGAGTTGCTGTTTTCGATTCTTAAACATAAAAACCGCTATTAGAGCCAATACAGCAGTGATAATGGTAATTGCCAATATGCTTTTCTGAAATAAGGCAGTGAATTCAGTGAACTCCATGATAGTGGTAATGGTATTAAGTTGGTTACCACTAAAGAAAGAAGACCGAATACCCAATATTGAAAGTGAAGCGGCTAAGCACAACCAGATACTCTGAACTCTCTGTATCATAAGATATAAGATTTTTGAAAACGAATTTAGTATAATTCTGCCATACTAACCCAATTCTGGGTACAGGGTAAACTGCTCCATAAATTCATTCACTTGTTTTTTTACTGAACTAATTATATTGGGGTTATCTGCATTCATTAAAACCTGGTCAATTGCATTTACTACAAATTGCATTTGATCTTCTTTAAAGCCCCGAGTAGTAATAGCTGCTACTCCAAAGCGAATACCTGATGTAACAAAAGCACTTTTGTCATCATAAGGCACCATATTTTTATTGGCGGTAATATCTGCTTGAACTAATACTTGCTCGGCTTTTTTGCCGCTGATGTTTTTATTTCGTAGGTCAATCAACATCAAATGATTATCGGTTCCACCGCTAATAATATGGTATTCTTTTTCTACAAAAGCTGCTGCCATTGCTTGGGCATTTTTTTGTACTTGTTGCTGATACACTAAAAAATCATCGGACAAAATCTCACCAAAAGCTACTGCTTTGGCGGCTATCACGTGTTGCAAAGGGCCTCCCTGTATGCCTGGAAAAACAGCCATATCAAGTAAGTTACTCATCATTCTGATATTGCCTTTAACGTCTTTCAATCCCCAAGGGTTTTCAAAATCTTTTTTCATCATAATTACGCCACCTCTAGGACCTCTTAGGGTTTTATGGGTAGTAGAAGTAACAAAATGACAATGATCAAAAGGAGAATTCAATAATTTTTTTGCAATCAATCCGGCAGGATGTGCAATGTCGGCCATTACCAATGCGCCTACTTCATCGGCAACTTTTCTAATACGGGCATAGTCCCAATCGCGACTATAAGCACTGGCACCACAATAAATTAATTTAGGTTTAACCTCGCGGGCTTTTGCTTCTAACATGTCATAATCAACCAAACCTTCTTCGCGGGTAACGCCATAAAAATGGGGCTGATAAAGCTTACCGCTATAGTTAACAGCACTGCCATGGGTGAGGTGTCCACCCATGCTTAAATCTAAACCCAGCGTATGGTCTCCGGGTTGAAGTACAGCCAACGAAACTGCTGCATTGGCTTGGGCACCACTGTGGGGTTGAACGTTTGCATAATCAATTTCAAATATCTGTTTCAGCCTATCAATAGCCAATTGTTCGGTTTGATCTACTATTTCACAGCCAGCGTAATAGCGACGACCAGGATAACCTTCTGCATATTTATTGGTCATTACATTGCCCATTGCCTGCATTACTTGAAGACTTGTGAAGTTTTCTGAGGCAATTAACTCAATTCCGTGTCTTTGTCTTTCCAATTCCTTCTGGATCAGATCAAATACGAGCGTATCTCTTTGCATGGATCATTTTTTTGCAAACTTACCAAAGGATTTACACAAAATTGGGATAATTCGGCTTATTTCCTATTTTCACGTTCCGTTTGATGGATGTGAGGCTAAAAACGAAGTGTATTGGCCATCAAATGATAAATAAATCTGAATGAAAGCAATCATACCTGTTGCCGGTGCTGGAACTAAACTTAGACCCCATACTTATACCCAACCCAAAGCGTTGATACCTATTGCAGGCAAAACCATACTTAGTTTTATAGTAGATCAATTGCGCGAGGCAGGCATTCGTGAGTTTATTTTTATTGTAGGCTACTTGGGTGAAAAAATTCAGGATTATGTAATGCAAACATACCCCGATTTACAAACCCATTTTGTTTTTCAGAATGAGCGGCATGGTACTGGCCACGCCATAGAATTAACCAAGAATATTGTAGGAACCGATGAAGTATTTGTGGTATTAGGGGATACCATTTGTGAATATGATGTGCAGGAAGTAGTAAATAGTCCCTATAGTATGTTGGGGGTGAAAAAAGTTGACGATCCCAGAAATTTTGGGGTAGCTTCTATAAACGATCAGGGCTTTATTGATGCAGTGGTAGAAAAGCCATCCATACCCAAGAGCAATATGGCCTTGGTAGGATTGTATAAAATTAAGGAAACACATTTTTTATTTGAATGCCTGCATCACCTTTTTCAACAAGGGATAAAAACAAAAGGCGAGTACAATTTAACTGATGCGCTGGATTGTATGATTAAGCGAGGAGCAAAGTTTCAATCTTTTAAAGTAAAGAGTTGGTTTGACTGTGGCAGAAAGGAAACTTTGTTGGAGAGTAATGCAACTTTACTAAAAAAATTTGGGGGCAATACCCAATACAACCATGGCTATAAAGACACCATTATAATTCCACCTGTAAGTATAGCCCCAGGTTGCAATATAGAAAATGCAATCATTGGGCCACATGTTGCCATTGGTGCTAATACTTCCATAAAACATTCTATTGTTCGGGACAGTATTATTGGTTCTTATACCAACCTATTTGAAGTGGTGTTAGATAATTCTTTAATAGGAAGTGATGCTTCAGTAAAAGGATTGAGTAGAAGCTTAAATATTGGCGATAATACTGAAATAGATTTTGGATAATAGCTTCTATAAACCTTATCCCACCTTGATTATTGTTAAAAATTGTTAATTCACTTGCCTTTTAAAGCAATAATCTACCATTTATATGGAATACCCCCAAATGGGGGAGTAAAATAAATAATTTTTGTGCATTATTTGCGTAATAATTCAGTGAATCTACTACATATAAGTAGTTAATTATTCACGCTGGTTGTATTACAGAGTTAGAATCATAAAGCTGTGTGTATTTTTTGTTGGCTAGCTTTTTCTCATGAGGGAAAAGTAAAATGTGAAATTGATGTACACTTTGCAACATATATGGGTTATTAAAAACAGGCGCAGTGCTCTATTGTTGGGTGTTTACCCCTTATTGTTAATTGCATTTTGGGTGAATGAATTTTCTTTTCATCCCTCCAGGCAAATATTTACGCACTTAAATTGTTTGATTGCTTTGTGCGTGGTTGGATGTGGTAGCTGGATACTTCAAACCATTGCATTGGTAAAAATAAGAAGTAGTAATAAAATACAATTTTTTAAACCAGCTCCTTTAATTTATTATTTGCTGGTAGTATTGTTAATGCCAATCTTATTGGTGGGTTTATTATTGTTTTTAAATTATAGTAAGCTCACTCATTTTTATATTCCAGATCAATTATTAGGAATTGTGCTTAGGCTAACTACACTTTCCATCATCTCTAATTTATTCATTGATATTTATTTGCTCAGCAGGCAAAAATATACGGCAGAACTAAAGGCAAGAAAAATGGAGTTGGCCAAGCAAAGGGTTGAGATGGATATGTTCAAATCGCAAATCAATCCTCACTTTCTGTATAATACGCTTAATACTTTGTGCTATTTAACCATGCAGGATCAGCAGAAAGCGGTACAATATTGTGGCCAGTTTGCAGCTATGTACGGTTATATCCTAAAACATATTCACCATGATTGGGTAAAGCTTCGAGAGGAATTGGCTATTGTAAATAATTTCTTTGCCTTGCAACAGATAAAAACAGGCCCTTCGGTGGTTGTAAATATTCAAATAGCGGAGGAAGAAATGGATAATTGGCTTATTGCACCTATGGCTATTCAGCTACTTCTTGAGAATGCTATAAAGCACAATATGTACAACCAAAGCAATCCACTTGAAATTCAAATATCAGTTACCAAGGATGGATATTGTACGGTTATTAATAAAATGCAGCCTTTGCAAGAAAAACGAGATCCCTCTGGTTGGGGATTGTATAATTTAATTGAACGGTATAAACTCATTTCTAATATTCCGGTAAAGTGCCTAGCCAATAACAATCGATTTATGGTGCAATTACCTTTGCAATCAACAAAAACATCCCCTGATTTCAAAAAATCATAGCCCTCTACTATCAGTTTAAGCATTTATAAACCTACCTAAATATGAAAGTTGTAATTGTTGAAGATGAAATGCCACTTGCCGCGTATTTATCTGACTTATTAATGCAGCTTAATCCAGAAATAATTATTGTACAAGTGCTTCAAACCGTTCAAGAATCAATTGCCTTTTTTAATCAAGACACCAGCATTGATCTTATTTTTATGGATATTGAATTGAGTGATGGGCGTTCTATAAATATTTTTAGTAAAGCTAGTATAGCCTGTCCTGTTATTTTCACAACAGCCCACCGAGAATTTGCCTTAGAAGCATTTAAAATGAATGGAATTGAATACCTGCTAAAACCAATTACCCTTGAAAGTTTGGGAACTGCGCTTAAGAAATACAATAATTTACAACGGTATATTAGTTCAGATACTTTAGCACTGCTAAAAGGGGGGAATGGGAATATTCCCAAGAAAAAAGTTTTAGTAGCCAAAAAAGGAATTGAATTCTGTTTGATTAAAACCACCCAAATTGTTTGCATCTATTCAGATAGTTTTGTTGTTTTTGCGGTTGATTCAGAAGGAAGAAAATACATAGTTGAAACCACCAATTTAACAGCATTGGAAGAGGAGCTGGATCCTGAAATTTTTTTTAGAGCGAACAGAAAATACTTGGTTAATATTGATTTTATAAAATCGTATAAAATAATAGAACGGGTGAAGATTATGATTGAGCTTGATTTGCCAATTAAGGAATCCATAACCATCGGTCAAGAAAGATCAAAAGAGTTTAAGCGTTGGCTTCGGGCACTTTAACAATTTCCTCACAAATATAGCTTTTTACACCCACCCCCTATTTTTTCATTTTTTAATAATGGCAGTTCAATTGGTATTTATCACGGTTCATTTTTTTTGATTACTATTCAAAACAGCTAGCAGCTAACTTAGGTAGTCAATATTAGTAAACCATTAACAAATACTAAAACTGTATTATGAAAAAAACATTAACAATGATGTTAATGCTGATGCTATGCATGTATTCTTTTGCGCAGCAAAAAGTATTAACAGGAAAAATTACAGATGAAAGTGGTAAACCACTGCCAAATGTATCGGTAAAAGTAAAAGGAGCCACAAATGGAACTTTAACTGATTTAGAAGGTAAGTTTAAATTGAATATTGATTCCAATGATCAGCGGATTGTAGTAGCTTCTATTGGGTATATTGCTCAAGAAATTGCTATTGGTAATAATACTAGCATTGGAATCTCTTTGCGGAGTTCTGCTGACAATTTAGACGAAGTGGTGGTAGTAGGTTATCAAGCGGTAAAAAAACGCGAATTGGTAGGAGCTATTTCTGTAATTGGAAGTGCTGAAATAGCCCAAAAGCCCATTGCCAATTTTACCCAGTTATTGCAAGGAAAAACAGCGGGACTTCAAGTGATTGGTCAGAGTGGACAACCTGGCCAAAACGGTTATATCCGACTTCGTGGAACGGGCTCTATCAATGCTTCTTCAGAGCCTCTTATTATGGTAGATGGTATTGCAGTTACTTCTACTGCGTATGGGTTGATTAACCCCAATGATATTGAAAATTTAACTGTGCTTAAAGACGCATCTGCGGCTGCAATTTATGGAGCAAGAGCGGGTAATGGAGTGTTGGTAGTTACTACTAAAAAAGGTAAAGCGGGCAAACCAGAATTAAGGTATTCATTCCAAAGGGGATTTTCAGAAATGCAACCCTTAGCCAATCTTACTGTAATGAATTCTCAGGAGAAATTGCAGTATGAATTTGAGGCAGGGTTTGTAAATTCAATTTTAGATTCAATGGTAAAGAATAGAATTACTGCGGGCATCTTTCCAGCAACCGCCACTTTGTTTAATTTAGATCAGGCTACTAGGCAGAATCTTTGGAATTTGGCTTCTTCAAGAGGTGCGGGTGATTGGGCTAATTTTTACCTGCAAAAAGGCAAAACGGTACAGCATGAATTGTCTTTGTCTGGTGCTTCTGAAAAAATTAAATATTATATGTCTCTCAATAAATTTGATGAAGATGGGATACTCTATGCTTCTTTTAGAAACAGGTTGGGTGGCAGGTTGAATGTAGAATACCAAGCATTGGATTGGCTAAAAACAGGTGTAAATATTGCGGCTACGCATACCCGTGAATTTCAGAATAGGGAGCTGAATAATCTTCAAAGTCCTATCAGAGGATTATTTACAACCAACCCTTATGAACCTGTGTTTTTACCCAATGGAAAATACAATCTAACAATCGGAGGTTTCTCTCCTTTGGAAGGTGCTGATTTCAATACTAATTTTAGAGATCGAATAGCAGCATTTACCACTGTTTTTGCGGAAGCTAAATTGGCAAAAAAGCTTAGTGCTAAAACCCAAGTAGCTTTGAATTATAATACCCTAAAAACAGAAAGTTATTTACAGGGAGGGTCTAACTTAGCAGCCATACTTGGGTTCAATGAAAAAACAGATGGGGGCAATCAAGATCTTCAATATGTGGTTACCAATACCTTGAATTGGGTGCAGACTTTTAATAATAAGCATAGTATTAATTTGTTGGCTGGTCAAGAATATACCAAACGTAATTTTTATTCTTATAGCTTAACTGGGAGGGGCATGCCAACTCCTTCTGTAAATACAGCAGATAATGCATCCACCCCACAGGCTGCAACAACTTCAAGAAGCCAGTGGAGTATTGTTTCTTATTTTGCTAGTGCCAATTATGAATTAGATAAGAAGTACACCCTTTCATTGAGTGGAAGAAGGGATGGATCCTCACGTTTTGGTGCCAATAACAGGTTTGCTAATTTTTGGGCAGTAGGTGCTAGTTGGAATATAGCAAAGGAGAAATTTATTGAGCGATTGAATTTTGTTAGCGAGTTGAAATTGAGAAGTTCATTGGGTACTGCGGGTAATGTGCCCGACGAATTCTATGGCTCATTAGGTATATATGCTTTGAATGCTCGTTATAATAATCTTCCTGCGGCAACTCCTTTTCAATTACCCAATCCTAATCTCACTTGGGAGAAAAATCGCAACTATGATATAGGAATAGATTTTGGGTTTTTTAACAACCGCATTACAGGTACAATTGATTATTACAATAGAAAAACCAATGATTTGCTTTATCCCAAAAATGTGAGTCTTACTTCTGGTTTCAGAAGCGTATTAAGTAATATAGGTTCTGTTTCTAACAAAGGCTTTGAATTCAGTTTGAGTGGAGATATCATTCGTAAGAAAGACTTGGTTTGGAACGTAAGTTTTAATTATACCAATAATGATAATAAAGTAACCGAATTGGTTTCAGACAACGTGGTCTCTACTTCTAATACTAGACTAGTGGTTGGCCAGCCCTTGAATACTTTCTTTATGGTTAAATGGGCAGGTATTAATCCCGCCAATGGAAAGAACCAGTATTACAAAGCAGATGGTACTATTACAGAAACCTATTCATTAATTGATCAAGTTTTGTTGAAAGATAAATCTCCGATTGCTAAATATTATGGAAGTGTAAATACCAGCGTTAAATACAAGCAGTTTGAGCTCTCATTGCAGTTTTATTATACTGGGGGCAACTATATTTACAATCAGGTTTATCAGAATGGTGTGGGTGATGGGGCTAATGTAAGTAGTATTACTGATAATCAGTTCACAGAAGCAGCCAATTATTGGCGGAAAGCGGGTGATCAGGTTCGTTTCCCCAGTATCACGGATCCTTCACAAAAGGCGAACCTTACTTCTGATAAATTTTTAGAGAAGGGCGATTATATTTCACTGCGTGATTTTGTAATTGGGTATAATCTTTCATCAGAAGTGGCAAAAAAATTAAGACTTGGCGGTGTTAGGTTTTATATGCAAGCAACCAATCTTTGGTTGTCTACCAAATTTCACGGCATACCAGAAGTTGGGTTTAGCAATCGAGAGCAGGCAGATGCAGCCACTCCTAACTTCTCTCAACCAGGTCAGTTAGCACTATATGCATATCCGCCCACAAGAGCCATAACTGTGGGATTGGATATTAAATTTTAATAATAATTCACTTTAATTCAACCATATTTAATAGATAGATTATGAAAAAAATACTCTTTGTTATGCTGGTGATTATTGGTTCAGTAGCTTGCAAAAAATCGGTGCTTGAGCTGCAACCATTTAATCGAATAGAAACCAGTAATGCGTTTAATACCGAAACGGATATAACGCTGGCATTAAATGGAATGTACACAGGTTTAAGAACATCGTTTGTAAATAGTACCGTGAACATTTTAGGCGATGCATTAGCAGATAACCTTAAATTGAGTGGTCAAGGAAGGCAAACCCTAACTAATTTTAGCGAATGGCGTTATAATGGGGAGGAGGTAGCTGCAAATATATTTGAAGTGGGTTACACCAATGCAAGACGTGCCAATGCTATTTTGGAAAATATAGAACGGTTTCCAGCAGGTGCTTTTAAAGACAACGCTAAAGGTGAAGCATTAGCAGCAAGGGCATTGCTTTATTTTAATACGGTAAAAATTTACAGTAAAACTTTTGAGAATGCTGGCGCAACAGATTCTGCCGCACCTTATATCACCACAACAGATCCTACCATATTGCCTACCAAAGAACCCGTTCGAGGATTTTATACCAAGCTCGTTACTGATCTTACCCAAGCACTCCCTTTAATCAATGCAAGCAATGGCGTAGGAAGACTGAATAAAGCGGCAGTAAATGCATTGTTGAGTCGCGTGTATCTATACATGGGAGACTTCCCCAATTGTATCAGTGCATCTTCAGCAGCCTTGGGTGCTACGCCCGTTTTGCCCAATATAGCGGACTTCCCAAGAGTTTGGACAGACGAAACCAATAATGGAGTAATATTCAAGGTTCTGAATACCTCTATTGACAATCTAAATGCACAAGGGACGAACTATTTTCAAATAGTTAACGGATTTGTCCGATCTGAATATGTAGTTGATTTTGATTTCCGTCAACTTTTTACGCCTACCGATGTAAGAACCGCAGCTTATATACAAACCAGCCCTTTTGGTGGTGTACAACAGAATCATATTGTAAAATACCGCAATAGAGGTACTGGCACAGTTGCAGGTTTAGTAGATGCTAAAGTATTGAGAACGGCTGAAGTATTGTTGAATCGGGCAGAAGCTTATCAACGTTCAGGAAATAATACAGCCGCATTAGTAGATCTTAATTTATTAAAACAAAATAGGTATTCAGGTTTTACCAATATTATTGGATTAACCGGATCAGCTTTATTGGACGAAATAGCCAAAGAACGGAGACTAGAAATGGCATTTGAAGGAGAAAGGTTTTGGGATTTAAAAAGAAGAAACCTTCCAGTACTTAGAAACCCAACAACAGGAGATAGGGCAGATGGTACTGGGGTTATACATTTGTTTGCAACATTAGCTGTAGGGGATCATAGATTTCAACTTCCTTTCCCTGTTTTAGAAACAAATTACAACACCAACTTAAAACAAAATCCGGGTTATTAATTTATGCTAAACTAAAATTGCTGCTATTGCATTGGGAATAGCAGCAATTTTTAAACAATTTATTTGGGAAGTTTTTGGTCAAGGCTTATTTCTGAATACGTATTTCCTTTGTACCAATAGATGAATTTTTCATCTTGAGCGGTAATATGGTAAATTGTACCAGTGTCGTTAATAATTTCAGATACCGAGGCAATTTCTTTTCCTGAATATTTCTTTTTGAAGTTGTAGAGTAAACCCGTAGGTAATCCCTTTTCGTTTGATCTTCTGATAGAACTTATAAAATTTCCATCGGCTTCAAAAATGATATTGTAAAACATATCTCTATCTTTAAAAGAAGCGATATAGTTATTATCTCTCAAGCTCCACAAAATTTCTATTGCTTGGGGAAAGGATTGACTAAATACCTCTTGGATTTTTTTGGTGGGCTGTGCATCCGTGTTAAAACTAAGTAAGAAAATTACCATGATGATAGTGAGTGATTGTTTCATAATTTTTATTTTTATAGTTTAAATGTATATGCTTATCTCTTTCCCGTTTTCTAACTTATTCAAGTGGCAAGCTTGTTGGGTTCAGATATTTTTAAAATAAAAAAATAAAAAATGAAGCATTATTTAAACCACATGAAACGTTATAATCATCAATTTAAAAATTAAGCTGTATAGAAATATAGTTGGTTAGCAGATTGTTAAATTATAGGGATGGATGCTGAACTTCGGCATACTACTTACCGTACACCCTATTCATTACATTTTAAAATTAAAATATGCCACTTTTAAAATGACACTCCTTAAAAATGATTTTGAAGTTGAGATAAGTATCGTGCTGATTCAACAAAATTTATCTATAAGCTCAGAGCTTACCCATCTCTTTACAAATACAAATGGTTTTACAATAATTGGAGCATTCCATACATTCAGTGAGGCCGATTCTTTTTTGTTTTACAATAGTCCCCACCTTATTTTATTTGTAATTGAAACCAAGGAAATGCACCAAATTGAGTGCATTTCCTTGCTTACCCAAAAATATAATACCATACCAATCTTAGCAATTATAAAAACAATGCATGCCCCCACTATTTTTAGTGCCCTTAGAAGTGGGATTTCAGGTTTTGTAAATATCAATATCAGTTTAGATGAATTAATTGCTGCCATGTTAGAATTGGTGAAAGGTAGAAGCTATTTAAGCGGGGATATAGCCAAGTTGGTTATAGAGTCTTTTCAAAAAAATAGGAACACTCCATTGTCTCAAAGAGAGTCGCAGGTATTAGAAGGGATAGCTATTGGAAAGAGTAGGCGAAAAATGGCAGCGGAATTATTTTTAGATATAGAGACCATCAAAACGCATATAAAGAATATTTATCAAAAGTTAGCGGTAAATTCAAAGGAAGAAGCATTGCGAGTTGCAAAGTTGAAGAAGTTAATTTAAAAAAAAAGAGCAGGCAAGAATACCCGCTCGTCTCTTAAACTTAAAAAACTAAATAGAGAAAGTGTAAAGTAATTGTATAAAAAATGGTTCAGCAACTCAAATATATTCAACCGTGATTATTCCTTAGTGAACCATTGTTTTTCGAGTTTAAGTTGAATAAGTAGGGCTAAATAAACACTTATAACAGCCGTTATTATTCCTGCGCCAATATCAATAGGGAAATGTTGGGCTAAGTAAATTCTTGAGTAAGCGGTTAGCAGCGCAACAATACCTGCTAAGATGCAGTGAGTCCATTTTTTAAAAACCAAACTCCCCAATAAAAAAAAACAGAATACGGTAGTGGTATGTCCTGATGGGAAGCTATTTGAAGTGTGCACTGCTACATTTTTTACGGTATGTATGAGTTGGGTATTTATGATGGCAGCAAAGGGCCTTGCTATTCTGGGAAATATGAGTTGCTTGCATACTTGCACCAATGAAGTACTTATGAGAATAGTGCCAATAATAATTGGAATTTTCTTTTTGTTGCAGAAAATAAAATAGAGTGCAGTAGGAATCCATAAAATTCCGTCCCCCATATAGGTAAGATAGGTGAAAATAAAATCGGCAACTGATCCTAAATCTTTATTTAAGAGTAGAAAAAATGCTTGTTTGCCCAATGCACATGAAGCTATAATTATAATCGTTCCAAGTAGGAGAGATGTTATAGCAGCGGATTTGAAAAAGCTGTAGGAGTATGGCTTC
>JAAFJB010000037.1 GCA_013297995.1 Chitinophagales bacterium | reverse complement strand
GGTATTAAGTTCTAGTGCCACAACAGGTAACCAATGGCAATTAAATGGAGCAAATATTAATGGAGCTACGAATCAAACTTTGGTTGTAAAATCTGGGGGTGTTTATTCAGTCATTATTACCAATGGATCTGGCTGTAGTGCAACTTCAACCACTACAACGGTTGTGGTGAATGCTTTACCTGCAATAGCAACTGTTAGCAATAATAGACCCTTGACTTTCTGCACAGGAGATAGCACAGTTCTAACATCTAGTGCCACAACAGGCAACCAATGGCAATTAAATGGAACAAATATTAATGGAGCTATCAATCAAACTTTGGTTGTAAAGTCTGGGGGTATTTATTCAGTCATTATTACCAACGGATCAGGCTGCAGTTCAATCTCCAGCAATACAACGGTTGTTGTAAATGCCTTGCCTACAATACCAACTGTAAACAATAATAGACCTTTGACTTTCTGTACTGGTGATAGCACGGTATTAAGTTCTAGTGCTACAACAGGCAACCAATGGCAATTAAATGGAGTAAATATTAATGGAGCTACGAATCAAACTTTGGTTGTAAAGTCTGGGGGTATTTATTCAGTCATTATTACCAATGGCTCAGGCTGTAGTGCAAAGTCAACCAATACAACGGTTGTAGTAAATGCCTTACCTGCAATGCCTACTGTCACCAATAATAGGCCTTTGACTTTCTGCACAGGAGATAGTACGGTTCTAACATCTAGTGCCACAACTGGCAACCAATGGCAATTAAATGGAATTAATATTAGCGGAGCTACGAATCAAACTTTGGTTGTAAAAAATACTGGAATTTATGCTGTGAGCATAACAAACCAAAATAGTTGTTCAGTAATTTCGGCAGTTGTGAATACAGTCAATAATAGTACAGCAGGCGCAGGGCTTTTATTTAGAGATTCACTTATTTGTAAAGCAACTTCTTTGAGAGTAACCGCTCAGGCAGTCTCGCCACAAAGCTTTATGTGGACAGGTGTTAGAACTGGATTTTCTTCAATATTACAATCTGTAAATATTTCTAGTGAAGATTTGTACAGGGTAAGAATTACACTCAATAATGGCTGTGTTATTAATGATAGTATTAATTTAAGAAATACAGCTGATACAGCTATTAAAGCAAGAATGGCCATGTCTGTTCAGGCCTTTATAAACGAGCCAATATTAGCACTGAATATTACCAATCCTAAGCCCCAAACACAAAACTGGGTATTCCCAGTTGGTGCTACCGTGGTTAGTAGAACAGATTCTGTTTCAATCATTAGGTTTGCAAATATTGGAAATTATAGGGTAATACTCAATAATACATCTTATAATGTATGTAGAAGTGCGGATACTGCCAATATAGTAATAACCACAAACGATTCCTCTAATTTATCATCTGCTAATATAACAATACTAAGAAAAATTACCGTAGGTCCTAATCCCACAACTGGTTTAGCAACTGTTTCTATTGAATTGAATAGACCGGGGAGGGTTTCCCTGCGTGTGTATGATTTTAATGGAACGATGGTGATTTCTCGAATTATCGACAGAGTTAATATTGCCGCTTTTAAAGAACAAATTGATCTAACCAATCAGCCACCTAATGCAACCTATGTATTAATTGTACAGACAGATAAAAGCTATGAAATAAGATCAATATTAAAACGATAATTATTACCCTTTAAGCAGAAAATGAAAAAAATATTAATTATAGTGGTTTTAGTGGCTTTGACTTCATCAAACCTTTTTAGCCAAACTTTTGATCCATTGTCTTTGTTTGGAAAAGGGAAGCCTATAAAATTAAATGGCGGTATTAATGCCGCTTTTCTATATAACCACTCCTCTAATAATACATCCGATATTTCTCCCTTTAATTATGTAGTAGGAGCTAATTTAAACATTTACATAAAAGGAATAAATATACCACTCGATTTCAACTATTCTAATACACAATTTTCGTACAGATTTCAGCCAATTCCTTTTAATAGGATTGCTATTCATCCTAAATATAAAATAGCTACATTACACGCAGGTAGTATATCACTTTCATTATCCCCTTATACTTTAAATGGGGCTCAATTTAATGGGGCAGGGTTAGAATTAGCTCCCCAAAAATGGAAATTTATGATCTTGGGTGGTAAATTCTCTCGTGGAAGCGGTGACTATTTAATGAATACCGATATTCAACCTACGTTTGCAAGATGGGGTCATGGTTTTGGAGCTAGTTATCAATTAAAAAATATGCTCATTGGTGCCAATGTTTTTTATGCAAAAGACGATACAAATTCGGTCACTAATATTCCCAAAGATGTTGCTGTTACCCCAAAACAGAATCTTGTATCCAGCATTGTTAGTAGTGGAACCTTATCAGGAATTAAATATTCATTTGAAGTTGCTAATAGTTTTATTACCGATAACTTAAACTCTAAAGTGTTTCAGAATAGCAGTCATTTTCTTTCTCGATTTATGCGTACAAATGGGTCAACTTCTAGCAAGTATGCTACAAATGCCAAATTAAATTATTTAGTCCCCAAAATTAATTTAGATGCGGGACTAAGCTATGAAAGGGTTGACTTTAATTATCAAACGCTAGGGTCATTATATAACATTAATGGATTTGAAAATATTGGGGTTACAATGAATAAGCCTTTTTTTAATGGTAAGCTGAATATAAATGGACAAGTGGGTGTTCAAAATGATTTAGGCGATGATTCAATAATTAGCCAGAAATCTAAAAGATTACTCACCACATTTAATGCAAATTATAATCCTATACAAAAATTATCTTTCAATATATCCTATTCAAATACAAGGGGTGTTACCAATATTAGGAACCTAAATAATATTGCAAATCAAAATAACCTTGTACCGCAATTTTTAGATTCATTGCGATTAGTCCAACTCAATCAAAATGCCAACTTTAGTGCAAATTACCAATTAGAAGCGACTGCTGAAAAAAATAGTTCTGTAAACTTTAATTATTCTTATCAAAAAGGAGATCAAAAAGAAGGGGAGTTCTTTCTAGACTTACAAGGCACCAAATTTCACAATGCTTCCTTAAACTATTATACTGTTTTACCTAAACAAGATGCGAAATGGAATTTTGGACTAAACTACAGTAAAACCAGTCAGGGTGCAGATTCAAATAATACAAATGCACTTGGTGTAAACTTTAATTTTGGAAAAAAGATATTTAAAAAGAGGGTTTCAGTTACCATTGGATCAGGCTATAATACTACAAGAATTGTTGCCAATGTTTTGGGCGTAAATATTTTTAACTTCAAAGCAGCAGCTTCATATATTTTTTACAAAAGACACGTATTAAACTTTAACGCTATTGTACAAAAGCAAAGCCGAAGAGGGCTTACTATTCCTCAAACCAGTAATACCACAAGTACAATGAGTTTAACCTATAACTATAATTTTTAAATTATGAATTTTTATAAGCATATAAGATACTTTGTAGCTTTTCTAATATTGTTTTATATCTCTAGCATAAACACTACAGTAGCCCAAACCAATCTTAATTATCCGATTAAAATTTCTCCAGTTATTTATCCTCCCTTTCCCACAAGTATTCAGTTTTTAAATAATGCTATTACGCCTAGTATATATATTACAATTACAAATAAGTCTTCTAATGCATCTGTACAAAATGTGTTATTAGGAGTTACTATTCAATCAAATATATTTAATGCACAAACAAGATCAATTAATAATACCCTTCCCTTTACATTGTTTGGAAACAGTCCCTTGCAATTGTCTAATTTAGATTTTGCTTCTCTATATAATTTTTCCAATCTCTCTGGAATTACATTGGCTCAGTATACCAGTTCATTTCCACAAACAACCATAACGTATGGATTTGTTCTGTATGATGCAGTAACAAAACTACAAATGAGTGATATGAGCAATTATAAAGTTACTTTCGCCATTAATAATCCCCCTATTTTAAATGGGCCATTAAATAAATCGGTAATTATTGAACGTGGCGTTCAAAATATTTTGTTTCAATGGCAACCGAGGCAATCAACAGTAACTGGTGCTGTACAATATACTTTACAAATAATACGATTGTTAGATACAACCATAAATCCCCAGCTTGCATTTACTGGCAGTCCAAAATTCTTTTTTGAAGATAGTACAACTGCAAATACTTTTAACTATAATGCTTTTAATCCCCCATTATTAAGTAATCAATTGTATGCTTGGCGGGTGCAAGCAAAAGCAATTGATAATGGTGGTTTTACCTCAACAACATTTTCAAATAATGGATATACTAATGTAGAATCGTTTAAATATGTAGCTGAATGTAAAGCTCCAACACAATTAGCTGGTTCAGATATTGCAACTACAAATGCAACAATTACTTGGGCTTCATTTACTAACAACCAAACTTTTACTTTGGCCTATAAACCACAAAGTTCAAGTACTTGGATTGATATGCCCATTCCTTCTAATACCCTTAATAATACATTTAATCTAAATAGACTTACTGAAGGTACGAATTACAATGTAAAAATTACTGGACTTTGTTTTGGAGGATTGCGAGCTGAATCTGTTGCGTATAATTTTAAAACAACCAGTATAAGTGATAGTGTAAAAGCCTTAGTTACTCCTACTACTACACCCAGTACAAGTATTTCTGCTGCTACCATCAAGGCTTCTTGCGGATCAAAACCCGTAATTACACCAATAGCCCAAACCAATTTAGCTACACTTGCTGACAATGATACTTTCACTGCTGGTGATTATAGTATTGTAGTGAGCAGTGCAAGAGGCTCTGCGGGTACGTTTAGCGGCACAGGAATTACCGATGTTTGGTTAAACGGAAAAGTATTCAAACTAAATGTAACGTTTCAGAATGTTAGAATTAATGCGGATAAAAAATTAGTCTCCGGAAGTATTAATCTTGTTTCAGCAAATTATCAATAAGCAATAATATAATTAAAAATGGTTAGGAAATATATTCTCTTTATAATACTGTTGGCTATAAATATTGTACTGCTTGCAAATAACAGTGGCATAAACAATAAGAAGCCTGTAAGTGATAGTTTGGTAAATAAAAATCTATTTATCAATAATCAACCTGAACCTATCAGGTATAATTATTTAGAATCTCCAGAGCGGCTGTCAAATTCCATTTATTTAGATAATCCTTACATTGCAAGCAATAATCAAATAATAGACTCTGCAAGAAGAGCATTTGCTTTGGTAACAGCGAATAATGCTTGGATAGATAATATTACCAATAATATTGCTATGCAAACTCCATTTGGTATGAGTAGAACCATATCACCTCATACCACAATTTATCAAATTGCTGTTGCAAATATATCTTTTAATAGTACAAGTTCTGTTGCAAGAGTTTTTGCAAGGGTTTTGCCAAATGGTGGCTCAAATGGGGAATTGTATTTTGCAGGTAATATAGCATTATCTCGAATAGGAGGGGTTGGGAATAATAATATACTTACTTTAATTGGCAATCAAAATATTAATTACAATAATAATACTATCTCCTTAAACTTAAATGGATCGGGCAACTCACAAACAACCCAATTTATTTTTGATTGTAATGGCTTTACTTCCATTAACTTAAATGCGACTATTCAACTTAATAGTGATACTTACTTCCCTGTTGATACTACTACTTTCAATCGTATAGACAATCGAAAAATCACTTCAAACAATTTCTCTATATCCATGAACAAATGGGAAGATGTATATAAAGATGGTGTGAGTTTTACAGGTGTATTTGGAAATGCTCGAATTCCCAATTATTTTTTTAGAATAAATACAGCAGTAGTAGATTTAACCACTTTGCAAAACCCTAATGGCACAGATGTTTCTGCTTATATCAGAAGAAATATCACCTCATTGGCTAATACATGGACTGGTTTAGGCATAACGAGTATGGATGTATTAATGCCAAAGTATTTTAATGTAAGAAATGCAACCAATAGAACAAGAGCCACCGCTGGATATGGTGTAATTGATAATAATGGATTCACTTTTAAAATTAACGCTCGTGATGTGCTTACTTTAGATGCTGGAAGAGCTGGTTCTGCAAACGGTTGGCCATTAAGTATTAGTAGCTTTAATTTGCTCTTTGAAAAAGATGCTATTGTTTCCAATAGCAGCAGTTTTTCTGGAAAAATAGTATTACCTCTGGAAGATGAAACTTTTGCTGAAAGAGGCATGCCATTTACGGCTACTTTTAAAACTAGCGATTTAAGAAATCCAACTGCCGCTTTTGATATTACGAGTGATGCGGTGAGTTTTTTAACAGCAAAGTCCTGGCGCGGTTATATTTTTCCTGATGCAAGTAGTATAAAAATGGAATTTGCTGTAAGGAACGATAAATTTTATCCAAAAGTTACCCTTTCTGGTACGTATGGGTTATTCACAACCGGCCCAGATGATAGATATGATCCTAGTGAAATAAAGAAAAAGGCCGATGAAGAAAAAGCAGAAAAAAAGGCAGCCGCAAAAGGTAAAACAGCACCGCTCAAAAAAACCTTTGAATTAGGGGATATAGATGTTGAAGATATAGTTATGCAAACGGAAACTGCCCCATTTTTAACCGTTAAATCTTTTGGTGCAGAAGCTGAGTTAGAAATTGGATCATTTAGTGCACAAGCTGCTTTTGATGCCATTTACGGTCAAGGACCTGGAAAAACATCTAATAGTAACAGCTTTTGCATTCATATAGATGCAGATGTGCAGTTTGCAGACGGTAAGTTTGGTGGCGGTCTGGGAATAGACTTATACAGTACCTATAATGCCAATACGGGTAGGTATGATTTTACTAAGTTTGAGTTAGGACGAGTGAATATTAATGCCGATTTCAAGCAAGTGAAAATTGATGGATCTTTAGATTTTTTGAGAAGCCCTGCTTATGGGGAAGGCTTTAGTGGTAATATAAGGTTGACGGTGGCAAAAACGGTTGAAATAACTGCTGGGGCAATGTTTGGAGCCAAAAAAAATACGGATGGTAGCACTTTAGATTATTTTAATGTAGATGCATCGGTAAAATTTTCTCCTGGTGTTTTAATTTTTGGGGGGGTAAAGTTGAGAGGCTTTAGTGGTGGTATTACGTATAAAATGGATCCCATAACAGCAAGTTCCGAATATCCAGTAACTGCATCTGGTGTTTCTTATAGGCCAAATGAGAATTCGTTTTTTAGACTGAGAGCTGGCGTGTTTTTGTCACTAGTAAAAGAAGAATTATTATCTGGATGGGGTGGTTTAGAGTTTGTTTTTAATAAAAATTGGGGATTAGATGAAGTATCTATAAGTGGCAGTGCCCAAATATTTTCGCAACCCGCTAATGAAGACAAATCACGGATATCGCCTTTAACCAAGGGGTCGCAACAAAGCAGAAGGGTAAGGGAGGAAAATTTAGATGAAGCAGAGGCAGAGAGTAACAACAACGAAATAGAAACTGCGCTGGTGACACCTCAAAAACGCTCTAATGTTTCAAATTTTGCAACGGGCTATACATCTAGTGGAGACCAAGCGGGTGACTATAGTTTAAAAGACACATTTAGTGTGTATAATGAGTTTGTAGATTTTAGTAGGAGAACCGCCATTGCCAAAACCAATTTAGATACTGCTACGAATCGGGCAAATAGGGCTTTAGCAGCTAAAGCAAGACCAGATTCTATCTTAGATAGAATGATTTTTAGATCCGAACGCTTATCTGCACCAGGTAGTAGTGATTTAGTAAATAATTTTAATGCTTATGCAAATATATTTAATAACGGTAGCAATAGAAGTTCTGTATCAAGGTATAGTTATTATATAATGTGTGGCACTGAGTGGCAACAAGTTTGTACTTTACTAAATATTCCCTTCATCCCTAGTGAGGCTACAACTAGTACCCGAAGAGCAAACTATACCGAACCGACTTTAGCAAGAATTACGCAAATTAGAGACTCCTTAAACAGTGTACATAATGCAACTATACCAAATATAGAAACATTGAAAAGAGCGTTTAATGATTCTATTACCAACCTAAGAAGAAGAAATAGATCAATAGATAGTGCCAGTAATTATTTTGAAAATAGTTTTTATTATGGTTCTCCACAGTGGAGTATCAATTTATCTGAAAGTAGAGCACGCCAAATTTTTGGATTTAAAGCACTCACAAGTGCCAATGAAAGTTTTAATGTAAATATTAATAATAGTATAAAAACAGAGAAGTCTGCTAATGAAACAGCAATTGCTTTATTCAACAGGAGAATCGATTCTTTACCATTAAAGAATAGGAATGGCGAACTAGCTGGATCCAAGCCGCCTTTATTGCAGGTGTTTTCAGACTTTATTAGAAGCCCTTCAGATCGAAATACATTTATTAGAAATGAAGTTCAATTCAACCAAAGCGTTGGCGATCGTACTGTAAGAACTACTACCTCCTATCCTTTAATTTCACAAGTAAAACTTCATTACGATTATTATATGCAAGTGCTTCTTCCAAGATTTAGGATTGAAGACAGTATTACTAATTATAAAACCAATATTATTGCCCCTTTGCAAGCCGCCATTGATGCGAGAGTTAATGAGAGAACGCAGGCTGCTAATATCTTTAACCCGTTAAGAAATAGATTAGATACCTTAACTATTGTTAATACCGCAAATCAACTAGCTAGAAGAGCAAATCCAGTTCGCATTCGAAAAAGAGTAAATCCACAATTATCTTCAATAGAATCAAACCTAATTGATTCCTCTGATGCAGCCAACGAATTGGCTGCTCCCATTGTAAATGCTTGGAATTACAAAGCCAAACAGGTTGATTTGAGGAATAGGTATAATACTGCCCTTGTTAGGATTAGAGAACTAAAAGATTTAATAGCCAATAGGGCTACTTCTGCAGCAAATAGGGTAAGGTTTTCAAATGAGCTTACCAATCTTGAAGCTCAATTTAAGGCCGATGAAGCAACTATTAATGAAAATACATTGGCCACAAACGGTGGGCCACTGATTGAAGTGAGTAAAAGGGAGTTGTATTATATTAATAGAAATTACAGAAGGCCCATTACAACAACAGTAACTTCGAGATTAAAAGCGTTGAATGATAATATAGATCTTGCTTATAATGCCTATGTCTTAAGATACAATCAGATATCAATGGCAACTGGTCGTGGTGTTCCATCTTCTTATAGTGATAGGTCAATAAATGCCAATCTAGTCACCCAATTAAGTAATTTGAATGTAGCGTCTCGCGATAAAAGTTTGTATATGCAAGCAAACAAGGAGATTTTTGCAGCATTTTTAATTAATAACACAAATGAAGGATCACTAAATATTTATCAAGATAGGAATAGAAGTTTAAACATAGATGGACATGATTCTACACTAGCAATTGCTAATAGATGGATTGAAGAAGCTGGTAAGTATATCAATGATTCAATGAATAGGGCAAGCCCTGTAACTTCAACTACTCGCGTTACAAGAGTAGGTACTCAGCCAGAAGGAAATCCATCTTATTGGGGTGATTTTGTAGTGAAGATAGATATAAAAAATAATTCTTTTAGTTTGTCTATGGATGTTTATGCATCTATAGATATAGCTGGGGTTGAAGTGGCCTCTGGCGACATGGGTAATAAAAAAGCAGGAACTTTAGATTTTCATTATGCTAGTAATACTTTTTATTTAAACATTGGTACTCGAGATAATCCTTGTAGCATTCAATATAACTATGGAAATTTTATACAGTCTAAAGGAACGATGTATTTAATGGTTAGCAATGGTGAAAGCGGCAATGCAAGTCAGGCATCGAATTTTAGACTAAGATTTGGCATGTCTTCACAGGTATCTGCTTCTGCCACTAAAGATCTTTTAGTTTGCGAGGCATTTGCAGAAGTAGGGGGGCGGGTTTCTTTTGAATTAGATGCTGCCCGTTATACAAATTTTACCTGTAGTGGTAATAATCAAGTGAATGGGTTGTTAGATGGTTGGTATGGTAGTGGCAGGTTAAGAGCCAGTGCTTTTGTGAGAGCAGGAATAAGAAATGACCTAGGAACAGCCGAAATTATTCGCGGAGACGTTAGTATAAATTTGGAAGTTAGGGGACCTAAACCTTTGTATTTTCAAGGTACAGTTGCTTTTAGCTATTCAGTTTTGGGTGTCTCTGGAAGCACTTCTGTGGATGTTCGGTACGGCACTTATTGTAGAACACAATTTGATTGATAAATAGTATTAAAAATGGCTAATTATAGTATGCGTAAAAAAATTATTAGTGTATTTATTTCTTGTTTTATTTTAATTGGCGTTAATGCGCAAACATCTGGTAACCAAAGTTTCAAGCTAAAACTGAGTGCCTTTAAGCAAAATAATAAAGTGTATTTACGTTGGTCTTTCGCAAATGCGCAACAATGGCAATTAGCCAATGAAAAAGGCTATATTATTGAGCGGGCAAATAAAGACTCCATGGTTTTTAGAAAACTAAATATTGCTCCTCTAAAGCCTATTACTGAATTACAAGCTTTAAAATATGGTAAAAATTCAAATACTTATAAAGCATTTTCGGTACTAAATACAAAGTTTGATAAGGCAAAGGCAACCCCAATTGAAGATCAAAATACAGTATATGCTTTCTATTTATTATTATCTTCTTTGGAAGAAAGTATAGCCTCACTTACCGGTTCTGGTTATATAGATTCCAGTATAAATGCTACGGGAAAATATACATATAGGGTTACAGTTGCCAATACCGATCTCACCACTCAATCAGCAGGCATTACTTCAGTAGAATCAAATACAAGTATGCCTCCGATACCTTTTATTGAAGCGAAGTTTGGCGATAAAAATGTTAAATTATCTTGGGATATTAAACCTGTAGTTAATGATTTTATTGCAGTAGTGGTAGAGCGTTCTACCGACAGTGTAAATTACACATCAATTACCGATCCGCCACTTATTACTTCTTTAACGCAAGCAGATAATAAAGATGCTGATACCTCCAGAAAAATGATGTATCATGCAGATAGTAAAGTAAATAATTCAGTAAAATATTTTTACAGAATAAAGGGTATAAATGTTTTTGGCATATCCAGCAATCCAAGCAATATTATTGCAGGCACTTGTGAGCCAGATTTTACATTAGCCCCCAAAATTATTGACGTAGATACATTGGCGAGCAAATTTATAGTCACATGGTCTTTTGCAGATACATTGAAGCCTTTTGTAAAAAAGTATGAAGTATGGGTTTCGGAGACAGGGAACGATAGCACTTTTACTAAGTTATCAGAACTTTTAGCTCCTAAAAAAGTAAAAGGTAAACTACAGTTGGCATTTAGCTATAAGCCAATGGAGACCAATTATTTTATAATAAAAGCCATCAATAATAAAACAAATATTGCAGTAAAATCTGCTCCATATTTATACATGCTTAAAGATTCTATTCCACCATCAATACCTATATCAGTTAAGTCTAGTATAGATATAACGGGACTGGTGAAACTTGTCTGGATGTCGAATACAGAACCAGATTTGGCAGGCTATAGAATTTATAAGTCGCTGAATAATAATAGTAAAAGTTTTACTGCAATAAATAGTGAGCCATTCAAGCAAAATAATTTTGAAGAAAAGGTCAAACTTAATCAACTTAATAGAACAGTATATTACAAAATAACCGCTGTAGATAATAAATACAATGAATCTGCCTTGTCTAATGCTGTACTGGTTTTAAGGCCAGATATTATACCCCCTGCATCGGTAGTAATTAAATCTTTGGCTTTAAGTAATGACAAAAAATTTATTCAAATTATATGGTCAAAAAGCTATAGTAAAGATGTAAATGAATATGCTATTTATAGAAAAAATTATGAAGATAGCTTGGCGACTGATTGGAAAGAAATAGCAAAAGTATTTAATACAGATACCAGCTACTCGGATATCACAGTTAAATCTGATTTGTCTTATTCCTATGCTATTAAAACCATTGATAGTAGTGGCTTACAAAGTGATTTTTCTAATATCAGTACCTATATAGCTGCTAAGGTAACAGCTAAAGTAAAAACAATCACCAATTTAAATGCTTATATATCACGTGAGAAAAAGTATATTGAATTAAATTGGAGTTTATTCAATACGGATGTTTCAGAAATACTTATTTACAGGGTTGAAAACAGAAACGAAGCGCAGGTAAATTTGTTAGCGACTCTTCCGTCATCAAAAAAAATATTTGATGATGAAAATATTAAAGGAAATACTACGTATACCTATTACCTAAAAGCAGTATTCAAGGATGGGGGAATGAGTGATTTTTTTAAGATTGATGTTGATTTTTAAACGAGTTATATGTTTTTTAAGATATGTATACCAAGCATGCAGTCACTTTTCAGAAACTGAATCTAAATAGGAGAGGGTGAAATTACCATTGCTTCTAATAGTTGCTAGTATATGGGGTATATCGAAATAAAGTTACTGACCTCTACCTGCGAATGGAAGAAGATGTGTTGAAAAAGAAGCCCGATATGGTAATGATTTATGTGGGTATTAATGATATTTGGCATAAGCGATTGAGTGGAACCGGAACTGATTTTATAAAGTATGCTGAGTTTTACGAAGCCATGGTAATAAAAATGCAAGCAGCAGGTATCAAGGTAGTGGTATGTACGCCATCGGTAATAGGGGAGCGGAAAGATTTTTCTAATGAACAAGATGGGGAGTTGAATATGTACAGCAATTGGTTGCGATATTACGCCAAAATCAATCGCATTCCCTGTGTAGATTTAAGAACACAATTCACCAATTATTTAATAGCCAATAATCCCAAAAATGAGGAGCAAGGGCTTCTAACTTATGATCGCGTTCACCTGAATGCAGTAGGCAATCAATTTGTTGCAGATGAAATGTGGAAAGTGTTGAAAGATGTGAAATAAGTAAGCTACAAATACACCTACTAGAATCTGAACCATATCCCAGTGTGAGCTTAACATGAAGTAGCAAAAATGCCCCAGCATCTTCCTTGATAATGGGGCATTCTTAAAGGGCATTTATTCTACTCCGCTTAATGTTGTACGTTCGCCCTTCTCCTCGGGCATCTATAATGTGGGTCTGTGTCCACCCGTAGAGTGTTGCCTGTGCGTTGGCACAAGGCAGGCTCTTTTGCAAGGTTGGCTTTTGTGTGTCGGCTTTGTGTGCCTTGCAAATGTGCCTGACTTGGTGGCGTTGGTATTAGAGACTTCGCCTATTGTGTCCAAGCGATGCTACTCGCTATCAATGATTTCTTTTACTTTCTTTTCCAAAACTTTTTGGTCAGGTAGATACAATTGATATTTTGAAACGAATATTTTATTAGAAAGTCCGCCCGTTGCGTACTTAACTAAAAAATCATGTTTATCTGCTGCAATAATAATTCCGATAGGGTCATTGTCGCCGTCTGTGTTTTCTTCTTCTTTAAAATAGTTCAAGTAAAAATTCATTTGCCCTATGTCTTTATGCTTTACTTTTTTTATTTTAAGGTCAATGAGAACAAAGCATCTTAATATGCGATGATAAAAAACGAGGTCTATAAAATTATGTTCATTGTCAACTGTAATTTTAAATTGCCTTGCCACAAATGAAAAACCTTTGCCAAGTTCCAGTAAAAATTTCTGTAAGTTGTCAATAAGTTTTTTCTCCAAATCATGCTCCTTAATAATACTGTCTTTTGGGATGTTTAAAAATTCAAAAACATACGGGTCTTTAATTGCATCCGTTGAAGTGCTTATAGTATGTCCTTTGCCCGCTAAAGCTAATACGCCTTTCTTGTCTTTACTTAATGCCAAGCGTTGAAATAAAGCAGAATCAATTTGCCGTTTCATTTCTCGGAAACTCCAATTTTCTTTAATGCTTTGCTTCTCATAAAAACTCCTCGCCAAGTCGTCAGAAACGGTCAATAATTCTGCGTAATGGCTCCAGCTCAATTTTCCAGACACTGTCTGGAATTTTTGGTATTTGGTATTTGGTATTTGGTATAAAACAACCTGCACAAATAGATATTGCTTTTACTGAACCCTTTACCATATTTAGTTTTTAAGTCTTTGGAAAGGCTGGTTAATAATGCACTTCCGTAATCAGCTTTTTCTTTTCCGTGCTGTTCAAATTCGACAATGTGCCTACCAATCTCCCAATTAGCTTTTACTAATTCAGTATTAATGGCTTTTATTGCATTCTCTTTTGCTTTTTGCAAAGTAGAGCCAATATTAACGAGTAACTGGTTATATTTATTTACAGATGGTTTCATCATGTGCCTGATTTGGTGCGTTGGCTCTTTAAATTAAATTGTTCTCTAAAATATATTTTACAAACATAGCACTTGTCCAATCAGCGTAAGTTTTAGCTTCATCAATCTTATCAACAGTATTATCCATAGCAGATTTTATTATCAGAGGTATTGTCTCTCCATCATTCACTAACTCACATGCTCTCGAAACTCCATAACTTGCCATTTCTAGAGCTAATGCCTTTCTGTCAACCGGAGTGATATTATGCTCAAAAAATCCTTCTAAGTTTATAATAACCCGTTTGCGCCAGGCGGTTCTATGCATTCAAAGGCAAAGTTATGCAGGGTGTTTATTCAAAAAGTTGGTAGTGTTGGTACCAACACTACCAACTCCTTTGTCAGTAAGGATCCTAGGCGTTTTTTGCCCCTAAAATGAGTGGTTTTTTTGGAGGACTAAATGTTTTATGCAACTTTCATTGAACTACTATTGAGGATATATTGAGGATACCATGAGGATACCACGGCTTTATAACCTGTTTAAGGTAGATTTTACACCCAGCACCCCAGTTTTTTTGCCATTATTGAGCATTATAATCAAATAATCTTTAATAATTGTGGTGGCGGCTTGGTTGGGATTGTAATATTTGATAAAAAGATTAAGCAAGAACCCTGTGAAAATAATTGCTCCTCACTGTTGTTGGCAGTTTATATTAAGGGCATAAAAAAAGCAGCTAATTTAGCTGCTTTTGTGATCCCGCTGGGACTCGAACCCAGGACCCATACATTAAAAGTGTATTGCTCTACCAACTGAGCTACAGAATCATAAAGAATCGTTGGATATCTTTATTTTGGGTTGCAAAAATAGGGATTAAATTATCATAGGCAAATTTTTATTGTTTTTTTATATTATTTATCAGATTGTGGAGCAATGCTTTGCTTAATTTTGTGGCCAGCTAAACAAATTTTTATGTTAGAATTTAGGAATAAAGTGGTTGTAATTACTGGTGGTTCTGAAGGTATTGGGAAAGCTTTGGTTGATGCGTTTCTTCAATTAGGTGCTAAGGTTGCTACCTGTGGTCGCAATTATGATAAACTTTACCTGCTTCAATCTCAACACTCCGGAAAACCTTTGCTGATTCATACGGCCGATGTAAGCAAGGAGCTGGACTGTAAAAATTTTATTCAGCTGGTAATTCGGCAATTTGGTACCATTGATATATTAATTAACAATGCAGGGGTTTCTATGCGTGCTCTGGTTGCTGATGTTGAACTGGATACCATTCGCAAAGTAATGGACATTAATTTCTGGGGTACCGTATATTGTACCAAACTGGCTTTGCCCTATATTGTTAAAAATAAAGGCACGGTTGTGGGTGTTTCTTCTATTGCTGGATACAGAGGCTTGCCCGGCCGCAGCGGTTATTCCGCCTCCAAATATGCGGTGAATGGATGGCTTGAAGCATTGCGCACCGAACTACTCCATTCTGGGGCCAATATTATGTGGGTTTGCCCCGGTTTTACTACTTCTAATATTAGAAATGTGGCTTTGAATAATAAAGGCAACGCCCAGGGTGAATCTACTATGAATGAAGGTAAAATGATGCCTGCCGATAAGTGCGCCATCCATATCATTGAGGCCATTGCAAAACGAAAGCGAACACTAGTGCTTACTTTTCAAGGGATGCAAACCGTATTTCTCAACCGATTTTTTCCTGCATTAGCTGATAAGCTGGTGCGTAAATTTTTCTTTAAAAATGAGGAGCTGGTGAAATAATACAAGCTGCTCTTTCGTTATGAGTGAGCATGCCCATACTTACCCTTACAACAGATATTGGCCAACGCGATTTTATCGTTGGCGCCATCAAGGGTCAGTTCCTGCAACTCATGCCCAGCTTGAATATTGCAGATATTACCCATTACCTCTCTCAAACCAACTTGCCGCTAGCTGCCTATACTTGCGACAATGCGTTTAAATTTTATCCGCCAGGTACTTATCACCTAGTGCTCGTTAACGTATTTGAATCATCTTTTGATTATTTTTTAATTGCTCGTTACAACCAACAATATATTATTTGTGCAGACAATGGGTTAATTACCATGATCATGGCTCAAAAGCCCGATGAAGTAATTCGTGTACCTATTTCCCCCAATGCCAATATGCTTGCCATTACTGGTGATTTGGCAGCGGCTATCTATAAGCTTGAAGAGTATGGTACACTTTCTGCCGCAGGCGCGCTTACTTCCGAAATGGTTGAAAAGTATCCTTTAAGACCCACAGTGGGGCCTGATTGGATTGAAGGCCAGATTCTTTTCATAGATAATTTTGAAAATGTGGTGATCAATATCACCCAAAAAGATTTTGAAGAACATGGAAAAGGACGAAGATTTAAAATCATGTTTAAAAGAAATGAAACCATTGAAAAAATAAGTAATAATTATGCAGGCGTTCCCGAACACGAAAAAATGGCTTGGTTTAATTCGGCAGGTTACCTTGAAATTGCCCTTAGAAATGGCAATATGGCGGGGCTCTTTGGCCTCCAAGGCTACAATGAACATATGCAGCAATCTGGAGTATCTAATGGAAATAAATGGTTTTACCAGACCATTCGCATATTCTTTGAATAAACATAGTATTTTTGCACCCGCAAGTATTTATTTATCAATTTAATTTAATATTTAGTCATGGCATATGATGTAATTGTATTAGGTAGTGGTCCTGGTGGATACCCCGCAGCCATTCGCGCTTCTCAGCTTGGATTTAAAGTGGCGATTATTGAAAAAGAAAGTCTCGGTGGTGTTTGCCTCAACTGGGGTTGCATTCCTACCAAAGCGTTGATTAAAAGCGCGCAAGTGTATGAATACATGAAACATAGTGCCAACTACGGTATTAATGCTACGGGTGTTCAGCACGATTTTGGCGCAGTTGTAAAAAGAAGTCGCGGTGTTGCCGATAAAATGAGTAAAGGAGTTCAGTTCTTAATGAAAAAGAACAAGATTGATGTGGTGATGGGCTACGGTAAAATTAAAGCAAAAGGTCAGGTTGAAGTTACTGCAGCAGATGGCTCTAAACAAATAGTAGAAGCTAAACATATTGTGATTGCAACCGGTGGAAGAAGCCGCGAATTACCCAACCTTCCACAAGATGGTAAGAAAGTAATTGGCTACAGAGAAGCCATGGTTCTGCCCGATCAACCCAAAACTATGATTGTAGTGGGTAGTGGTGCTATTGGGGTTGAATTTGCCTATGTTTACAATAGCATGGGCACTAAAGTTACCATCGTGGAATTCATGCCACGCATTGTTCCTGTTGAAGATGAAGATATTTCTAAAGAACTGGAGAAGCAATACAAGAAGCAAGGGATTGATATCATGACCAACGCTTCTGTTGAATCGGTTGATACCAGTGGTAATGGCGTAAAAGCACTCGTGAAAAAACAAGATGGTTCTACCATTATATTGGAAGCAGATATTTTATTAAGTGCGGTGGGTGTGATTGCTAATATTGAAAATATAGGGCTAGAAGAGAATGGCATTAAAACCGAAAAAGGTAGAGTAGTGGTAGACAAATACCAGCAAACATCTGTGCCAGGTATTTATGCTATTGGAGATTGTTCTCCCGGTCAAGCCCTTGCACACGTAGCTGCTAAAGAAGGTATTAATGCTGCGGAACATATTGGTTATATAGAAAAGAAATTCCATCATGCTCCCGAAGCAATGGATTATAATAATATTCCTGGATGTACTTATTGTATTCCAGAAATTGCCAGCGTTGGATACACTGAGAAAGCAGCAAAAGATGCGGGCTTTGAAGTTAAGGTGGGTAAATTTCCATTCATGGCCAGCGGTAAAGCTAGTGCAGCAGGTGCTACCGAAGGTTTTGTAAAAGTTATTTATGATGCTAAATACGGTGAATTTCTTGGCTGCCATATGATTGGCACCAATGTTACCGAAATGATTGCAGAAGCTGTGGTAGCTCGTAAACTAGAAACAACGGCTCATGAAATTTTAAATGCGGTACACCCACACCCAACTATGAGTGAAGGGCTGAAAGAAGCTACTGCCGCAGCTTATGGCGAAGCTATTGATATTTAATTGGTACGGATTTTTGTTAAAAAGGCCCATTTGGGCCTTTTTATTTTCCTACCAACTACCTTGTATTTATGGCGTAGATTGTAGCCAGATCAAAATAATGTAATACCTTTCCCCCTTGAGTACTGAATGCACATTCAGTAGTGTAAAATAATCCGGCCCTTATACAATTGGTTCATTCAATTGTATATTGGTATAATTGTAAACAACTATGCCTCTTTTGAAAGTAGATCATCTGCTTCCAGAGCAGTTATTGAATTCATTGATATTCTCCGTGGTCATCACTGACCTTGAGGGGCGTTTTCAATATGTAAATCCTTTATTCCAACATAAGTTTTCTGATTTATCTAAAGACCTTTCTAATCACCATTTTTCCGATACTGTTTTTGCTGATGATATTCGGCTGTGCAATCAAGCGGCTCGCGAATGTATTCGCCACCCCGAAAAACATACCACCGTTGTGGTTAGAAAAGCCAGTGATAAAAACGATTATTTCTGGACCCAATGGGAAATATCGGCAGTGAAAAATGAACAAGGATATATTGTTGGTATTATGTCTGTTGGTCACGATATTACCACTACCGAAAATAATACCCATAAAACCCAAGAACTTACGGCAAATATGCACTCTCTTCAAAATGAGAAGATAGAAATGCAAGCGGCTCTTGTAAAAAGCGAGGATGAAGTAAAGCGTCTTGCATTGGTTGCACATAATACTACCAACTCGGTTTCTATTGCCGATAAAGACGCTAATATTATTTGGGTAAATGAAGGCTTTACCAGAATTACTGGGTTTGCTTTGGAAGACGTTAAGCATAAAAAAATTGGGTTCTCACTAGAAGATACAAAAGCTGATGGACGGCTAAAAAATAGACTCCACCAAGCACTGCTTAATAAAATAGCTTTTAAGGAAGAGTTTCTTATACAAACAAAAAATGGAACATCCATTTGGCTTGAAGTAGATTGTCAGCCACTTTTTGATGAAACCAATACCCATATTGGCTTCATGAGTATTGAGAATGATATTACTCGTAGAAAACAAGCGCAACAAGTGCAGCATGAGTTGATACAACGCTTAACCCTTGCTACCGACTCTGCACAAATTGGTATCTGGGAAATTGACTTGAAAGACAAGAAAATTGTGTGGGATGAAAAAATGTTCGAACTCTATGGATTCGAAAAAAATACCCCTTTTGCCCCCCAAAAAATATGGCGCACTGCCATGCATCCAGATGATTTAAAAATGATGGAGGAAATTATTGGCGATCTGGCAGCAGGAAATAAAGATATAGACTCGGCCATTTATAGAATCACCATGCCCAATGGTAAGATAAGACATATTGAATCTCATGCAATAGTTAAAAAATCACGTTCTGGTAAAGTGCTGCGTTTAATTGGAACCAACAGAAATATTTCTGATGATATTATTGTGCAAGAGAAACTTAAAACCCAAAATAAAGTACTTAGAGATATTGCTTTTATTCAATCACATGAAGTACGTCGCCCCTTGGCCAATATTCTTGGTGTAATTGAAGTGTTAAATGGCAGCAACTCCATTCACAACAAAGAAATCTTCGATCACCTTATTGAAAGCGCCAATGAACTGGATATGCAAATTAGAAGCATTGTGAAAAAGACCAATAATTTAGACGGTATTTTTGCCAAAGCCTAGCAGCATTATTTGGCAAATACTTTCTTTAATAAATCAGTGGTTCTTGCAATAGGGTTCTTCCTAATATTTTTTTCTTCCAACGCAATCTGTTGGTAAACTCCACCCATAGATCGCTCTGTTACATAAGCCGCTAAATCGGGATTCACCTTTTTAAAACTCACTTTATTGTATGCACTTACCAGTGTATTCCAGTATTTGGTTGCCTCTGTTTTCTGTAATGAGCTTTCTATTACTGGCCTAAATGCACTCGTTAATGGAGCAGTGGTTTTTTGTTGCAGATAAACAGTAGCCGCTGTATCACTGCCTTTTAAAATGCCCAAAGCATCTGTTACACTCATTTCTTTAATGGCATTTATAAAAATAGGTGCTGCATTTTTGCATGCGTCTTCCGCTGCTCTATTCATACTCAGTACTGCATCATCTACCAGCTTTCCCATACCAATAGAACGCAAAGTAGATTCTACTTTCTGTGCTTCTGGCGGCAGCAATATTTTTAATGCTGCATTGGCAAAAAAACCATCTTTTTGAGATAAAAGATTGGCTCCTTTTTCTGCTCCTATTGATAAAGCTTGCTTCAACCCTGCTGCAATTTCATTGGTGCCATTATTGGGCGACTTATTAGCTATTATTTTTTTTGACTTATTCAATAACCCTTCTAGCGTTTGTGCTTTTATTGCTCCGGCCATTAAAAAACTGCATAACCCAACAAATAAATACTTTATCATAAATGGAATTTTAATAAAATTAATTGATTGATTATTATAAGCAATCATTGTGCCGTATATCTTAACAGTTACCATGCAGCTTTTAACAAAAATATCAGCCGCCGTATTTTACAACTGCCTCTCGCAAGCCCACTAGTTTTTCAAGTAACTCAGGTAATAAATGAAGCGGTAACATATTTGCGCCATCGCTTTTGGCCAAAGCAGGGTTGGGATGGGTTTCAATAAATAGTCCCCTTGCCCCAGTAGCAATCGCCGCTTTTGCAATGGTGCCAATCATTTGAGGGTTTCCACCAGTTACGCCGCTGGTTTGATTGGGTTGTTGTAGCGAATGCGTACAATCCATCACTACGGGAGTACCATGGGCTTGCATGATGGGAATATTTCTATAATCTACTACCAAATCTTGGTAGCCAAATGTAGTTCCTCGCTCAGTAAGTAGTATTTTTTGATTGCCCGCCTGCTGAATTTTTTCTACTGCAAACTTCATAGAAGCACCGCTTAAAAATTGACCTTTTTTTACATTTACTATTTTATTAGTAAGGGCAGCAGCTTCTAATAAATCGGTCTGCCTACACAAAAAAGCAGGTATCTGCAATATATCAATATAAGGGCTTGCCATGGCAGCTTCTTCATGTGCATGAATATCCGATGTTGTGGGCAGGTGATAAGTATCACCTACTTTTTTAATTAAAGAGAGACCATTATCGTCTCCAATTCCTGTGAATGAACTGGCGCTGGTTCTATTGGCTTTTCTATAACTGGCTTTAAATACATAGGGAATTCCCAATTGCTTACAAGTATGGTAAACTTTATCTGCAATTTCCATTACCAGCTCTTCACTTTCTACCACACAAGGGCCAGCTATTAAAAAAAAAGTCTCGGGATTGTATTGCTGGTGCTTGAAAAGATCTTGTAAATAGGAGGGTAGCATGTAGAATTATTTTTAGCTTATTATATGAATTGTAAAAATAAACAAATAGCGGCTATTGGCAATCTATTCTCAATTAGTTAGTCAATCACCTGCTTATATTTGCTTTACAAAACAATGGCTATGCCTTTACGAAAAGATAAAATATTGGTGATTGGTGCTTCGGGACAAATAGGGGTTGAACTAACCCTCGCCTTACGCAAGCAGTATGGGAATAATAATGTAGTAGCATCTGACTTACGCGAAGAGAACCCGCTCTTGAAAGATACGGGGCCTTATGTGAGTCTCGACATGATGAATAAAGAAATGTTACACGTTCAAGTGATTCGGCAGAATATTACCCAGATTTATTTATTGGCAGCTATATTATCGGCAACAGGTGAAAAAAATCCCAACCTTGCATGGCATTTAAATATGCAGGGACTGCTGAATGTATTGGATATTGCCCGGGAAGAAAAATTGCACAAAGTATATTGGCCCAGTAGTATTGCCGTTTTTGGTCCCAGTTCACCCAAAATAAATTGTCCCCAACAAACCATTATTGAACCATCTACTGTTTATGGTATTAGTAAATATGCGGGTGAATTTTGGTGTAATTATTATTTTAATAGGTATGGGGTAGATGTGAGAAGCATTCGCTATCCCGGTTTAATCAGCTATAAGTCAGCACCCGGTGGCGGCACTACCGATTATGCGGTTGAAATTTATCAAGAAGCGTTGGATCATAATAAATACAATTGTTTTCTAAGTGAAAATACTTATTTACCCATGATGTATATGCCCGATGCCATTCGAGCTACACTTGAATTAATGAATGCACCCGCCGAAAATATATCTATTAGAACGGCTTACAATATTTCGGGCATGAGTTTTTCTCCCAGAGAAATTGCAGAAAGCATTCAAACGCATTTGCCAGATTTTAATATGCTTTATAAGGCAGATTCGCGACAAGCCATTGCCGATAGTTGGCCCCAAAGCATTGATGATACGGTAGCTAAAAAAGATTGGGGCTGGAAGCCCCAATACGATTTGCAAAAAATGACGGATGATATGTTCAATAATCTTAACGTTACTAAAACCTTAGACCAAGACCCAAGTTAAGCCCCCTAATACCCGCCCAAGGGCCATCTGTTTTTATTTGAGCACCATTATTGGTTACGGTAGGGGCTAATTTAAACGGTTCGGCTTCAATATTCTTAATATTATTCTCTAAGCTTTGTCTTTCAAATTCACTAAGTGTAGCAGCAAAATTTAAGTCGCCCTTGCTGGTACCATAATGTCCACCAATGATTTGAAAATCGAGTACTAATTTTTTTAACAGTTGAAATTGATAGCCAATCATTAATCCGCCACTGGTAGAAGTTATTTTACCACTGAATACTGCTTCTTTTGAACCGAGGTTACTGGTGTATTTAATGGGTGCGCCTAAATCGAAAGTGGCAAAACGCATATAAGGTGCTAGGTAAAAGCCCTTCATTTTTCCGAGACTCAGATAAATTCTTAGCTCTGGCGTAATGGCGGTATTGCCAATCTCGAACTTGCTAAAATTAATATCTGTGCTATTAATGGCTTCTTCAAATTGAGCCTGAAAAGGGATTGGTCCTTTGGTCATGCTTCTATAACTTACCGAGAATGATATATTTTTAAAAATATGCCTTTCGTATGTAAAGTGATAGTTCTTCAACGCCAAAGAAGATAGGTTCATTTTTACAATATTACTTCCGCCAATTAATTTTTGCGCATTGGCTATCAACATTGGGAAGCAGAGTAGGAGTAAGATAATTTTTTTCATTTGATTGATTGTAAAGTGATTAATGGTTTTTTAAATCTTCTATGGTTTTATTTTCTAAAATATTTAAGGTGCTATCTCTGGCCTGTATCATAATTTTATTTAGGCCACATTTTTTTTCATTGCAATCATCGCACTTTTCATAAAAGTTGAGGCTTACACAAGGCAGAAGCGCAATAGGACCCTCTATCAAACGCATTACAGCCGATAATTTAATGGTAGCAGGTGGTTGATTAAAAAAATAACCCCCACCTTTCCCTTTTTTGCTGGCAAGTAAACCCGCTTTTTTCAACTCTAATAAAATGGTCTCTAAAAACTTGATGGGAATTTTTTTCTTTACAGCAATATCAGCAATTAAAAAAGGCCCATCATTTTTTTGCTCAGCCATATAAGTGAGCGCTTTAAATGCATATTGGGTTTTTTTTGAGAGCATAATTTAGGTATAATAATTGGTTCTCTATTCCATTAAACTTTCCTACTTGCAATACTAAGGTATTTATTTTTATGGTACCATCATAAACCCATTACTTCTTTCATGCCAAAAATGCCCTTTTTGTTAAAAGCAAATTCGGCAGCTTTCACCGCACCACCCGCAAATCCAATACGATTGTGCGCGGTATGTATGATTTCAATATCATCAATGGAAGAACTGTACTTTACATGATGTGTACCCGGGGCAGGATCTATTCGCTCCGAAATAATATTTAATGGAACAGTATTATTGATATTTACCGTATTGCTCCATCCTTTTTTTCGATTAATTCTCTCCAAAACCTGTTCTGCCAATGAAATAGCAGTACCACTGGGTGCGTCTTTTTTTTCTGTATGGTGAATTTCTTTCAGCATTACATCATAATCGGTATAAGCATTCATTAAACTGGCTAAATATTTATTCACTTCAAAGAATAAGTTAACCCCAATACTATAATTGCTTGCGTAGATTAAACAACCGTTTTTTTCTTGGCAAAGTGAAACAATTTCGTCCCATTTATCAAGCCAACCTGTTGAGCCACATACTACAGGAACACCCAATAGTAAGCATTTTTTTAAATTGGCGAGGGCGCTATGGGGACCCGTAAATTCAATGGCCACGTGTACTTTTGCCATATTCTCTGCGGTAAAATCAGCTTCATTATTCAGGTCAATTTTCAAAACAACCTGGTGGCCTTTTTCTATTGCAATCTGTTCTATTGCTTTGCCCATTTTACCATAACCAATTAAGGCAATATTCATACAATTTTAAATTAGATAGGGTTAATTATTAGCGGGTGATATTGATAGGCTTTTTGGGTCGCTCTCTCCAGTTAAAATTTAATGCTATGGAAGGCGTTCTGGTTGCAGGATTAAATTGTGGACTCACCTGCATGCTCAAATCATTGCTCACATCAAAATGCTTTAAATGCGCAAATACAGTAGCGTCTGCCACTTGTAGCCCCCATGCCAATATAAACCAAAGAATGGAATAGTCGCGATCTCTCCTAAAAGAATTTCTATAATTCTGCAATGAGCCAATACTCAACCCTTTTAATTCAGGGTGGATATTTGCTGTATCACTAAAATTGCCATTTTGTGCTTTAAACCGAGCTTCATAAGCAAACTTAGTTCTGTTATAATAAGTGGTGTTGTAAAAGTAAGCTACGGTAGGTATTGCTAATATACCATATACGATGGGGATTTTCCAGTACTCTTTGTTATAAGCTTGCCCCCAGCCAGGGATCATGGCCGATCTTCTGGTAGCTATTTTTGGTTTGTGATTGGCTTGCCGAACAGAATCTCGTATCTTTTTTTTATAAGATAAAGAATCAAAAAATGGGGTGGTAGATTGCTGGTCAACCGATACAACAAACTTGCTTCTATTGAGGCTATCAATATTGGTTTGTGCGTGTACAAATAAACTCGCTGCTAAGCACAATAATAATATGGTAAATTGCTTTTTTATCATAAACTCAACCCACGGTAATATTCATCAAATCTAGCAGCTTGTTTAATTCATCCAACGAATAATATTCAATATTAATACTTCCATAACCTTTTTTATTGTGCACCATTTTTACTTTGGTACTGAAATGAGAAGCCAAATTATCTTCAATTTTTTGGTAAGCGGGTGGCAGATCTGTTTTTACTGGGGCAGCAGTGGACTTGTCTGACTTATACATTTTTCTCACCAATTCTTCAGTCTGCCTTACACTGAGTTCTTTCTGTTGAATTTCTTTAAATACATAGAGTTGCTTGTCAATGGTATCAATATTTACCAGCGCCCGAGCATGTCCCATAGTCAGGCTATTGTTGCGAACGGCCGCAAGTATATCTGGGGGTAATTTTAAGAGACGGATATAATTGGTAACGGTAGTTCTTTCTTTACCCATTCTTTCTGCAACCTGTTCTTGCGTATAGTCCAGCTCCTCCATCATCCGCTTAAAGCTAAGCGCCAATTCAACTGCGTTCAGGTTTTCACGTTGCACGTTTTCTAATAAAGCAAGCTCAAGAAGCTGTTGGTCGTTGGCTTGACGAATATAGGCGGGTACATCTTTTAAGCCAGCCAATTTTGCTGCCCTAAATCTTCTTTCTCCAGCAATTAACTGGTATTTTCCAGAAGGCAGTTTGCTTACTGTTATGGGCTGAACTATATCGTGCGTTTTAATGGAATTGGCCAATTCTTGCAAGGCCTGCTCGTCAAAATCTCTGCGAGGCTGTTTGGGATTTACCAATATATCCGTTAAACTAATTCGGTTGCTGGTAGTTGCTTGGTCTACAACGGTGGACTTTAAACTGCCCGTTGTATTTTTCAGATCCTCATCTATATTCTGCAGTAAGGAGCGTAGTCCCTTACCAATTAAATCTTTATTTTGTTTAGGCGTACTCATTTTTTAATAACAATTAATCATTTTACAGGAATAAATTTTTAGGTCAAAAAAAAATTATTGAATTATTCTTTCCTGATTAGAAATTTTAGTCATCCCATTATTCTGCAAAATTTCTTTTGCAAGGTTGAGGTAGTTCACTGATCCCTTACTTTCAGCATCATATAAAATAACGGGTTTGCCTACACTTGGGGCTTCACTTAATCGGGTATTCCGATGAATAATGGTAGCAAAAACCATATCGTCAAAATGCCTTCTTACTTCACTCACTACTTGATTACACAAGCGAAGTCTGCCATCGTACATGGTCATTAAAATACCTTCAATTTGCAATGCGGGGTTTAGTCTATTCTGAACAATTTTAATGGTGTTTAATAATTTACCCAACCCTTCCAAAGCAAAAAATTCACACTGAACGGGAACAATAACACTATCAGCAGCCACCAAAGAATTTACCGTAATTAAACCCAGAGAAGGAGAGCAGTCAATAATGATAAAATCATACCGATCTCTTACTACGTCTAAAATACCCTTCATTACA
>JAAFJB010000036.1 GCA_013297995.1 Chitinophagales bacterium | reverse complement strand
TTTAGCATCGTAATTATCTTTGCACACAATTAAGGGGGGTAAAACGAAGTGATTAAAAACTAATACACACAAAAAGTGCGAAAAATGCACAACTGACGTGGCTTTCAGCGGATTTAGACCACAATCTACAAAAAAACGAAACGTTCCATTTAGGTTAATTTTGGGTTAACCCTTATCCTGCCCTGGCTTGTGGAGGTGCCAGTTTCTTACCAATCTTCGGAATTTCAGCCCTTAGGCGGGCGTTTTCCTCCTCTAATCTGATTAAATCCCGCTCTAGGCGTGAATTTGCTCGCTCTAATGCCTCTAATGCTTTTATAGCTAAAGCCATAGCATCGGCTAGTTTTTGGCCTGAATTACCCTTCTCGAAAGGTTCTTCTAACATTGATAATTTCTCGTTTTTAGCAACATATTTACTCTCTTTTTTGCCACTTAGGTGGACACTTGGGTGGACATTTAGGTGGACATTTTGCCTGTTTTTTTCAGCTACCTCATTTTCATTTAGGTGGACATTGGATAAATCTGAATTAATTAATTTATCAATTGAAATTCCAAAAATAGTTGCAATTTTCGTTAAATCCTCCATGCTTGGCTCATTAAAACCTGTCTCCCAGTTGCCAATAGATGTATGCGTTTTATGTAGCTTAAACCCAAGTTCTGATTGAGTTATACGCATTTTTTTTCGTAATAGTTTAAGGTTCGACTTGAAAAAATAGTTGCTCATTTTAAAATAATTTGAAACTTTATTTGGAAACTCCAAAAAAACGTTCATATATTTGATGTACCGATAAGCGGGACAAAATAACAGGGATTAAAAGTATGGAAAAAACTATACAGCGCAGCACAAAAAGAAGGGACGTGGCTACAATAGTAGCCGATATACATGGGGTAACTGATAACTATGTTAGAAAGGTAATGAGGGGAGAAAGAGAAAACGAAGCAATTATTGCTACCTACATGGAAATTATTGAACAGGACAATTTATTGATTGCTGCCGTAAAAAAAGCTGTGAAATTCTAATATGAAGACAATCGACAATATACTTTGGATTGAATATGCCGACTTCATTTTAGCTGGATGGAGAGCTGATTCAATTAAAAAATCGAACCTACGCAATGGCCCAAATTGGCAAATGATGGCTGATCCTTCCGATAAGCGCAAGCCTTTGGTAAAGTTTGAAACGCTACGAGCCGAACATAAGAATAAGCTGAATGAATACTTTAACGACTGCTATTCGTTTGTTGCAAAAGCTCCAATTAGGGAGTTGGTAAAAACTGATCATAAGGCCCAGGAGTTCTTTTTAAATTATAGGTATGATTCTGATAAAAACCTGTCCGATGAACATGTAACACGTTATACTAAAGCAGCTCAATGGTTGAATATGCTTGCCGAAGTAATGACCGATAAAAAGCTTTTGAAAAAACAACTTGGCCTTAGCATTGATTCGTTTTGGGTTCATGCAATTGACTTAATAAAAACCGAAAACATCGATCTTCCTAACAGCTACCAACGTTTGCGTACAAAAATGCTTGAATACCAGGAGAAGGGTTATGAATGTTTAGTTGATTGGCGTTTTGGTAACAAGCTTGCCGCAAAAATTAAAGACGATGTAAGTAGTAGCGTATTACTAGAATTAATTGCCCACCCTAACCAGCATGATGATGTTATTATTTGTAAAGTGTACAACCAATGGGCTATTGCCAATAATTATTTGCCAATTGATCCTGCTACAGTTGGGGTACACCGTAGAAAAAATTACTTCTCACTTCAAGCGCAAAGAGAAGGTAACGCTGCATGGTACAATAAATACGGTAAGATAATTCACCGTAACCGACCCTCTGCACCAATGCTTTTAATTGGCTCTGATGATAACGATTTGGATTTATATTTTAGGCAAGACAGGAAAGGCAAAACAAACCATTACTTCCGCTACAAATTAATTGTTGTAATGGATGCGCACAACGATTATATATTAGGGTATAGCTACGGTGAAACGGTTACTGTTGATTTGGTGAAAGCTGCCTACTTAGATGCTATGCATCATATAAAAGAATTAACTGGTGGCTGGTATTTAATGGATCAAATTCAAACAGATCATTGGGCAATAAAATCTTTAGAGCCATTTTACAGCAGCCTTGCAACTTTTACTCCCGCAACTGCTAAAGTAGCAAGGGCAAAATTCATCGAACGTGCTTTTGGTACCACCTGGCATCAAGTTCTAAAAATGTACCCGAATTATGCGGGTGCCAACATTACTTCTACGAAAAGAATTAATCGTGACAACTTAGAATTGATTAAAAAAAGCTTTCCAACCCTTGATGAGGGTGTACAATATATTGAAGATTTTATACAGCGCATGCGCATGTTGCCCGATAGTAAAACCAACAAGCCTAAGCAACAAATGTGGATAGAGAACTTTAAAAAAAGTGAGTTGAGCCAGCAACATCAAATTAGCGATGCAAGAATGCTACACCTTTTTGGCCAACATCATACTTACACTAATACAATTACTAATGGTGGCATTAGAGTAACGCTGGATGGAAAACAATTTATTTACGATATACCCGATGAATTGTATTTGCAAAATGTAGGTAAAACTGTTCAGGTTATTTATGACCCTTACGATTACAGCAAGGTACTTGTAACTGATGGTGCAAGCTTACGATTTGTTGCAAAAGAATTTGATAAAATGAGTAGTGCAATTGCCGATTATAAAGATGGAGAACGTGGGCTACTTTATACAAAGTTGGACTTAAAAAGAAAACATATCGCATCTATTGCTGCGAAAAAAGATGAGCGAGATACAATTATTGAAAGAAGTGCCATTGATAGTGCAAGCTTATTGCAAGCACAGGTATTAACAAAAGAGATTAAACAAATGGCTGAGCTAGAATATCAACGGGCAGATTTGGGCGAATATGATCCATTTGAACAACTTGATAAAATGTAAATAAAAATGCCCCAGCGAAACCACTCGCTAGGGCTAGTTAACCACAATTAGTAATTAACCACTTAACCACAAATGTATGAACCTTGATCAAAAAAAAGAAATCACTTCCCTTCTTTACAATTATGTACAAGGGTATGGTAGCCAAAAGCAAGCCTTCGCATTATTAAACGGAGTGAGCGAAGCAACTGGCATTAACATTTTAAACAACCGATGGAATGGCATTAGCGATTCTATGTGGCGCACGCTAGGCAAGCAAATTGGTTGGAACGAACGCCGCAGTAAAATGGTAGAAACCCAGGATTTTAACACGGTTATTCTGTACCTCAGCCTTGCAAAGGAGCATGGTGAAACTTTTGCAATAACCGCCAAAGCTGGGAGCGGAAAAACCTACGCTAGCAAATGGTACGCCGAGCAAATGAAGTCTAAAAATGTGTACTACTTAGAGTGCGCTGAGTATTGGAATAAAAAATACTTTTTGGTTGAGCTCCTCCAGTCTATGGGTCGTTCGGCTGCGGGTATGAATATTTACGAACTAATGAATGAAGTGGTTGCTCAATTGCGCAAACAGGAACGTCCGTTAATTATTTTAGATGAGGTAGATAAATTGAAGGATGAAGTGCTTTACTTCTTTATTACACTATATAATAAACTACATGGCATCTGCGGCATTGTGTGGACCTCTACGCCTGTCATAGTTGGCCGCATAGATAAAGGCATTAATCGAAATAAGAAAGGCTTTGAGGAAATTAAAAGCCGCATTGGTCGCCGCTTTATTGCACTTAACGGAACCGATAAAAAAGAGGTAGTTCAGCTATGCGAAGTAAACGGAATTACTGAGGTAGAAGATGTGAACAGAATATTTAACGAGTACCAAGGCGATTTGCGCCGTATTGATCGGAATTACATAAAGAAAGCTGCAAAGGAAATGTACTCTAACCTAAAAAATGTAAGCTAATGACACACGTACAGGAGCGAATAAGAGATGCATCATTAATGAAATTAGTTATATGCAGATTACTGAACTGGACAGATTTAGAATATGGCGAGTTTCAATACAAGTGCGGCTGTTTGTATTTACAACATTATATAAGCAATGACCCACAAGGCATTGATGAATTATTGCAACATAAACTATTTTGGAATTGGTGGAAAAACCAATGGCACAATAGAGATTTTGCTTACATGATTGATTCTGAACAGCAGTTAGATAAGTTAAGCATAAGTAATAAAAGATTGCTATACATGCATGCTCATGATCCTAAAATGCTTGCGATGGAGATAGCCCCCAACAGCATTATACTTGGCGAAGCCTATAAAAAAATGATTGGTGAACTTGTAAAAATGGAGGTAGTATGAACCCGATAATAAAGAAACATTACCTACTAATTCATGAGGTCATTTTAAAATCACAGGATGAAATTTTAGCAAAAACGGGTGTTACAGTTCAGCTTTTTGTTCGTGAATTTAATGCCTCTGAGAAAGACATATTACTAAAAAAGTGGCAACCGTTTTTAAATACATGGCAGGTAAGTATAGAGGATATTAGAGACGGTGGCAGGGAAGAATCTTTACCAGTAATGCGAAAAATATTATGGATGTATGCCCGCATAAATTTTAAAAAAATATCGCTGATTAAAATTGGCGAACTACTAGGAGTAAGAGATCATACTACAGTACTTAAAGGCGTTAATTCGGCCTACGATTTTTTGCATGTGCAAGATGAATATTTCTTAAGATTTTATAACCCTGTAAAACACTTATTTAATGAGCCAGTGGATGCGACCATATAAATGCACGATGAAGCGGCAGTTTGCCGAATGCTTAATAACCTGCATAGAGCAACTGATTGTTAAAGATGTTAGTTGCGATGATGATAGGCTGCATTTTGCAATTTTAGGTGAAATAAAAGATCGGGTTTTTATAAAGCTATTAAAGCCAAAAACCGAGTTTGGTATTACACTTACACCAGCACAGGCTATTGCGCTTAGAGTTCTTTACACAGATTATTTTAATAACCCAATTACTTATCTGGGCAATAAGCTACATGCGATAAGTGTAGAGGTTGCTCAACAATACAATTAATATGACAGCCTTAACCTGCATCATTTGTTTAGTACTCATTACGTGGGCAATTCTATTGCTGCTATCGGTTTACCTGTACGATGAAATAAATATGCCCCCACCAAGTAGGTATCACAAAAAAGTAAATCAAATTTTAAACATAAAAAATAACAAAGCATGACACGAATTAAAACAAAAGTAATTAGTAATGTAACGCTTGAACAAGCGCAAGATGCAAGTGAGCTATTTGCACAAAATACCACTAAGCTTGATAAAATTCAGGCTAAAATGAACGATGAGATTAATAAGATTAAAAGCAAGTATCAAGATGATATTACTGAGCTGCAAGACGGATTAGTGGAGCCGCAGAAAATATTGCATGTTTTTGCTGATGAACAGAAAGAAAGTTGGGGCAAAAAGAAAAGCATTGAGCTATTGCACACTGTAATTGGTTTTAGAACAGGCACTCCGAAAGTTACAAAAAGCAAAGGATTTAGCTGGGAGGGCATCACTGAATTAGCTGTACAATTATTTCCCGATTTGGTTAGAACCAAGGCGGAACTTGATAAGGATAGCATAATTGCGCTTAGTAAAGAAGATGGATTTAATGAAATTAAAAAAGGCTTATTCATTGATGTTGTGCAAGAAGAAAGCTTTTTTGTTGAAGCAAAAAAAGAAGAGTTGCAAACAACCTAAGTATAATATAACCACAAAGTCCTCCAGTACTTGGTATTCACCTATACACTGAAGGCAATCTTTAACCACTTAAAAACCACTCATGAACTCTACATTAACCAACTATATTCCAGTTACGAGCACTCACCTCGGAAAATTTAACACCCATACTGGGCATACCATTGATCTTGTAAACCCATCCGAAGATCAGATTTACTTAGATGATATAGCTACAGCACTAAGCCGTATTTGCCGCTTTGCTGGGCATAGCAACGTATTTTTTTCTGTAGCTCAACATTCTGTATTAGTAATGAGCTTGGTGGGTGAAAGTTTCGGCGGCAATGAGCTTGAAGGGTTACTGCACGATGCCCCCGAAGCCTATTTAGGAGACGTAATTAGCCCATTAAAGCATTTATTAGGAGCTGGCTATAAAACGCTAGAAACAAATTTTGAAACAGTTATAGCTCAAAAATTTGGCCTACACTGGGATAGTTCAATCAAATCGGCTATAAAAAAAGCCGATTTAAAAGCATTAGAATTAGAGCACCAAGCCTTAATAATTGGTAATACTGCCCCGCTTTTAGCTGCTTTAGACAAGGCAGACCTTGTTGTAAATAACAAATGGGCATGGCCTGAAAAGGAGGCAAAAAGGGTCTTTATGGCCATGTTTGATGCCGCTTTAAGTGTAAGAAACTGCAACCATTTGAAAGAATAAAACCCGCATTTAGCCCCTTTTTTACAGCATATAAAACCCGTATAACTCAATATTGGAGGGCTTTTACGTGAAAATTAGGCAAAAAAAAATGGGAACAAAAAACGCACTTTTTTCCTGAAACCAGCCACCACAAAGATTTTAAGCTAAAAAGATGAAAGTAATAGGTGTTAAGCAATTATTGCAGAAAAACTACAAAATAGTTCAAAATCTGCCCAAAGAATGGGCAGATAGCCTTGGGCAACTGGAGGAGAACTTTATAATGATTATTTGGGGAGCCAGTGGGCAGGGTAAAAGCAATTTCATTTACCAGTTATTGCGGGTTTTAAGCACAGTTTATAGCACACTTTACGTGGCACTGGAGGAAGGGCATAGCCTGTCTACCCAAAACCTTGTTAATAGGCATGATTTAGCTCCACTCAACGGTAAGATAAAATGGGCTAACCATGAGACCACTTTTGAATCGCTCGTAGTGTTCTTAAAAAAGAAGAAAAGTGCAAGAATTGTGGTTATTGATAGTCTGCAGTATTTCCACATAACCTACTTACAGTACAAGCAATTGAAAGAGTTGTTTCCTCGTAAAACTTTCATATTTATTTCTCATGCCAAAAGTAAATCTCCTGATGGTAAAACAGCCGATAAAATCAGGTACGATGCGCCAATTAAAGTAAGAGTTGAAGGTTACATGGCATTTGTAGTAAGCCGATTTGGCGGCAACAAAAACTTTGTTATTTGGGAAGAAGGAGCTAAAAAATATTGGGGGTTGAAAATATTTAATAAGATCAAAACTAAATAAAATGGCTTGCGGTAAAACAGTACATACTAAAGAGAACGCTGCTAATATTTTATACCGAGTTAAACACCTGCATAATAATAGAATGGGCGATAAAATTACCAAGCGAATGTACTACTGCCACGAATGCTCAGGGTGGCACTTAACAAGTATGAATTCAACCGAATTTTTCAGAACTAAAAAAAATAAAAATGATAAATTTCTTTAAGTCAAAAAAAATAATTCACAGTAAAAAGTGGATGCCAGGAGAAATGCTAGCGAGCTTTAAATATAAAGGGCAAAAGTATGTGCGAATTGCTTTTAAAAATAAGGTTATGTATGAAGGTAAATGGCCTATTACAGATGTGCCATTTTCACAGGTTACTGGTATTAGAATATTGCCAAGCCCTTTTAAAACTGCCCTGTACAAACTGTTTGGTCGGAAAGCTAGGGGCAGGTTCATTTTGATTAATAAAAATAAATAGGATGCACAACATACTAATACAGGCAACTGATACTAGAAGGGTGATTCAACATATATCTATTGAAGTACATGTTTTATTTAAGCCCAACCTCATAGAAAGTGCAGAGAAAGATTGTATGAATAAGCTTACAACGATTACTAATGAGTTGGAGCAAGTTGTTAAAAAATATTTTGATGATATAGAATATTCTGAATGTATTCTTAAATAATTACTATGGAACACACGATTTTACTAACATCGATAGACAATAGAAATGTATATGTTCAAGCGGCAATGATTCTCTCGTTCACTCGAAATGCTGACAATACTACTATGATTCAGTTTGCCAATGGTATGGTTTTTAACGTAAAAACTACTGCTGAAAAAGTGGATGAGAAGTTAAACAAGTATATGGATGATGTTTTTATTTTCAATTTGAAAAATAGGAGAGATTAATTTTTAATGTATTTAGTAAACCAAAACCAAATAAATAAAATGAAAATTCTGTTCGATGCGAAACCATCTAAAACTAATGTTCCAATTACTGAACGTGTAAAAACCTTCGAGGATGCATGTAATGTGTTAGGGATGAATAAAATTGAGCTAGGAATGAGTGGCCTTAATGAGGACGAAATTTCTATTGTTGCTTATGCCAAACTTATCATTATTGCTCGCGCATTAAATGAAGGATGGTTACCTGATTGGAGTAATTCCTCGCAGTACAAATACATTCCTTGGTTCAAACATAATGCGGCTTCGGGCTTCGGCCTGTCGTTCGACGGCTACGGTTACTGGAGTGCGAGTACGGATGTCGGCTCGCGCCTTTGCTTTAAAAGCAGCGAACTAGCTACTTATGCTGGTAAGCAATTTGAAGCATTATACAATGAATTTTTAACCATAAAACCATAAAGATGAATTACGCAGAAATTAAATCGTTTGATGATGCTTGTAAAGCATTAAACATCACTCCAACCCTTCCAAGTTTTGAATGCAGTCCAGTTAAGCATCTAAAAGCATTACTGGCTCATTACCAACTAATCATTATTGCAGAAGCAATAAATGAAGGATGGCAACCTAATTGGGCAGATACTAACGAATATAAGTATCAGTTGTGGCCTGACATTGAGGAGAACGAGAGCAAAGCTTCGGGCTTCGGCCTGTCGTTCGACGTCTACGGTAACTGGCATACGATTACGGATGCCGGCTCGCGCCTTTGCTTTAAAGATCGTGAAAGGGCAAAATATTGCTTCGATACTTTCTTGCATTTGTGGGAAGACTATTTTTTAATTGATAAATAAACAAACGCGGTTGTACACTGCATTGGGCTGTGTGTTGTCAGCTTCAGGCTTCAGCCTGTCGTTCAACGACTACGATAACTGGAATACGAATACGAATGTCAGCTCGCACCTATGCTAAATCTTTCGCAGTGTAGACCCTGCCACTTGGCAAAAAATAAACTAATACTTATCGGGCACTTTGGTATCGAAAGAGAAGTAGTGCCTTGAAAAGCAAAGTATGAAAAGAATAAATAACATATTCGACACTATCATAAGCATTGATAACCTTCGCAAAGCTGATGCTAAAGCTCAAAAGGGGAAGTCTAAGCAATATGGTGTAATCCTACACAACAGCAATAGGGAAGCAAACCTTGAGCAGCTCCATGAATTATTAAGGGATAAACAATATAAAACTTCTCAATACACTAAGTTTAAAGTGTATGACCCAAAGGAACGCGAAGTTTTCCGTTTACCATACTTCCCCGACCGTATCACACACCATGCAATAATGAATGTATTAGAGCCAATATTTGTTAGTTGCTTTACAGTTGATACATATAGTTGTATAAAAAAAAGAGGCATTCATGCGGCTGCTAATGCGCTTAAAGAGGCATTAAAAAATGAAGGTGCAACAAAATATTGTTTGAAGCTCGATATAACAAAGTTTTATCCAAGTGTCAATCATAGTATTTTAAAGCAACTGCTTCGCCGTAAGTTTAAGGATAATAATCTTCTTTGGTTGCTTGATGAAATTATAGACAGTGCAGAAGGTTTGCCAATAGGTAATTACTTGAGCCAGTACCTGTCGAATTTTTATCTCACTTATTTTGATCATTGGATTAAAGAAACTAAACGTGTAAAGTATTATTACCGTTATGCTGATGACATTGTAGTGCTGGCAGATGATAAATCCTATTTGCATAACCTATTCAAAGAAATTGGAGCTTATTTGAATAATGAACTTGACTTGCGAGTGAAGCCTAACTATCAAATATTCCCTATAAGCGAAAAGCATGGCCGAGGTATTGATTTTGTTGGATATGTTTTTTACCACACTCATACCTTAATGCGAAAATCAATAAAAAAGAACTTTGCTCGAATGATGAAAAATAATCCAAATCCTTTATCTATTGCTAGTTACATGGGGTGGGCAAAGCACTGCAATAGTAAGAATCTTATAAAAAAATTACTGTCAGATGAACAACTTTAAAGACTTCGGAATTAAAGCTCAACTAAAAAGTTTTACGGGCGATAAAATAAAGCTTGACCGAGTACTTAATAAGGTTATATCGGTTGAAGATTATCGAATAGAACAATCAAAATATGAAAAGGGAAACGGAAAGTGCTTGTACATACAAATTGTTGTTGATGGCGAGAGAAGGGTATTGTTTACTGGTTCATTGACGCTGATGGATATGATACAACAAGTACCGAAAGAAAGATTCCCATTCAGTACAACTATTGTAAAACAAAACGAAAGACTTGAATTCACATGAAACGAATACTAATAACATCACCACACTTTACAGGCGAAGCTGAACTTCTATTCAGAGAAGATGGGGTATTGTGTAAAATTGATATGAGTGGTTGTAATATGAGAAAGGCTACAGCTTTTAGCTTTAAAAATGTTGTACCCGGTCACATTGATGAATTACAACAAGCATTTACTGATAAACAGGTAACCGTTAGGGAGGCAGAGTACGAAGTAAGCTTTGAAATGTTTTGGATTGCATACGCCAAAAAAATTAATAAGGCTCGTGCCCAACCTGTTTGGGATAAGCTTTCCAAAAGCCAACAAGTATCTGCTTGGGCTGGCATTAAACAATATGATAAATTCTTAAAGAAAGAAAATTGGCGAAAAAAAGCCGACCCCGAAAATTACCTACGTTCAGCTATGTGGGAAAATGAATGGAGTTGAGTACTTCCGTCTTAAAATAAATTAGAATGAAACCGTTAACATTCGCGCAACTAAAATGCATAAATACTATAATTTCTAAGCAAAAAATTAGCAAAGAAACTAAGGAGTTAATTATTGGAGGCTTTACTGCTGGCCGCTCGATTAGTAGCAGAGCGTTATATTATGAAGAAGCTGCGGCGGTTATAAAGCATTTAAAACAGAATGACCCCAACCGAGAGGGATCAGAAAAGATGCGCAGGAAGATATTATACTATGCTCATGAAATGGGTTGGCAGCGGCTAAAAAACGGCAAACTCGTGGCTGATGTTCACCGAGTTGATCTTTGGTGCTTGCAATTTGGGTATTTAAAAAGAAAATTGGATAATTATTCTTATCAAGAATTGCCTAAATTAGTTAGCCAATTCGAATCTATGTACAAACACTATATTAAATCACTTTAAACCACAAACAACATGAATCAAAACACCACCACCACAAAAAAGAAAAAAGTATGGCCCTGGATAATGGGAATCATTGTATTAATTGGATTAATAGGAACATTTTTAGATGATAAAAAAACAGATGCACCAGCGGAAGAAGTTAAATCTGAAAAAAATAATACTGCAGAACCAATTGAACCATCAGGGAGTACTTGGGCTTATTCCGAAGATGAGGATAAAATGAACTCTGTAAAGAGGAAATACGCTACAATTGAATCGAGTAATTTTGTTGATATGAAATTTCCTTATGATGGAGAAATTAGAATGAGCTTAATCATTAGGAATATGGGAAAAGGCGATGAAGTTGTTTTATCAGTTACAAAGGGTCAATTTATAGGGGGCATGGGAAATGAACCATTACAATTAAAATTTGACGATGAAAATCCTATGAACGTTTATTACAATGGTTCTGCTGATGGTTCCTCTAATTATGCTTTTTTACAAAAAAGCACTACAATTATAAAAAAGTTGCTGACCAGTAAAAAGCTAATGGTAGAATCTACCTTTTATAATAATGGTCAGAAGATATTTAATTTTGATATACCACCTCTTACTTGGTAGCAAACTGTACTACTTTTAAAAAAAGCGCTCAAATATGAGGGCTTTTTTTATGTGGCTAACTTGCCTAAAATTGATTAATAAAAATTAACGAATATTGTGTACATGAATAGAGGCCACCGATCCTTATTTATACAATTGTTTGATGAACCAATTCAAGCCATTCCTACGGGTGAAAGAAAAGGAAGAAGCGAGGTTCTGATTGCTCGGCGTAACGAGTTACTAGTTTGCCGTTATTACTACTACGCAAAAATTCAAGAAAAAAAGTACAATTACATTTTAGCTCAATTAGAGCTGGAAACAAATATTGCTCAACGTACTATCTCCGATACCCTTACCAGCGAACGCCCGTTGCTTTTAAAGCTTCGAGAAACCTCACCACCTGTTGAGTATTTTAAGAATAAATATCCTTGGCTTATTTGGCGCAAAACTGCCGATTAAATGGTACCAATTATTGCACCGGGTTTCTCAATCTGCGTTTTACTTTTTACAGCACTCGAATCTGTATAACTTAGTTGAAATGCCATAATTCTTACACGAATATCATCTTCCCTTTTTTCTGTACGCAATTTTCTACGAAGCATTCTACTAAAGCCTTCGGGAGACCAGTTATGCAAGGCTTTGTAAATTTCTTGCTCATATTCATAATACTGTAATGCCTTTTCACGAACTCCTGCAGGGGAGAATTTTGCAGAGCTGCTCCAAGCAGCTTCCCCTAATCGGATTATTACAAAGCCATCTCCTAGCTGCCTTGGATCATTGCCCATGTCGGAGAATTCAAACTCATCTACATCTATGAGTACGCAAGGGAATGATACAGCAGGGCGTAGCCCATAGTTTTCGAGCTGTCCCAAATCTTGATCAATATACCTAATAGATGTTGCTTTTAGCTTTAAGCGTTCGGCAATTGATTCGTATAAGTTGGCAAATGGAGATTGTAACATATAATTGATTTTAGCGCAAGCCTTTAAATAGTTCTGCTTGCAGTATTCGTTTAAGTTTTGCAGTTAAATAAGGGCTTTCTCCCATAAATTTTCTTTGTGGCATATTCATTCGTTTGGTATGCGCTTTTACCTGAAAGGTACTTGATAGGGTATTTATTGTTTTCATGCGCTCTTTGCCCTTTTTGGTAAACTTACCGCTCCCAATTTTTGATTTATTGAACTTACTCCTAGTATGTGCTTTTACGCTTACCGTTCCCCTAAAGCCTTCATTGTGTAGCCTTGCATAAGGGGTATCATTGCCTATTTTTACGACACCGCCGCTGTTACTGGTAATGCGTGTAGCTCTGCGAAGTCTGCCCGAATCAACCAATATTGCCCTGCCCTTTCTTTTACCATCTGTTCTTCTTTTGCGCCAAGGCTCAAAGCGATTACCTAGCCATCCTTGGCTTCTAAAGCTATTGGTAAAGAAGTTAACTGCTTCATTGCCTAATAAGCCAGGAGCATACATTAAAACACTTTTAAAGTGCCGCTCAGTTGCTTTTAAGTTGAATTTTTGCATGATTTGATTAAAGTTGTATATTTGTGATGTAGACCTAGATAGAACCATTGGCAGCATACCGATGTGCACTCGCTAGGTCTATTCTTTTTTAAGGCTGTCTGTAATCGCATACACCACTTTCCTGCCTTTGTTTTTATACTCACGAATATTTATATAAGAAGGCTTTCCTGAAATAGTTAGTTTTAAATAGTAATACTGCAAAACCTGTTCATTATTTTTAATATCAGGTGATATTTGAACTAACTCAGCATTCTTTAAAATATTTTCAGCATCGTATAATGCTAAATTCTTTGCATTTACATCGTAATGGCGTTTATGGATTATTTCCTTAATTGATGATCCTGAAAACTCAACTTCACCAATACTACTGGTTTGGAATTTTCTGTGTCGCAAATTTGCCATAGCCCAATTTTCAATATCATCTTGCAATACACTTTGGCCATGTTTTAGAACTTCTTCATTCACGCCATTCCAATAAGGATGCGCTGGAGGGAATATCATTCCTGTTTTGGCTAAGTTTGTTTTAAACATCTCAGGCACTCCCTTTTCAGGATGAACAATTTTATGATTGGCAGTTACCACACCTTTTGCTAATTGCTTCACAGAACTTCTGCAGCGAAAGTGATTAGGTGGGTAATAAGTATTCCAAAATGAATCATCAATTGGTTTTATAACCCCGTCCAACGGTTTACAAATTGGGCTAGTTCTACTGTCTAATATTGCATCAAATTGTAAGTAGGGAAGTGTGCTTTTATTCTGTTGAATTTCTACCCATTTACGTGCCATTTGTGCGCTGGCAATACTTGTATCGTATTCTGCCTTTAACCAAGTAATTGTATGCTCCTGGTTAATTTTAAAAGCATTATTTCTAAAATCCGTCCATGTACGCAGCTTACCATTATCATCTAATAATGCTTGGCTCAATTGCCGCATTTGTGTATGATTTTTGGCAGCAGAAAATTGATATACATTTTGCGTTAAACTGTGCAGCATATGAGCATCGGGTGTATCATAATCAAGCCCACTTAAATTAGCTCCAAAACCTTCACTAACGCCGCTTATAAATAACTTAGCATAAGCTGCAGTAATGTCTTTATTTAGCTTAGATGGCATTCCCTTTTCTTTCCAAACTGCTTGGATCTGGGCGGCTAAGGTTTTAGCCAACTCTTCTGCCCAATAGTTGTCCGACATGGTAAAATCATTTACAAAATCGGTAGCATGTTCTACACAATTGCACTCACCATACAAATGGGTAAGCTCGTGGTTCATTTCGCTAAATGTTGGGCCTTGTAGCCCCCGAAGGTGGGCGGCTAACCTTTGGGGGCTTGGTCGAAAAAATCGGCTAAGCTCATGCGCATTTTATCCCACAAATTGAATAGCGGTTCTTCAAGCGAAAGGTTTGGCTCATTTGGCTTTTTAGGCTTGTTTGCTGCCCCCTTGTTTGCTGGCGGTGCAGTTGGTTCATTTGAATCAACTATGGGCTTATTTGCGGCTAATTTTTGCGCTGCATAATCGGTTGGCTTGGGAATTCCCGTTTCTTCATACACATGATCATCATCCATTGGCAAACCATAGTCTTTTTTCAATTTGATAAAAACATCTACCTTATCCTTGATGGTTAGTTTTTCATCATCCTTTTTATGAATAAAATCTCCATTATCTACTGGGTAGCCAAGGTTGCGTAGTATTGGTTTTATGAGTTCATTAAAAATGGATAACTCCTCTTGCCTATCATCCATATTAATTTCATCCTCGGTGGCTTCATGAGTATCATCGTTACCGCCTAAGCTGCCCGCAGTTTTAGTAGTAGTTTCAGTTTGGCCAAGTATTGTTATCGCAAGTTCTTCATTACAGGCTTTACGCAATTTATCGTATAAATCAGTGCTTCCTGCTGTTGATTTATTTTCGATAAATTCAATATCTGTTTCGTTAGGGATAGCTGCAAAACCTGCGCCCCCCATTTTTTCCAAAGCTGTTTCTAATTGCTGGCGGGCCACTTGATCGTAGCCGTTATATTTCCCTTTACGAAAGGGCATACCAAAAATTTCAGCATACTGCGCCCAATCGCCAAAGCCACCTCGTTTGTAAATAACATAGGGAGCAGCTTCTAACAATAAACCCAAATCATTGTATTTCCCAACTTCAAATACGTAGTTGCTTATTGGAGGGTTTCTATAATCAATTCCATCAACACCATTTTGCTCATAAACAATTCTTCCAGCTTTTGGCTTAATATGTTTTCGTGGTATTGAATAAATTTTGAAGTCGGTATTTTTAAGTAATTCAACCACGCTAATACCCCAAAATTTATGTAGCATTACTTCTTTTCGCAAGTCTCTAATTATTTTCTTTTTCAAAAGTTCTTGCATTTCAGGTATTTCTTTACCTGCTTTATCTACAAACATGAGCTCGCATTTTGTTACGGCAAGTATTCGCTTTCTAATAAGGCTTTTTAAAAATCCATCGAGCATAAGCTCTTCATACAAATCATATAATTGAACTCTATTGCCATTAATTGCTTCTGCGTATTGTAAAGCGGCTCTCCACTTGCCAATATCTTGGCTCTGCCTTACAATTGGCCTTACCACCAATTGTTGAATCACTAATCCGTTTTCGGGGTTCATGTTTCTAACTACGTTCACTCCATTACTATTTTTCATGCTTAAAAGTGGTTATTACGTTTAGGATTACTGCCAAATCTTATGAATGTTTCTCCTGTGCCTTCTGTATCAGTTGCTTTATAGGGAAGATCAGGTACTACTTTTCCTGCTTGAACTTTGTCGAGAAATTTTGTTGCAGTTTGGTACCTTTCTTTTCGAAGCTCCAATTCTATATTTGGATTAGCCAATTGTATGTAATGCCAAACAGCAACATCCTTGGTGTACATTAAAATTATTGGATTGCGGTTATCGCCAGTTTGCGCAAAAATTGCAGCACTATCGAACTGGCTTAAATAGCTTTTTACCTCTGCTATGGCCGCAGCAATTGCTTGCGTTAAAAATGGCGTTAATGTTTCGCTTCTTTCAATTTCTTGAACTACTTCGCCATATATATGCGAATTGATTTCTGCAGGAGTTAAGAACGGCATATTAATATCGTTTTTGATTGGATTGTCTGCGCCCAATAATTATTGGTACCTCAGAAAAGAATTTGCTATCTATAATATATTTTGCACCTTCTACAGCATCGGGGCCATCATCGTGCGCCTTACTTTTTGGGCCAAAAGCCATAAACTGTTCCTCTAATATTTTCATGCTCGGATTATCTTTTTCCGATTCATTTAAAAATAGTTTCCCCTTGGTATTAATTGGCTCTAACGCGGCTTCAATACGGGTAAACTTATCAGCCTTCGCCCTTTTATCGGGAGATATTACAATATTGCTTTTTAGAAAGGTTAATTCTTTCTGCACTTCCATTAAAATAATGTCTTGTAAAAAATTTTCTTCTGCATACCAATAAATAGGTGCCTTACCATTTACAAATGCATTAATATCAACCAAGCCCTTGGCTAATTCGCTAGTTGTACCTTGTTTTAAAAATGCTTTTAATACATGGTATTCCTCTTTCCATTTCCCTGCCAGTGTTACTGCTTTAAAATCGTTTTTAGCGGATGATTTATAAGATAAATCTATGTAGGCTACTAGGAACTTGTATTGCGATAATGGCGGCATTATTTTCCAATGCATAGTTTTAAAAACAGTACCCTCAGAAATTGGGTTATTATAATACTCTTTTTGGGTACTTAAATAAGATTTTTGTGAAAGCACCCGATCTATATGTTCTTCGGTATTTTTTTGTGGCCAACTGCTTTTGCCATTTTTGTCCCGAATATTTATAATATCTACCCAATCGGCATATTGTTGCGCACGCACTACACAACAATCTATTGCGATGATATTACCACAAAATATGATGAGCGTTCCTTTTGAGATTGATCTTGTACCAATGGCAGCGTCTTCAATCCATTTCCAACGCTTACTAATCATTTCAGGATTACGACAATCTTCATCGGTATCTAAATCATCAAAAAGCAAGATATCTGGCCGTACCTCTTCGTTCCTGGTACCACGAGGCGATTGACCAGCTCCAACTGCCTTAAACATTACACCGCCACGAGTAACAAACTCACCACTCGTCCACCTACCCAGCGTTTCTTGTATTCCATAGTCGTTAATAATACGCTGATTACTATCAAGTTGTATTCTATAAGGTTCTAATAAATTGGTTGCATTGCCTTCATTGTTAGAGATCATTAATGTGTACCGTTTTTTACCCGTTATGGTTAAATAAAGTACTTCAAACATTGTTCTCATCGTCTTCGCTAATTCCCTACTCCAATTGCGAACCTCATACCATTCAGGATTATTAATTACTCTTTGAGTTGCTTTTTTGTGAAATGATGCTGGCTCTGAAAATGCATATCTTGGGAAATAATAAACAAACCATTCTTCTACATTAGCTTCGAGCCTAATCATTCTTTTTCTTTTCTGTTCAGGCGTTTCGCTCTTATCAACAGGTGTACTATTTCGAACGCTATCTCGAAACTCCGACCATAGAAGTTCAATTTTTTTATCGCTTAAAGCCATTATTAATTCGCTTTTAAACAGTGCTTAATGAATGCATCAAAGTAATCTACCAGCTCTTTGCTCTTTTCAAAATCGTTCTGCTGCATAAATGTGATAAACCGCTTACCAACTTCAAATACATCTGTAATATTTGTTTCTTCCTCTAGCTGTTCAATGCTTGCGGTAATCTTAGCCATAATATCGGCTTCCTTGCTGTTGGCATATCGTTCTCCTGGGTTCTTTTTTCGGATGGCAGCATTGATTTCGCTTAACTGTTCGTACATGTGCGAGAGTTGCTCTTGTTTAGATATTAGCAAAGATTTACGAAGCCTATCCCAATTATCATCATTCGCCCATTTGCTTAATGTTTTTTCGCTAACCCCAACTTTATCGGCGATGGCTTTTTGTGTGATATTTCCTTCACAGTATAGCTGTTGAGCCCATTCCTTTTTTTGCTTGATGCTTAAATCTGCCATCCTTTATGTTTTGCTGTTTAGCAAAATTGCCCGAAAAAAGCCCTGTATATAAAATCTAAAATCTATGATGCGGCTGTTTGTGAATTATGGCAAGTCATTAGGGTGCTTTTCGCTGAAACGTCATTTGGCACAGGGTTTCAGGGGCTGCAATTTTACATCCACAAGAACAGCGAACTAAATCGCAACGCACTATGAATAAGATTTGGGCGGTTAATAAACTTGATAATAAAACAGCAGAAATATTGCTCTATGGCTACATTGGTAGCGATAAAGTGAATGCTGCTGATTTCGTTGCTGAGTTAAAGCAGCTTGAAGCTAATTATAGTACAATTAGGCTCAGAATTAACAGCGGCGGCGGTAGCATTTTTGAAGGGATTGCAATATTTAACGCCATTAAACAAAGCGACTGTAATATAGAAGCTTATGTTGATGGCTTGGCTGCATCTATGGCTAGTGTAATTGTGTTGGCCTGCAAAAAAATATACATGAGCAAAATTGCTCGTTTAATGATTCATAGGCCAAGTGGTGCAGCAATGGGTAATCCTGATCAACTTCGTAGCACTGCCGAAATGCTCGAAGGATTAGAATCTACACTTTGCGAAATATACGCAGAACGTACAGGACTAACAGTTGAAGCTGTTAAAGCAAAATATATGGGTACCAGCGATAGCTGGGTATCTGCTGATGAAGCACTATCTGCAAAATTGATAGATGGAATTTACGATTCTCCAAAACCCGCTGCCATACCTCCTGCTACTATGAGCCAGGAACAAGATTTAGTAAACTACTTCACCAATACATTTAACATGAAACAATTTATTTTAACTGCCGAAATTATGGCAGTATTAGGCGTTACTCCTGAAGCTAATCAGCACGCAATAGATGCTGCAATGGCAACACTTGCTGCTAAGGCTGCCAATGTAGATAATTTATCTACACAAGTTACCGTCTTGCAACAAACCATACATGGGTTAAACGAAGTAGCTGAAGGCGCTAAAGCAACCACATTGGTTGATACTGCAATTGCAAGTAATAAAATTGTTGCCGGTGATCGGGATAAATACATGCGCTTGGCTAAAGCAGATTTTGAAACTACTCAAAGCTTGCTCGAAGGATTAAAGCCATACATGAGTATAGCTGATCAACTTAGAGATGGAGATGCAGCAAATGCGGATGCAGTTGAATTGGCTAGCCTTGTAAAAATGAGTGGTCGTGAGCTTCACTTGAGTGGCAAGTTTGAGCGACTTAAGCAAATTAGCTTGAATGATTTTAAGGCAAAATACAAAGATTATTACGGTTCTGAATACGTAATTAAATAATCAACTTTTTTTAAAACACAATGAAAAATATGAAACAGTTTAATCGAATTTTCTCAATTATTGCGGTAGCCTTAATGGCAGTAATACTTATTAGTTCTTTAACAGGATTGCCTCCGTTGGGTAGTGCGCTAATTGTTGGTGTAATTGGAAGTATTGTTCCGATGAATACAAATTCGCTTAATGGCGTAGTAATTGAAACATGGGCTAACTACATAATTGAGCGTTTTTATAAAGACAACCAATTTTTGCGCTTTGCCTTCGATGACAGTCAATATGTAGTTACTGGCAGAATAGTGCATATTCCTCAACCAGGATCAAAGCCTGCAGTTGTTAAAAATAGAAATGCCTTTCCTGGAACTGCAGTAAGACGTACCGATACTGATGTTGTGTATGCTTTAGACGAATATAGTACCGACCCTACCCATATACCTAACATCGATCAAATTCATTTGAGCTATAGCAAACAAGATAGCGTATTAGGCGATCACATGCAGGTGTTGGATGAAACGGTTGCCGATGATATGCTTATTAAATGGGGTGGGAATGCTACAATTGTTGAAACTACTGGTGCTGCAGTTGCGCCTATTACTGGCCAAACTGGTAATAGAAAAGGATTTGGACATACTGATCTTAAAAAGCTTATGATTAAAATGAACACCGATAATGTTCCTAAAACAGAACGGTACATTTTAATTGATGATAATATGTTCGAATTCTTTTACGATTCTTTGAGCGAAAACCAAACGAGAGACTTTAGTCGATTTGTTGATGCAGAAAATGGAATAATTGGCCGCTTGCATGGCTTTAATATAATGACCCGTAGTTCAGTATTGGCTGCAACAAATGCCAATGCAATTAAAGCACTTGGATCGGCATTAGCAGCTACAGATCATTTATGTTCAATTGCATGGCACAAGAACAGTGTTGCCTTTGCGATTGGTGATACAAAGTTGTTTGAAAATACAAATGATGCTCTTTATTACGGTGATGTGTACAGCACACTTGTAATGGCTGGAGGAAGAGTAAGACGAGACGATGCAAAGGGTGTTTATGTAATTAAACAAGCTGCAAGCGCATAAGATAACCCCCCTATGGTAGTTGGTTAATAAACCTCACGCTTGCCAAAAGCAGCGTGGGGCATTAACCAACAAATCTTAACGATGGAAAACAGAAGTATGGATATTAACACAAAGGCAGGGGCTATTATTGGGAGTGTGGTTGGCTTTGCTAACTCCCTAATATCTATCCATTCCGATTTAATATTGAGGGTTGTAGAAACATCAATATTGGCCTTAATAAGTGGTGCAATGGGCGCACTTGGTTCTTATTTAATAGTTAGAATTTTAAAAATAGTTAAACGTGGAAAATCAGTTAAGGACGAGATTAAGTAAAAAAACGCCTAAGTGGTTTAGAGACATTATTCGTATTGGCTTATCACTTACTGGAATAGGTGTAGGCTTACTAACTGCAGAATCACAAGTACCAGGGTTTGTACTACCAGTATTTTTAGAAGCTACTGCACAGTGGTTTATAGTTGCAGGTTTAATAGCAACACTGGTTGCTAAAACAGCACAAGACAATGAGTAAGGTTTTAACCATATTATTAATAGCACTCTTAACACTATCCTGCCACCGAAAAGCTGTTCCTGTAAGAACAATAACGGTGGTAAGGGATAGTACCATTACGAAGCTATTACCAGTATTTAGAGATACAACAATTTATATGCCTGGTGAAACTATTACTTATCACGATTCTATTCCTTGCCCTGAAGCTTTTATTGGCAATGCGATAACTGGGAAACAGAATACGCTTAAAGTAAGCTTGAAGAACGGAATATTACATATTGATTGCAAAAGCGATAGTTTAAAAGCAAAAATAAAGCTCTTAGAATGGCAGCTAACCAAAGAAAAATATTTGAACGAAAGTAAAAATATTGAAGTACCTGTTTCTGTGCCAACACCTTATATTCCTAAATGGATTTGGTTGGCAATTGGAGTTAGTATTTTATTGAATTTATGGTTTTTGCGCCATCCAATTATTTCTATTTTTTCACACTTAATTACAAAATGGTGAAAGAAAAAATAAGCGAACATATTGCCTATAGTGAAGCTATTGCTAGTGCTACTGGTGAAAGACTTGGTATAAAAAATGTACCAACCGAAGCCGTTTTGAAAAATATGCGCATTACTGCTGAAAATATCTTTGAACCTCTTCGTAAACATTTTGCTCAACCGATAAGAGTTATTAGTTTTTTTAGATGCCCAGAATTAAATAAAGCGGTTGGTGGTGCAACTAATTCGCAGCATATGACTGGGGAAGCGATGGATTTGCGAGGAACTGGGGATGTTACAAATGCTCAAATTTTCGACTATATAAAAAACAACCTCCCTTTTGATCAGTTGATTTGGGAGTTTGGTAATGATAACGACCCAAGCTGGGTTCATGTGAGCTTTAGTAGAAAGCCACGAAAAAACGTATTAAAAGCTGTGAAGCTAAAAGGCAAAACAATTTATAAAAAAATATAATATGGAAAAGAAAGAAGCTGTAAAAATTGCAAAAGAATTTTTTACCCATTATCCTAAATCGGATGCATTGTTCGTAACCAAAGATGGTCAAGTTTTCTTTACCGAAAATGATGCTACTAATCATGCTCGCTCACTTGATCCTAAAAAAATTGAGTTCGAAACTGTGTTAAGGGGATTTGTAGAAGATGAATTAACGGATGAGCAAAAAGCTGCTGCAGAAGTTGCAAAAAAAGAAGCCGCTCCTAAAAAAACTGCTAATGAAAAGACTGTTTCTAAAAAGGCTGCTCCTGAGAAAGCTCCTACTGAACTTCCAAAAACTAAAGCTGCTGATAAAGAGGCTGCTGGTAACAAATAATTCAAATTATTCAAAATAACACTATGGCACGTCCTGGCGTAAACGTTAATATCTCAAATGGCAACCTTGGTTTAATTGGCCCAAGTGATAACGGTATATCTGTATTGCTCGTGGCAGCTCCAGCGGCTCCAGTAGCTGGTTATGGCGTTGCTTTTTTAATAACCAATATTGCCGAAGCAAAAACAGCATTTGCGCAAGCAAACAATGCGCCTGTATTGGCGGCTATTGTAGATGGCTTTTTTGCACAGGCACCCGAAGGCACAAAGCTTTATGTGTTAGCAATGGCACAGAGTACAACCTTGGCCACCTTATTAGCTTCTGCTAATGCAGATAAAACATTAACCTTAGCCGCAGGAGCTGCAAAACTAATGGCAGTTATTAAATTCCCTGCTGGAGGTTATGTGCCAACGATAGCAAACGGGTTTGATCAAGACGTTGATACTGCAGTTACCGCCGCACAAACTTTGGCAGATACGTGGAAGGGCTTAAACAAAGCATTTAGGGTATTTATACAAGGATATGCCTTTGTAAGTGCCGTAGATGCAAAAGACTATAGTACTGCTAATAGCCGAAATGTTGGTTGTGTAGTAGGCAGTATAGATGATTCTACCGCTAAGGCAACACTTATGGCATTGGGTACTGCAGCAGCAATACAACCGCAGCAAAATATGGGGAGAATTAAAAACGGTTCTCTACAAATTGCACCAGCGGCGGTAGTAAAAATAGGCGCAATAATTGCCGATCAAATGAGCTCTGCCGATTTAAATACGCTTCATACCAAACGCTTTATAACATTTGAGAAAAATGAAATAGCAGCAGGTTATGTGTGGAACGATGATTTAATGCTTACCGCTCCAACTGATGATTTTAATAACCTCCGCAACGGTAGAGTTATTGATAATGCTCAGCGAATTGTTTACAAAGCTTACTACGAAGAGTTAAAGGATGATGTTGAAGTGGATGAAAATGGCAGATTGGATATTATTGTTGAAAAGGCACTTGAATTAAAAATTCAAGCGGCAATTGATCAACAAATGCGTGGACAATTAGCTACTCGCAAAGACGGGTCTAGTGATGTTGTGGTATTGGTAAATCCTGATACAACCGAGTATGCAGCATTATATGCTAAAAATAATATTGCATCGCCAAATTTGAATTTAATTCAAAGCGAAACAGTGTATTTATTCATCTTCCTAAAACCAAAAGGATGCCTTAAATACATCAATATTTATTTAGGGTTAACAGCTACCGCCATTTAATTTAAAAATATAAAGTAAACACTATGTTCAATAGTAAAGAGTTCGAGTTTGCCGATGTGAAAGTTTCTCTGCTCGGTGCAAACCTAAGCGGATTGCGTGGCCTTACTTACAAGAAAAGCCAGGAAAAAGAAGTTGTTTTTGGCCAAGGCAACGAAGGCAAAGCAATTCAACGAGGCAATAAAAAGTATGAAGGCACTTTGATGCTTTTAAAAAGCGACTATGATATGCTGAACAGAGCCGCAATAGCTGCAGGCTATGAAGATATTGTAGATGTGCCGGGCAAGCTCATTCAAATTGCATGCGTGCATAAAAAAGATGGCGTAGACGGACTTAGCACAGTGTTTATTTTAAATGTAGAATTTACCGAAGCAGAAGATGGGATGAAGCAAAACGATAAATTTAAAGAGATCAGTTTACCGTTTTTGGCTTTAAAAATCCGTACCGTATAATTTTTATAACCCACAACCAAACTACCAAAATGAAAAAAAGTACAGGAACGGCTACAGCCGAGCAAATTGAAAATTGGAAAAAAGAAGTTAAAGCAAAATATGGCGATACCGCAGAAGTATTTGCTTACGAAGTGGATGATAAAGTTGCCTACCTCAGAAGTGTAGATAGAGACTTATACAGCCTTGGTGCTGCAAAAGTTTCCACCTCACCTGCAAAGTTTAATGAAATTGTAATTAACGGAATTTGGCTGGGCGGTTGTGAGGAGCTACGAAAAGATGATCAGTACTATTTTGGACTGATAGATTTTGTTGAAGAATTAATGGGTAAAAAAAAGGGCAGCTTGAAAACTTTATAGAATCTGCAACTGGTGAGCCTAACGACAATTTTGTAAAATATATCAATACGCAGCTCCGCTACCACTTAGGGTACACATCACAAGAGCTTAGTGAAATGACAGATGAAGAATGGGCCGAGGAATTTGCAAGACTTGAAAACATTAGAAAACAAGAATCTAAACAAAGGCCCTTTGGATAATAACAAAGGGCTTTTTCTATACAATGGGTAACGCACTTGAATTTATACTAAAGCTCACCGATATGCTTACACCAGGCATGCGGCAAGCTGCGCAGATTAGTGAAACATCTGCTGTAAAAATAAAAGCTCAGTTTGATAAGGTAGGCAATAAAGGCCGCACAATGGGAGCCTCATTAAATGAGCTTAAAAACCGCTTAGAGGCTGTTAATCAGGTTCGTTTTTCTACACAGTTCAGTAAAGAATTTGATACTGCTACAAGAGCTGCTCAGCGACTTGAAAGGCAGATTGGGAAGTTAGAGGCTAAGGGAAATGGCAAAACCGCATTCAGTTTGGGAGGCTCACTTGGTGGACTTGCCGCAGGTTATGGTGCTTTAGAGTTGGGAAAACAAACAATTGGAGCAGCAGCAAATCGAGAGCAACAGCAAATAAGTTTTGAAGTTATGACTGGTTCTAAAGAAACAGGAAATAAGCTTCTCAATGATTTAGTGAATATGGGGGCGAGAACTCCATTTACATCGAGCGACCTTATTAAAAATGCAGAGTTGTTAAAAGGCTTTGGTGTAGAAACTGAAAAAATATTGCCTACCCTTAATGTGCTAGGAAATATAAGTAGAGGAAATGCTGACAAATTAGGTTTAATGTCCTTAGCCTATGCTCAGGCAACTTCCGCTGGAAGACTCATGGGGCAAGATTTGTTGCAAATGGTAAACGCAGGGTTTAACCCACTACAGCAGATGATTAAGGATAAGGTTTTCCCAAATATGAATGCAGCCCGAAAAGCAATGGAAGATGGAGCAATAAGTGCTAAAATGCTCGAAGCTGCTTTTCAAAGTGCAACTGGCCCTGGTGGAATGTTTAATAATATGATGGCAAGGCAGGCTCAAACAATCAGCGGACGATGGAGTACTATTATAGATAATACACAAATGCGCCTTATTAGCCTTGGACAAACTTTAAGGCCAGTAATAAGTGCTGTATTGACTTTCACTTCAGCTCTTCTTGCAGGGGAGCCATATGCTATTGCTATGGTCGTTGCAGTTGGGGCTTTGGCACTAGGGATTTGGGGCGCAGGAGCGGCTACAAAAGCATGGGCAGTAGCACAAGCAATATTAAATGCAGTGATGCTCGCCAATCCAATATTCTTAATAATTTCTGCGATAGCAGCTTTAGCTGCAGTAGTATTATATGCATACAATCATTTTACTTGGTTTAGAGGGGCTATATACGGGGCATGGGAAGGAATGAAGCAATTTGCTACTACCATTAAAGAATATGTTATAACTCGCTTAAAAGAGCTTTTATCGGGCATTACTGGTATTGGTCAAACACTACTTTATTTCTTTAAAGGAGAATGGAGTAAAGCTTGGGAAACAGGCAAAAATGCAACTAAAGATTTGTTAGGTGTAGGTTCAAAAGAGCAAGCTTATACAAATGCGAAAAAAATTGGGGATGCAGTAAGAGCTGGTTATAAAGATGGGGCTTCAAGTTTGCAAATTAAACTTGGTGCAACTGACCCCAAAAAAGCTAATGCAGGTTCTGCAATTGCTGCAAAAGCAGATTACGGTTCATTACCAGTTGTTTCATCTAAAGCTGATTCTATTAATCAAGGTGGGCAAAGAAATATCACCATTCATATTGCGAAGCAAATTGAAACAATCGAAAATCACATTATTGGTGGAGGTAAAGAAGTGGCAGATGCAATTGAAGATGCAGTAAGAGAAGCAATGCGTAGAGTTATGTACAGTATAAATGCCGAAGTAGCGAACTAATGAATCAGTTTAATATCAGCGATATATGGAAAAAAACCTTTGGGACAGACATTCCTCTGAAAAACGAATTTTCTATTCCCCCTAAAGAAGCTGCAAAATTAACAGGTGTTAGAGGTGCTAAGTTTTACGGTGTAGACAAAAACGGCACTACTCATTTTATGCCTGTTGAATTAGATGGAATGGTTTTACCCTACGCCCTAATTGATGTTACTACTAAAAAAAATATAGTTAGTACCGCATTAGTAGAGAGAAGGGGTTCAGTCAAAGAATTAATTGCTACAGAAGACTATGTAATTAATATTAAAGCTTTACTTATAAATGAGGAGTACCCTGAACAGGAGGTAATTGATTGGCATAAGGTATTTGAAAAAAATAAAAGCTTAAACATTCGATCTGTTAAAACTGACATTTTTTTACAGGGAGATGATAAGGTAATCATTAAAGAGATTCGCTGGCCTTCGGTTTCAGGTGTTGAGCATGTACAGCCAGTAGATATGATTTTAGAAACAGATTTGGTTTACACTTTAGAAATAGGCTAATGTTTGTATTAAACAGTGATATTCAAATTGGGCCTTACAAAAAGGTAAAGATTCATGAAGT
>JAAFJB010000035.1 GCA_013297995.1 Chitinophagales bacterium | reverse complement strand
CGTTTGAATTTATTAACAAGATTGGTAAATCCGGTCTCGTCAATTTTCAGCAGTGCGCTGCATTGTTTAATATAGTCTTGTTGTTTGGTAAAATCTTCTGCGCGGTTAATTTTACTAAGTGTTTCTGCAATTTGGTTTACAATGCTGCTTTTTTTACTTACATCATTGCCTGCTTCTTTTAATAAAACTTCTAATTGAAAAAGAATAAAATCTTTTTTTGAAGCAGCAATAAATTCGTTGAATAGGGTAGCACCCACTTTATTTACATAACTATCTGGATCCTCTCCATCAGGAATCAATACCAACTTCACGTTTAAGCCCTCTTCAATTGCCAGATCAAGTCCTCTCAAAGCGGCTTTAATACCAGCACTATCTCCATCATAAATAATGGTAAGGTTATTGGTATATTTTTTTATCAATCTTAATTGATCGGGCGTGAGTGAGGTGCCGCCGCTGGCCACTACATTTTCAATACCTGCTTGGTGAAGACTTACTACGTCGGTATAACCTTCTACTAATAAACATTCATCCGCTTTGTCAATAGCTAGTCGCGCAAAATAAGATCCATAAAGGATTTTGCTTTTACTATAAATTTCATTTTCAGGGGTATTGATGTATTTAGGGCCACGGTCATTTTTGCCAATTACCCTTGCTCCAAATCCAATTACTTTTCCTGAATTATTCTGAATAGGGAAGATGATTCTAGCCCGATAATTATCGCCCAATTCATTGTTTCGGTTGTGTACCAAGCCCGTTTTAGGAAGCAATTCAGCATTAAATTGGTTACTCAATAGGGCTTTGGTGAGACTGTCTCTAGCTTCGGGATTATAGCCCAGTTGAAACTTTTGAATGATTTCAGTTCTAAATCCCCTTTCCTTTAAATAAGCACCAGCAATATTGCTGCCTTCTTCGGTATTCAGCAATTGGTCGCTAAAATACTTTTGTGCAAAATGATTAATGGCGTGCAGACTATCGGCAATTTGTAAGAGCTGCACTTGCTCAGGCGTTTTTTGGGTCTCTTCTACTTCAATATTATACCTAGTTGCCAGCCATTTTAAGGCTTCAACATAACTGTATTTTTCATGCTCCATCAAGAAAGTGATGGTATTGCCACTTTTGCCACAGCCAAAGCATTTGTAAATTTCTTTAGCGGGGGAAACGGTGAATGAAGGTGATTTTTCACCATGGAAAGGGCAGAGTCCCAAATAGTTGGTGCCACGCTTTTTTAACTTGATGAATTCACCTACTACATCAATGATGTCAATTCTGCTGGTAATTTGTTGTATAGTATTGGGTGAAATCATATTGTATTTGAGGGCTGTAAAATTAAGCAGACTTGGGCTTACCTTCTTAAATTAAAAAAAATGCGGCTTTTTGCGTTTTCTTATTAATTTTATCCATGCTAAAAAAAGAACGTCACAACTGTATCATACAGCAAATAAACATACATAATAAGGTTCTTTCATCTGATTTATGCTTGCAATTAGATGTTTCAGAAGATACAATACGCAGAGATTTGCAGGAATTGGCAGAGGAAGGTAAGCTGATTAAAGTGCATGGTGGAGCACTGGCTAAGTCTTTTCATTTTACCATAGAAAGCAAGCAAGTATATGCATTAAATGAGAAGAAAATTATTGCACAAAAGGCAATTGATATTATAAAAGATGGAATGCTGGTAGTAATTTCAGGGGGAACAACCATGCGGGAGTTGGTGAATTTATTGCCAGCAGACTTGAATGTTACTTTTGTTACTGCCAATTTGCCCATTGCTTTGGAGTTGCTAGAGCATCCCCAAGCAGAAGTGATTTTTTTAGGAAATAAGCTGCTAAAAAGTGCGCAAATGGCAGTTGGAGCTGCTGTGGTTGAAAAGTTAAGCGAACTAAAAGCAGATTTATGCCTTCTTGGAACCAATAGTATAGATCTTGATTTTGGCATTTCAGATTTAGAATTAGAAATAATTGAAGTAAAAAGAGCAATGATAGCATGTTCTCAGAAAACGGTATCTCTCGCTATTTCAGAAAAACTCAATTCAGCGCAAAGGCTACAGGTTTGCCCTTTACACCAAGTAGATATACTAATTACTGAGCTTGATCCAACCCATGAAAAGCTAATACCGTATGCTTTAAAGGGGCTTTCTGTGTTGTAAGCTGGTTGCATTTAAGATAGTTTTGCACAAAAGGCGCAAAAATGTGCATTATTTTGCAAGCTTATTTATGAATTTAAATGTTAAATAGTGTTATATTTAACATTTAAAACTTTTTAACCCGATTTTGATTGAATTTTGCATTTTTCTGCAAGAGTCTATCCTCTTAAAATCAAACACTGTAAATATGAGAAAACTCGCGTGCACTTGTAAAATAGCAATCGTATTGTTATTCTTCTTTACAAAATCGTTGGCGCAAGAGATTACTGTTACGGGTAATGTGTCAGACCTTGAAAAGGGTAATTCCTTAGAATCGGTTTCCGTAAGAATTATTGGAAAATCTATAGCATCTAAAAGTGATGCTGCCGGTAATTTTAGTATAAAAGCCAGTAAGGGGCAGGTTTTGCTGGTTACTTCATTAGGCTATGAGTCGCAAAAAATAGCTATTAACGACGATCGAAAAATAATTGTTCGATTAAAATCAGAATCATCTGAACTTGAAGACGTAGTAGTTGTGGCAATGGATCAGAAAAGAAAGCCAAGGGAATTGGGTTATTCTACTCAAAAAGTGAGTGGTGCCGAAATTCAAGAAACGCAAAGAGATAATTTTATTAATGGATTACAGGGACGAGTAGCTGGATTAACCGTGAACCCTACTTCTGGAACCGTTGGAGCTTCTTCACAAATTGTATTGCGAGGATTCAATTCTCTCTCTTTAAGTAACCAACCATTGTTTGTGGTAGATGGAATCATTATGGATAATGGGTCATTTGATGAAACATCAGACGGAGGTAGAAGTGTAGGGCTGGCTTCTGATAGAAACAATCGGGGTAGTGATTATAGCAACCGTATGTCTGATATGAACCCCAACGATATTGAGAATGTAACCATTCTAAAGGGACCAGAGGCCACGGCACTTTATGGTAGTCAGGCCAGTTCAGGTGCCATTGTAATTACTACACGAAAAGCAAAGACGAGTAAATTAGCCATACAATACGACAATGCTATTCGAATACAACAACTTACCCGTTTTCCAACTACCATTGATATGTTCTCTAATGGAGAAAATAATGTAAAAGATAATTTATTTAAATATTTTGGACCCCAATATCCACAAGGCACTAAGTTGTATAATAATATTGATGCTTTTTTTAGAAACGGGTTTTCTCAAACACATAATTTGGGGGTAGATTTTGGTATTAAGAAATCAATTTTTCGGTTTTCTTCATCCTATGTTAAACAAGCTGGTGTGGTACCCAATAATGATTTAGAGCGAATCAATATTAGTTTGAGAAACACAACTAAAATAGGCAAGTATGTAGAAATTACCCCTGCAATAGCTTACACAAGAAGCAATGTAGATAAAGTGTTGCGCTCTGGTGGAGGTTATTTAATTGCGTTGCTTCGTTACCCCAATACAGTAGATATTACACAAACTTTTGATGATGGAGGAAATAAGTTGCCACTTTTTGCTGCCAACTCAAATGCTGAAATTGACAATCCTTTGTGGAATGTAAGAAACAATAGAGGTCGCGACCAAACAGATCGGTTATTTACTTCTTTAGGTATCAATATCAATCCCACAAAGTGGCTTTCCATTACAGGTCGTTTTGGGTATGATATTTATAAAACAGTAGGGTATCAAAATTTTCACCCCCAATCTTTCTTTACAACCACCGCCCAAAGAGGTGCCCAAGATAATTATTGGAATACTTATAAAGGATACAATCATACTATTAATGCAACTGCAAAAAAACAGATTAACGATTTTAGTTTCCGGGTTATGGGCGGAACTATGTGGCAGGATTATCGCACAGAAGTATATGCAGTCAGCGGAAATAATGTGGCAAGTCCGAGTAGAACAGACAGCAATAATACAGCCCCTAGTAGTAGGGTTCGCTTGCTGAGAAATAACTTTGGAGAGCCTAATTTAAAGTTGATACGACAAATTGCATTCTTTGGTGAATTGGCAATAGGGTATAAAAATTTGGCATTTCTTAACTATTCGCATCGCTTTGAATCATCTTCAACATTACCTGCAAAAAACAGAAATTATAATTATCCTGGCGTAAGTTTCAGTGCCATCATATCAGATATATTTCCAGGTATTAAAAAGAGCAGCCCCATTAATTATTGGAAAATTAGAACTTCGGTTGCAAGTACAGCAAGGTTAAATTCTCCATATTCTACCCAATCTGTTTTTGTAAATAATTTCGCCAGTTCTATCATTCCCACATTTTCTTATGGGTTTACCAACAATAATCCAGATCTAGCACCAGAACGGCAAAGCACCTATGAAATTGGTTCGGAATTTAAACTCTTAAAGAATAAATTAAGTGTAGAAGCTACCTATTACAATACATTGAACAAAGGACAAATTGTAGAAAATTATCGTTTAAGCTATGGTACTGGATTTGTATTAAATACACAAAATGCGGCCAGTACCCGTAATGAAGGTGTGGAAATTGCTGTTGATTATCAGGCCATCAATCATAAAAATTTTGGATGGAATCTGCGATTAAATTTCAACAGAATGTGGAACCAAGTAGTTGCGTTTCCCGATAATGTTTCTGAGTTTTATATTTCAGATACCTGGCTGTATAATAACGCTCGAGCAAGTATATTAGGTGTTGGTAGCCCCACTACTGGTATTGCAGCTTGGGGCTATGCTAGAAACAATGCTGGGCAGATCCTTATTAACCCTTCTACAGGACTACCACTTACAGATCAAACGTTTAAAATGAGGGGCAATAGAAACCCTGCTTTCACACTTGGAATTAATAATTCAATCAGGTACAAAAACTGGCGATTGAGCTTTTTATGGGATTTAAAAGTTGGGGGAGACATCTTTAATGGAAATAATATGATGTTAACGGCTGGTGGAAGAAGCCCTTTAACAGCAGATCGGTTTATTCCAAGGGTTATAGATGGGGTGCTGAATGATGGTTTTGCCAATACGGCTAACCCTACAAAAAATACCATTGCAGTAGTGCCCGGGTACAATGATCTTTATTATCAAGCAGGTCAAATGCCGGAAGAAGCATTTATTGAGAAAGACGTTAACTGGTTGCGCTTGAGAGATATTACAGTAAGCTACGCACTTCCCTCAAGCATACTAAGAAAATTAAATGGTTTAAAAACAGCCAGTGTTTTTTTTACGGGTAACGATTTAATTCTTATTACCAATTACACAGGTGCCGATCCTCAAGTAAGTGGTAATACTTCTGCCACCAGAGGTGTTGGTGCTTTCGGGTTTGATTATGGAACATTGGCTACGCCCCTAAGCGTAAATTTTGGAGTAAGAATTGGACTTTAATTAAAAAAAAAGCTATGCAAAAAAATAGATCATTAAAAGTAATAGGACTGCTTGTGTTTGCAGTATCTGTTTTAGCCTGTCAGAAAAAGTTAGATGAAGCATTTACCAATCCCAACGCAAGCGTGCGTGTACCATTGGAATCTTTGTTACCAGGCATCATCAGCAATATGGGCTACAATTCAACAGCAGCAGGTTCTGCTTATGGTACCCAAGCCGATGGCTTATTGGTGGGTAGATATATACAATATTGGGGTACAAATACCAGTGGAAACCAGTTTGATCAAATGGGTGGTGCTACCGCTGGAAGCGATTTATTAGGCAATGTATGGGCAATGAATTATTATGGGATGGGAACCAATTTAAAAAGGATGATAGAATGGGGTACTGAAGAAAAAAAGTGGGATTACGTAGGAGTAGGGTATGCACTAGCTGCTTGGAGCTGGCTTACCACTACAGATATGCATGGTGAATTAATTTTAAGAGAGGCATTTAGGCCCGATCAATTGGTGTTTAATTATGATGAACAGCCCTTGGTATATGATACAGTGCGTCAAATATGTAGAACCGCCATTAACTTTTTAAATAATAGAAATGATAGTGCGAACACGGCTAATTTAGCAAAAGGTGATGCATTCTTTTATAATGGGGATGTAGAAAAATGGAAAAAATTTGTATATGCTGTAATGGCTCGATCTTACAATCATTTGAGTAATAAGGCAGCTTACAATGCAGATTCTGTTATTTTTTATTGTAATCTTTCAATAAATAGTAATACCGATAATGCAACCATGCGGTTTGCAAATACAGGGGTTGGCGGTACGGCTAATTTCTTCGGCCCATTTAGAGCCAATGCTACTCATAATACTGGATTAATTAGGCAGTCTGCCTATATAGCTAATTTGATGAATGGAACCAATTCACGCTTCTCTGGAGTAACAGATCCAAGGGCTGCTTATATAATTCGTGAAAACACCAATGGTACTTACAGAGGAGTTCGGCCTACCGCTGGAGCTATTGGATTGGTATTAGCCGATCAGCCTGCAAATTTTTGGGGAGGCCTTTTTGCTACAACAGCCGCACCAACTTCTGACGCTGATGCACGATATATTTTTAAAAATAATTCTCCCTTACCTATAATTTCTGCATCAGAAATAAAGTTTATGCTGGCAGAAGCGCAGTATCGAAAAGGAAATAAATCTGCTGCATTGGCTGCTTATAGAGATGGAATTAGTTTGAATTTTGAAATGTTAATAAATGAGTATGGTTCTTCAGTTCCTGCTCCAAGGGTAATGACAACTGCTTCCAGAGATACCTACCTCGCCAATGCCTTAGTTGTTCCTACCGCTTCTAATCTTACATTATCTCATATAATGCTGCAAAAATATATAGCTCTTTATGGATATAATGTTTTAGAAACATGGGTAGATATGAGGAGGTTCCATTACACAGATATTGAAGCTGGTCAAACCGTTGCTGTATATGCAGATTTTGTACTACCCTCTGGGGCAGATTTGTTTACAAACAATAATGGCAAACCAGTATATAGAGCTCGTCCTAGGTTTAACTCTGAATATTTATACAATATTAAAGAGCTAACAAGAATTGGGGCCATGGCATTAGATTATCATACTCAAGAACTTTGGTTTTCAAAACCTTAACTATTAAAAGTGAACTTATGAAATTAAAATATTTATTTTTATTTATTGGGATTAGTACTTTTTTCTCGTGTACTAAAAATTTTGATGGGAGAGCTACAGAAGACCAACGATTGGCAATAAAAGCCTATTTACGCTTTTATGCTGGTAGCCTTGGAGCTGCTAGAAATTATATTGAAATTGACAATATGCGTTTGAATGGAACGCCTATATCAATGGGGGGAGTATTTCCAGGCTCTGCAAGTGTTACTGCTTTTTCTGTAATTGATCCGGGCTCGCGGATTGTTAAAATATATGATAGTGCTATAAACACCACACAGCCTCCAGTTAGCACTACTCAGAATTTTTTAGGAGGTCAGTATTATACCATTTTTTCTTATGATACTACTAATGCTGTAAAAGCATTAATAACCAATGATGTTTTTAATATTCCATCCGATACTACCTCTAATATAAGGTTTGTAAATTTAATTTACAGTTCAGCTGCTATTCCTAATATTGATTTGTACTCAAGGAGAAAAGGAGCAAATATTGCTACCAATATTTCACGCTTGGGTGTATCTGCTTTTGTGCCGCATTTAACAGGACTTTCAGATACTTTAGACGTAAGGCCTACGGGTACACAAACCAATCTTGCCTCGTTTAATGCGTTTACTTTTAATGCGAGAAGAGTATATACGGTAGTTTTTCGAGGACGATACGAGTCTACCACCGGCGCATTAACTAGAAACCTTAATATTATTGCAACTTATTAACCGGTTGATTACTCAGCTTAAAATAAGCGCTGACAAGTTTTGGGAAATTAAAAAAATTATTTAGTTTACTATTTTAATAATATTCTATTTAAAAAACTTCATTTAAAACCACTAAAAATAAACAAATGAATAAAACTAAAATAATAACAATATTTCTTGTCTTCCTTGCCTTTTCTGGTTGTGTAAAAGATCCTGAGAACCCTGGATATGCTAGATATATGATTGTAAATGCAGCACCAGACATTCCTAATTTAGATGTGTATGTGGATAATGATAAACAAAATATCATCCCAATCAATTTTGGGTTAAATACCATTTACAACGGTATTACACCTGGAGATAGGAATGTAACTGTGGCACTTGGAGGAACAAAGACTGTTTTTGCAGCAGCTAAATATAAGATTGCCAACAATGATGCTATTACTCCTACCTACACGCTTATAGCACTGAATAGACAAGCTTCGCCCGAGCTGCTATGGATTGAAGACGACCTTAGTTTGCCTGCAACCGGGAAAGCACATTTAAGAATTATTCATGCCAGCCCAGATGCACCTAGGGCAAATGCGTTTATAGGAGCTGCTACAGCGGCTATTTTTTCGGCGGCCAGCGGATATGGGTATAAAGAAGTAAGTAATTTTGTTCCGATTGACGCAACCAATCTTGGAATTGTTTACAATATTCAAATTAGAAATAGTGCTACCAACGCAGTGATTAGAACCCAACCAATGACCGCAATTGCAGGAAAGATTTATACCATAATTGTGCGTGGATTGATCACGCCACCAGCAATTTATCCACTTAATGGATTGTCTTCCACACTGGTAAATAATAACTAAAAACTATGTTTGGCAGCTCATTGGTAGCACAACTATTCTTATCCTGCCCACATGATAAGGAAGCAGATCAAAATGCTTAAAAGAAGTACAATAGGAAAAGTATAATTTTCTTGATAGTGCTTCCATTTCTGTTGGTGAATAAAATCACCTATCTCTTTCATTTCTTCATCTCTGGTAAAATAAAGAGAAATAGTATGGCTTATTTGCATGCTTTGAATTGGGGTGATAAATGTTGTACTTTTAAGAATATGCTTTAGTAAATTGGCACGACTGGTATCGTCTGAAGATTCTATTAAATAACTAAAATTGTTATGTACAATTGGTTGCATAATAAGCTGTGTTACCACATCAAAATTTAAGGAGCCTAATTCTGCCTCCATTAATTTTGAATTTAATTTTTCAAATGAGCTAACCAACTGTGATGCAGTATAAACAGAATCCGCCGCATACTTTTTGTAGTTAGAAAAAAAATATTGATTATTATATTCCTCCTTTTTTTTAGGATCAGACAATACTTTATATGCGGCTTTAATCTGAATAAACTTTACATTATTGCCATCAATCGTACTTTTATCTGGGTGGTATTTTTGAGCCAACTTTCTAAAAGCTTTTTTAATATCGGCATTTGTAGCGTTGGTAGGAATGCCTAGAACTTTATAAAGATTTTCTTGTGCCATGGGTGCTAATCATTTATTCAGGCACTTCAAATTTTTCAAAATCCATGTCTTCGCCGTCCATCAATTCTCGTTCTATTTCTTCCATCTGAATGATATCCCAGGCTTCAGATTCAGTTGGAGTTGTATTCCATAACTCTAAAACACCGCTAGACTCCAATTCTATTTCTACCAAATCTTGAATGCAGCAGATCACAAATGATGCATTCTTTTCGTAAAACTGCTGTTGTAGCGCAGTAATGCCAGCAATTGCATCTATATGAAGCTGCGTAGTATTTGCTAAATTTAAAACTATATTACCCGCTTTTTCTTGAAGTAGCTTAGTGCATAGTTGAATTAGGTCTGCTGACAGAATAGCAGTCATTTCAGCATCTATAGGCGTAATAGTCGTGAATTTTTCCTTGGTATTAATTTTGAGATTTGTCATATTTATAGGAATTAACAAACTTGTTCAGGTTTGGTACAACTTCGCTCAAAAATATTCGTTATAATTGTATAAATCCAAATTAAGTATGGATAATAATTTTTCAGCACAGGTTAAGGAGATTATTTCCTTTAGTAGGGAAGAAGCACTTCGCTTAGGAAATGATTTTATTGGAACAGAGCACTTGCTTCTTGGGCTAATAAGAGATGGGGACAATACGGCAATAAAAGTATTGAAACAGTTGAATATTGACCTATATGAGCTTAGAAAAGAAGTAGAGCTTGCCGTAAAAGATAAAACGGGTAAAAATATAGCTAATATTAATAGCCTGCCTCTTACTAAACAGGCAGAAAAAGTAATTAGGGTTACGGTGCTAGAAGCTAAAGCATTAAAAAGTCCCCTAGTGGAAACCGAACACCTGATGCTTAGTATACTCAAAAATAAAGAGAATATAGCTACCCAAATCTTAAATCAATTTGATATTGATTATGATCTCTTTAGGAATGAATTGGGCATGGTTGGCACGGTGAATCCTCCTCCAAGAAGTGAATTTCCAGACGACAACGATGATGAATTTGATGAGGACAAAAAAGGAGCAGGATTTCAACAATCTCGAACTGGAAAACAAGCATCAGGTGCTGCAAAAAGCAAGACTCCAGTATTGGATAATTTTGGAAGGGATATCACCAAAATTGCAGAAGCAGGTAACCTAGATCCAATTGTAGGTAGAGAAGCTGAAATTGAAAGGGTTAGTCAAATTCTAAGCAGAAGAAAAAAGAACAATCCTATTTTAATTGGGGAGCCAGGTGTGGGTAAAACAGCTATTGTAGAAGGGCTTGCACTAAGGATTGTTCAAAGAAAAGTGAGTCGGGTTTTATTCGATAAAAGGGTAATATCGCTCGATTTAGCTGCTTTAGTGGCTGGAACAAAATACCGTGGTCAATTTGAAGAGCGTATGAAAGCAATTATGAATGAACTGGAGAAAAACAGAGATGTAATTCTTTTCATTGATGAAATTCATACCATTGTTGGAGCAGGAGGTGCCAGCGGATCTTTAGATGCTTCTAATATATTTAAACCGGCATTGGCAAGAGGGGAATTGCAATGTATTGGCGCATCCACCTTAGATGAATACAGAATGTATATTGAAAAGGATGGGGCATTAGATAGACGTTTTCAGAAAGTGTTAATTGAGCCCCCAAGTGTAGATGAAACCATTCTCATTCTTACCAATATTAAATCTAAATACGAAGATTTTCACAATGTTGTTTACAGTGATGATGCTATAGAAGCCTGTGTGAAGTTAAGTGATCGTTATATGACGGATCGGTTATTGCCTGATAAAGCAATTGATGTTTTAGATGAAGTAGGCGCAAGGGTTCATTTAAAAAATATAAATGTTCCAGAAGAAATTGTAATATTAGAAAAGAAAATAGAGGAAGTTAAGAATGAGAAAAATAAAGTAGTAAAAAGCCAGCGTTTTGAAGAAGCGGCTTCATTGAGGGATACAGAGAAAAAATTAGGGGAGGAGCTAGAAAAGGCAAAATCACTTTGGGAAGAAGAAAGTAAGCATAAGCGGTATCCAATTACAGAAGAAAATATTGCCGAAGTTATTAGCATGATGACGGGGATACCTGTAAAGCGCATGGTTCAGGCTGAAACGGAGAAGTTACGCAGGATGAGTGAAGACATGATGGGAATGGTGATTGGCCAAGACGATGCTATTTCAAAAGTAGTTCGTGCTATACAAAGGAATCGAGTTGGATTAAAAGATCCTAAAAAACCAATTGGCACTTTTATATTTCTTGGTCCAACGGGTGTAGGAAAAACTGAATTAGCTCGTTCCTTATCTCGCTATATGTTTGACTCGGAAGATTCGCTAATTAGAATTGACATGAGCGAATATATGGAAAAGTTTACGGTGAGTCGCTTAATTGGGGCACCTCCAGGCTATGTTGGATATGAGGAAGGAGGCCAATTAACAGAAAAGGTGAGAAGAAAGCCTTATTGTGTTATTTTGCTGGACGAAATTGAGAAAGCGCATCCGGATATTTACAATATACTCTTACAAGTTCTAGATGATGGTCAACTAACTGATGGTTTGGGAAGAAAGATTGATTTTAAAAATACCTTGATCATAATGACCTCTAATATTGGGGTTCGTCAACTGAAGGAATTTGGAGATGGAGTTGGTTTTGCAACCGCTACTCGAATGCAACATGCAGAAGAAAACAATAAAGCGGTTATTGAAAAAGCATTAAAGCGTACTTTCTCCCCTGAGTTTTTAAATCGGATTGATGATGTAGTGGTGTTTAATTCACTTACCAAAAACAATATTTTCAATATCATTGATATTCTAATGAAAGGCGTATCAAAAAGGCTGCTCAATTTGGGTTTTTCATTGCAATTATCTTCAGATGCTAAAGATTTCATTGCTGAAAAAGGATATGATGTTCAATTTGGTGCAAGACCATTGCATAGAGCCATACAGAAATATTTAGAGGATCCTCTGGCGGAAGAAATCATGAAGCTAACCATTAAACAAGGGGATGTATTAATCGCCAATCTAAATAAAGAGCTGGGATTGATAGAATTTAGTTTCCAGTCAAAAATTGAGGAAGAACAACCCAAAGCAGAATCTTAATTACCCCAACGGTAGCTCTTAATAGTAAGACCAGCTAAATCTAGTACTCGATCCACCACAGTAGCAGCCACTTGCTCTACTGTGGTGGGATTACTATAAAAAGATGGGGTGGCTGGGCATATAATTGCACCCGCCAAAGTTAGGGTTTCCATATTTCGTATATGTAAGAGGCTGTAGGGTGTTTCTCGCGCAACTAAAATTAATTTTCTTCTTTCCTTCAATATAACATCTGCGGCTCTTGTAATTAAGTCATCGCTTATTCCAGCGGCAATTCTTCCCATAGTACCCATACTACAAGGGCAAACAATCATTGTATTAAAGCGAGCTGATCCAGAAGCAAAAGGTGCATTAAAATCATTTTTTTCATAGAAAGGAAAAGCATAGTTAGCATAGTCTTGATTTCCCAATTCTGTTTGCCATACTTCTTTGGCATTTTTACTCATTATTATACCAATCGACTCATACTGTTCTTTTATCAGAATCAGTTTATCTAAAATGCCTTTGGCATAAATAGATCCACTTGCACCAGTTATGGCAATCACAATTTTATTATGCATAATAATTTAACAAAGCTAAGGTTGAAAGGTTGGCTTGCTAGATGAAATTCAAAAAAATACCCCCCATAATGGAGGGTATTGCAGTAAAGAAATACTAGATTATTTATACATGATATCGTAATACTCATGAGCCATACGGTTACTGTCGAACTGGAATCTTACATCACGCATACCATTTTTCATGATTTGTCTCCAAGTATCATGATTGTTGTAATACATAGGAATGATTTCCTGTTCTAAAATATCGTAGGCTTTGTTCAGGTCGTACTCATCTTGATCGTGTTGGGTCATATTTTCATAATCAGCTTTTGGAACCACAAAACCATTGTTTCCATGATTTACAAATTCAGGTATCCAACCATCATCCGTAGAGAAATTAACCGCACCATTCATGGCGGCAGTCATTCCACTAGTTCCAGAAGCTTCTCTGGGAACTCGGGGATTATTCAACCAAATATCAGATGCTTGTTTTAAGCGTTTGCTTAGTGCTAATTCATAGCCAATCACTACTGCAACATTTTTGTATTTTTTGCTTAAATGAACTAAATTATTAAACTGAGAAATAGCCGGATAATCTACTGGATAAGGTTTACCACCCCAAATAATTTGTACAGGGTATTTGGTATTAGCAAGCATTTTTTCAAATCGATCCATATCGTAAGTAAGCATATCGGCACGCTTGTACCCAGCAAAACGTCTAGCCCAAACAATGGTTAATACATTCGGATCAAATACTTTACCAGTTTGATCGGCAACGATTTCAAAAGCTCGTTTTTTGAGGAATCTTTTTCTGTCGTCGTACACTTCGTCATTCCCTTCCTCCATAGCACGATACATTTGTTTATCTGCCCAGTAACGCCAGTTTTGAGCATTGGTTATAGATGTGATAGGGCAGATACCTTCATGGTTTTTCCACATTTCCCTACTTACAACCCCATGAAGTGCGGAAACACCGTTGGCTTTTCTAGCAAACCTAAGTGCAGCAAGAGAGTGGTTGAATTGGTCGTCTTTAATACCGGTAATTTTTCTCACTTCATCAAGGCTTAGGCCGCAGAAATAACTCATTTTATTACACAAATATATATCGTGCTTTTCATTTCCTGCTTCTTCGGGAGTGTGAGTGGTAAATACTAGATGGTCTTTTACTTTTTGTAAGCTCTTAAATTTATTGAGCAAATAGAATGCGGAAGAAATAGCATGCGCTTCATTTAAGTGATATACGTCGGGATTAAATCCTAACTCATCAATTAGTTTTGCACCACCAACACCCAATAAAATAAATTGCGCTACTTTAGTGGCAACGTTGGCATCGTAGAGACGATGAGAAATAGTTTGTGAAACATAATCATTCTCGGGCAAATCTGTACTCAACAAAAATAGGGGAGCACTTTGAAACGTTTCAGGATTTAGGTAATAGGCTTTCACCCAAACAGGATGGTCGTGAATTAGAATTTGAAATTTAATATCGGTTTCTTCTAGAAAACTATAATTTTTTTCCATGAACGTAACTTGCAAAGTTTGATCTTGATTGCGAGTTTGGTCGTAATATCCGTACTTCCATAGAATGCCAATACCAATCATATTTTGGCGAAGTTCGTAAGCACTACGGAGGTGAGATCCAGCTAAATAGCCGAGCCCACCACTGTATATTTTTAAGGGTTGATGAATTGCAAATTCCATTGAGAAGTATGCAGCTTTTTTTGCATACTGGTCATTAATTTGGTAAGGAACAGCATAATTTCTGAAATTCATATTAGAGCTTTTGGTGGATAATAGGTATTGCAATATAAGTTTATTTTTCGATAATGTATTTTATACACATTATTCTTTGGTTAAATCAATGTATTTGAAGTTGCGAATTATTTACTTAATATGTTTTGGGCTTTGACTCTTTTTCTTTTTATAGATATCGTCAAAAAAACATTTAATCCCTCTATGGTTTCCACAACTCCCCTGCTCTTTAAGCTGAACAGCTTTGTCTGTAAAATTAAAATCTATTATACAAGGGTCACCATTTTGAGTAAAAATTCCAGTTTTTGGGGTATTTAAATTTAGCTCTCCTTTAAGTTCTCCGGTACATGTTCCATTATTTTTTTCAAAATGAATAAAAAATACATAATGGTTTGTATTTTTTCCATCTCGAACAGTAAGGTAATTTTTTTTGTCTTTAAAGTAGTTACCACTAAACTTGTAAGTAGCAGCTAGGGTGTCTATTGGGTTTACCACAATTTTTTTATCGAGCCCCTCATTTGAATCTTTAGTAACTGCCATAAAAATTCCCACATTATTATAAATCCATCCTTCTCTAGTAAATAGTAAAGTATTGTCTTTATCAATTTTTTCTTTACTAATTAAAAAGGTAGGCTCTTTATTTATGTGTAAAGTAAAATGATAATTAGTAGAATTACTATTGGATAGCAATTCTTTTCCTGCTACAAGTTTATTTTTTTCGTTCATAGCAAACACCATTAAGCGCTTCTTCTGTTTATGTTTTATAACAAATAATAAGTACTTTTCATTCGGTTTAATAATGCTGCCAACGGGATGAATTTTAAGTTGATTTTCATTCTGTGATATTGTATAAAGTATGCTATCGGAAAAAAATTGCTTAAAAGCTTTTATTCCAATAGTAATCGTATCTGCATGTTTATCAATATTGGTATCCGACAGAAAGTAAGGTAGGGGAAGGGGTTTAAAAACTGCTAAAAACTCTTTCTCGTCAATTTTAGTCTCGCCAGAATAATCTACTTTCTTCGGTTTACAACCTAATATGAGCAAGAGAACAAAAAGTATATAGCTTGGTTTCATGGGTAAAATTTATTTTAAAATCTTATTATGCAGAAAAACCTGTAATAAGTGGGTGTTTATTACTGTGTATTTAGAATGGAAATATACTCAATCTATCTGTTATATTCACTGTTTTCATCTATTAATTTACATTGATTTCATTTACCAAATGAAATCAACTTCTTTGAGTTTGTTTTACTAATCACCATTTTTATTAGCATCGGGTTCTACTATAAAAACTTGTATGCCTAAATGCCCAAGATGCCATTTAAAATTTGTTACAATAGAACCGGGCAAACTATTTGCAAAGTCCGTTAAACAATAGCTGATTAAGCCCATATATTAAGAAAGATTTGCAGGAGTGTAAAATAAAATTTAGATTTGTCTAAAATAAAATTTAGACATGACTTCTACAGTTGCAGAAGAAAATTATATTAAAACCATTTTTCATTTACAAGAAGATGTTTCATTGGTATCTACCAACGAAGTTGCCTCATATCTTAATACTTCTGCAGCATCAGTTACCGATATGCTTAAAAAACTAAAGCTGAAACGATTGGTTGCGTATGAAAAATACAAGGGATTCAAACTTACTTCAGAGGGTAAGAAGCAGGCCTTAACCATTGTTCGTAAACATCGTTTATGGGAAGCTTTCTTGGTAAATAAACTTCAATTTAGATGGGATGAAGTACATGAAATAGCAGAACAACTTGAACATATTCAGAGTAAAAAATTGGTTGATAAATTAGATGAATTCTTAGGTTATCCAAAATTTGATCCACATGGAGATCCTATACCAGATTCTAACGGGAAAATGTATGAGCAAATACAGACCAGTCTTGCCGAGATGAACATTCATGAGTCTGGAGAAATTTCAGCCATTGGCAACCAATCAACAGCATTGTTAGAATTGCTTACACACAATAATATCCAAATTGGAACTAAGCTGGTAATTCATGCTGTATTTAGCTTTGATAAATCCATGGAAATTAAAATACCCAATGCCCCACTATTTATCATTAGCTACGAATTGGCAAAACATTTATTTGTAAAAAAAGTCGGATATGATCCAAAGAATTCATCCTGAAAATTCTCTTAGCGAAGTTCACGAATCAGTAGATGTTACCAAGCCAAAAAAAGGGTTAAAACGTTTGCTAGCCTATATTGGTCCTGCTTATTTGGTAAGTGTGGGTTATATGGATCCTGGAAATTGGGCTACTGATTTGCAAGGAGGAGCTAAATTTGGTTACCAATTAATTTGGGTGCTTTTAATGAGTAATTTAATGGCACTTTTATTACAAAGCTTAAGTGCAAGACTAGGCATTGTAAGAAGAAGGGATTTGGCACAAGCCAATCGGGAAGCCTATCCACCCATTGTGAATTTCTGTTTATATATTTTGGCGGAATTGGCCATTGCTGCTTGCGATCTAGCAGAAGTGCTGGGAATGGCTATTGGCATTCACCTGCTTACGGGACTTCCCATTCTATGGGGCACCGTAATTACCGTATTAGATACTTTTTTGTTTCTTTTACTACAGCGATGGGGTATTCGAAAAATGGAAGCGTTTATCATTGCCCTAGTGGCCATAATTGGTATGTCTTTTTTGGTGCAGATACTTATTGCAGCTCCAAATATGTCAGAAGTTGCGGTAGGATTCATCCCTTCTTCCCTTAACAGCCAAGCACTTTATATTGCCGTAGGAATTATTGGCGCAACAGTTATGCCCCACAACTTATACCTTCATTCTGCCTTGGTTCAAACCCGTAAAATAGCCCCCACCAAAGAAGGCATTAGAACGGCTTTGAAATATAATTTTATTGATAGCACCATTGCCCTCAACGCTGCGTTCTTAGTGAACACTGCTATCTTGGTTTTAGCTGCAACTGTTTTTTTTAAAACAGGCAATACAGCTGTAGCTAAAATTGAAGACGCTCACCAGCTTTTGCAGCCCTTACTTGGTTCCTCATTGGCCCCCATACTGTTTGCAGTTGCGTTGATTGCTGCGGGACAAAGCTCTACACTTACTGGCACACTGGCTGGTCAGATTGTAATGGAAGGCTACCTTCAACTGCGTATTAACCCTTGGCTGAGAAGATTAATTACCCGATTAATTGCTATTGTTCCTGCTATTTTAGTGATTGTAATTTATGGCGATGACAAAGTAGATGATTTACTCGTTTTCAGTCAAGTTATTCTTAGCCTCCAACTTGGGTTTGCAGTAATCCCATTGATTCATTTTGTGAGCGACAAAAAAACGATGGGCATTTTTGCCATTCATTTTTCCACTAAATTTTTTGCGTGGACGGTAGCTCTTGTGCTTGTAATTTTAAATGTAAAATTGGTAACAGATGAAACCATTTTACTCTTCGGATCTGGATTAGGGTGGGGTACTAAGCTGCTGATTATTTTTGCCATTGCGCTATTTATATTGTTGTTTATAATCATGACTTTTTATCCTTTTATAAAAAAACGCCAGCAACAGCGTACTGCACTGCTTCATGGGGAAGCGGTACAATTACAAAATCTAAAAGTGGAAAAAATTAGTTCAATTGCCATTGCCCTAGATTTTACCGCTGCTGACGAAAAACTAATTGCCTATGCACTTGCACAAGGTAATACAGCAGTAAATTATTTATTGATTCATATTGTTGAAAGTGTTTCTGCTAGATATGCAGAAAACGCCAGTGATGACGCAGAAACTAGAAAAGACAGGGAACGACTTGACTCTTATATTCAACAATTGGGGTCAATGGGTTATCAGGTAAAAGGAATTTTAGGATATGATAATCGGGTAAATGAAATTGTACGAATTGTTAAGGAAACAGAATCAGAAATGCTAATTATGGGGGCGCATGGGCATAGCGGATTGAAGGATTATATTTTTGGTGAAACCATTGAAGATGTAAGGCATAAAATTCATATTCCCGTGCTAATTGTAAACATATAAGCCTGATTTTGGTAATATTTTTACCGCATAATCGTTTATATTTGTCCCCTAATAATTAATAAAAACACAGTATGCTGCAAAAAATAAAAGTTGCCAATCCAGTAGTAGAGCTAGACGGTGATGAAATGACCCGTATTATTTGGAAATTTATTAAAGAGAAATTGATCCTGCCTTACCTTGAATTGGATATTAAATATTATGATCTTGGAATGGAATACCGAGATGAAACCAATGATCAGGTTACGATAGATGCAGCAAATGCTATTAAAAAATATGGGGTTGGAATCAAATGCGCTACCATCACTCCCGACGAACAGCGTGTGGAAGAATTTAAGTTGAAGCAAATGTGGAGAAGCCCTAATGGAACCATTCGCAATATTCTAGATGGAACTGTTTTTAGAGAACCCATTGTTTGCGCCAATGTGCCGCGCTTGGTTCCTAACTGGACTGCCCCCATCTGTATTGGCAGGCATGCTTTTGGCGACCAATACCGTGCTACTGATTTTGTTACCAAAGGCAAGGGCAAGCTCACCGTTAAATTTGAAGGGGAAGATGGAACAATACAAGAATTTGAAGTGTACAATTTTAAAGGAGATGGGGTTGCATTGGCCATGTATAATACGGATGAAAGTATTATGGGCTTTGCGCGTTCCTGTTTTAACCAGGCTTTATCAAAAAAATGGCCACTGTATCTTTCTACAAAAAATACCATCCTAAAAAAATATGATGGTCGCTTTAAAGATATTTTTGAGGAGATTTATCAGCAGGAATTCAAACAGCTTTTTACGGATGCTGGTATTGTATATGAACATCGTTTAATAGATGATATGGTGGCTTCTGCCTTAAAGTGGAATGGTAATTTTGTGTGGGCTTGTAAAAATTATGACGGAGATGTACAAAGTGATACTGTTGCACAGGGTTTTGGCTCATTGGGTCTGATGACTTCAACTTTGGTTACCCCTGACGGGAAAATAATGGAAGCTGAAGCAGCACATGGTACCGTTACGAGGCATTTTAGAGAGCACCAGAAAGGCAATCCTACCTCTACAAACCCCATTGCTTCAATTTTTGCATGGACTAGGGGATTGGAGTTTCGAGGTAAACTAGACGATAACCAAGCTTTAATTAATTTCTGTAGTATCCTAGAAAAAGTATGTGTTCAGGTAGTGGAGAGTGGTAAGATGACCAAAGATTTAGCCATTTGTGTGCACGGTAATAAAGTGAGTCACGGTGAACATTATTTATATACAGAAGAATTTTTAGACGCCATTGATACTGAATTGAAAAACCGGTTAAGCCATTAATTGATTTCAATCCATGTATGATCTGCTAATAGTTTTACTGACGATAGAAACTGCTTAAAAGGGCCGCTTTTACCCCATTCTTGGGGAGCAACCATGGAAAGCATATGGCTACCATCTTTCTTTTCATAGAGGTGATAGGTATGTCCTATTTGCGGTTTGAATCCAAGTTTTGCTTCATAAATTAGCAAGCTCAACTCTTTACGTTTGCTAATTTCATGAGCTTGTTTTGCCAATAACTCTATTTGCTGTTTAATTTGATTGAGTTGCATATTGGTCTGGTCTTCCATTGCGCTCAATGCTTTGTGCTTTATTACACCCTCTTTGGTGGGACGAACTGCTACGCCTGAAACCGAAGCTGCGTAAGGTAGCACACTCATTTGTTTGTGATATATTTCAATGTTTTTAAAATTATCCCCTTGAGCATTTACTCCTGCTTGTGTTAATTTAAGGTAACCATTGGGAAGGATTTCATGCGTTATATCAAGTATAACCAAGTTGTTTTTATAGAGCGTTACCCTCATTAAGGAGCTATTGGGTATGGAAGCCTGAATTTCGTGAGCCAGTTCTTGGTTCTGGAATATTTTTCTTTCCCCATCAGGAATAAAACTATATTGGGAGTAGAAAGCTTCATTTTGGAGGCTAACCCAATTAATATGTATGCTTAGTAAGCCACCGTTTTCAATACTTTCAATTTTGTAGTTGCCACTCTTGGGAGCTATCCCATTTTCAAAAATACATCTTTCAGGAAATAACTGCCAACTGGCTAAAAAATTGTAGGCTTGTACCATAATTGTAAAACGCTTAATGATCTAATAATACAATTTAATTGCTGGAATGTTCTTGAATTGTTTTAAATGGGTAGGATTCAAAATAAAATGCCCCAAAACACAATGGTTCAGGGGCATTTCAGCAACTCATCATTTATTTTACGGTAAAGGGAACTTGAGTGGTTCCCCAAGTAAGGGTAATATTTCCATTGTTTTCAATGGCATAAGTAAGCCTTTCTACTGAGCTACTTATTTCAATAGCTGTTACAGTAATGCGCAAAGCATCTTCTGATATTTGATAGCTCATAGCTCCCCATTGATCCCATTTTTTATTAAAAATCAAGGTCCATTCTTTCCCATTGTTGATAGAAAAGAAGCCGTACTTACCTGCGGGTAAAGCTTTTCCATTCACCGTAATAGCTTTGCTCGTTTCAAAAACAGTGGCTTCATTGGCTCCTGTTCGCCATATTTTACCTTCTTTGGGTTCAATATCTTTGCCAATTATTCGGCCTTTGAGAGCAGGTTGGCTATAATGAATACTAATATTCGCTCCGCTTGAAAGGGTAGCGCTGGCAGATGCAGGTGGGCTAGGTCTTTTAGATTTATCAGTTTGAGCGCAAGCTGTTTCTAGTGAACAAAACATAGCAATTGACAGAATTAGGAAGCATATTTTTTGCATAGATTGTAATTTAATCACGAATATGGCAATTAATTTAATAGCGTACCAAAATTTTATTCAAATGGTATACAATATCTAATTCACAACAACAAAATCTGGTTTCCTAACCAATTGAGTTTGATAACGGAACCTTAAATCGGTACTCATAATAATATTCCAATTATTCATATTATTAGCCACTTTAGGATAGTAATATGCTTTTAATTCAATGGTGCCAAAAACAAGGTTTTCATTTCTAGTTCTAATACCGCCACCAATAGCGGAATAAATTTCACCTTTAGACCATTGAATGCCTGGAATTTTCAAGTATGTAATATTGGTAAATGTAAATGGCGCAAAGCTAAAGCCAAAGAATTTCCACGTATTGTAGAAAACAGATTCAGCATTGATTGTTATTCTGCCAGATACCTTGGTGTTGTTGTTTTGAAAACGGGGGATTCCATAAATACTAGATAATCTAAGCGGATCATTCAATCTAACAAAACTTTGATAAGTAATACTTCCACTAAAAAAATGCCTTATATTCCAATTGCTACTGCCCAATTTTCTGAGCCGAGTTATATAGTCAACACTGGTTAAAAAAGAGAGATCTTCTATTTTTTTTTGATACAAATAACCACCCGATTTTATAATATAGCTGAGATAGTTTTTCTTTCTATTGAAATAATATCTTTGGTACTCCATGCCTGTATAGAACCTTATAAAACCCTCTCTATTGGTCCACCCCGAAGTAAGGGATACATTAAATCCTTCAGGAATATCTTCATTTCTGCCAAATCCGTAAATAAAATTAGTGTGATAAAAATCTTGTTCAAATAAGGTATAGGCAATTAAAGCCCCTTCAATATTATCAAATCTACTATCGGTGATGGTTTTAAGGGTATCTGGTTTTGAAATGAAATCTCTATTTAATAACCGTATGGCTAGGATATTTCTTTTACGAGAACTGAAGTTGTCTGTTAATCGTTTTTTTGTGCCAATACTATAACCCATCCAAAAATCTGCATTGTAGTAATGATATTTCCAAAGTTTGTTGTATTCAGCTTCATTGAGATAAACATTATTGGTTTGGTTAATAGATAAATCAAGGCCTCCTGTAAACCTGTGATAAGGACTAACCAGAGGAAGTTCGCCTCTAATAAAGGCTGCTCTTTCCTCTCTTCTGCTGCTGTTAAAAGCAGGATTTTGTTGCTGAAATCCAACCGAAATATTTACAAAACTACCTGCGATATTTCTTTTAAGAAACTCAGCTCCAAACGCATATTTTGGGTTTCGTTTAGTGTCTATTAGTTGCTGAATTTGAATGCGGTTTCCAGTTCCAAATAAATTATCATCATTCAATTCAAAAGAAGCCAAATCAACACTACCCTCATTCATACTACCTCCTAAGGGAAATACATCTTTACATACAATAATAATATCAATTGAATCAATATGGTTGTATCGCAAATCAACCATAATTTTTGCGTCTTGCAAGAAACTCAAATCGCGTAACAATTTTTCATTGTCTGCAAATAGATTAGGGTACAGTTGATCACCCGATTTAAAAAATAAATTATTTTGAATTACTTTTTCACTAGTTTTAGTATGAAGCGCGTTTCCAATATTTGAAATAAAATTTTCTTTCCTAAATGCGGTATCATTTATACGACTGTTAAAATTAAGTTTTTGAATGACAATATTTCTTATATACCTGCCTTTATAGGGCTCAAATTGAGTGGCATTTTTTTGTGCTTCAATTAGTGCAGTACTTATAACTGGATGATTCACAGAAACACTCTTGCCTATTTTGCCTAATATTCCCTTTTTGTTGGCAAGAAAAAAAACGGAATCTACACTGTTTATTTGCGCTCGTAAAGAGAGAGTTAAAAGCATACATATGCCTATTATATACCCCTTTTTTTTGTGCAATAGTAAATTAGATAAAGGCCTCATTTTTACAAGATCAATATTATGTAGAATAGCAAGGTCAAGATCTGCAAGTTAATGCTTACAACTTGTTATTTTGTTTACAGATATTTGGCAAACGTAATTTTTCGATTTGTGTTCCTAACAGCAAGAAAACCTAAATTGATGAGATTGCTTAAATTTGTGTACTATTCATCAAATCAGTTGCCAATTAAGGGAAAGAAGATGATTTTGTAGTCGAATTTTTCAATAACTTGTAGTAGTTCAGCTACAAAAAATATCAGGTATGAATGCGATCTTTTTAAAGAGTATCTTAGTGACTGAGAATTACAACAATAATCATTGATTTTATGAGAACTACATTGCCTTTACGGTTATATGGTGGATTGGGTTTGTCTATTATTTTGGTACTATTGGTAGGATTTTTTTCAATTAATGCCCTTCAAAACCAAGTTACACAAACCAATAAATTGGTACTTACCAAACAAACCATTGGTACAGTAAGAGATATTCGATATAATCTTTTACAAATGCGTGGAGCTCGTAGGGCTTATTGGATGTCTAGGAACAGGACTCATATGACCAACTTTGTATTGTCTTTTAATACTTTGCAGCCTTCCTTATTAAACCTAAAGAAACAGGTGGTTAGTCAACCCGTTGTTTTTGAATATGCGGCCTCACTAGATAGCTCTTTGAATCATGTTTTTCTGTTTTGGGATAAAGAGGGTAAAATAGAAATAAGTGATAGTAAGGAAAAACTTAAATTAATCATTGACCAAGAAGAAAGCTTATTAACAAATGCGTATAAGCTTTTTGAATTATTGAGAAATTATCTCGATAATCAGCTCAAGCTAATAGAGAAAACATTAGAAGATTCGTTTACCACTTCTAGGCAGATTATTGTTGGAGGGGTAATACTACTCATTACAATTGTAGTACTGCTGGTAAATGCTGTAATTGCAACGCTCAAAAGTAGGTATCGGTCTGGAAAAAAATTGAAAGAAACATTGGCACAGATGGAAGAGATTCATCAGGTTTCAACCGAAAAAAATAGATTATTAGAAGGCGTAAGTTATATTAATGATCATATTCAAAATTCTAAAACATTACCTACACTTGCTAATCATGTAATTAAAGCTATTGTGGGATATTTGGAAGTTCCTGCGGGTGTATTTTATGTGAAAGATGAGCATAAAGATTATTTAGAAATGAAAGCAGGTGTAGCGGTTTCAGCTAAAGCCAATAACGGATTTAAAATTGGGGAAGGCATCATTGGAAATGCTGCATTACAGAAAAATGCAGTTAAAATAAAAGACGTTCCAGTAGATTATTGGCATGTGGAAACTGGGCTAGGTGAAGTAATGGGCAGGGGAGAAATACTTTGTATGCCACTTTGGCTAGATAATAATTTAAAAGGGATGATTGAGCTTGGTGCATTTGGCACTTTCTCAGATCAACAAAAACTATTATTAGAAAATGTAGCCCATAATATTGCTGTGGCCATTCACGCTCAGCAAGCAAGTACTAAAATTAATACACTTTTGGCAGAAGTGCAAGCCAATAAAGAAAGCTTGGTAAGCCAACAAGAAGAACTACGTCAAACCAACGAAGAATTAAGTAGGCAAGCAGAGGAATTGCAAGCATCAGAAGAGGAGTTAAGAACACAGGAACAAGAACTTAGGCAAATAAACAATGAGTTATTAGATAAAAATACAGCAGTAGAAACAGCAAAACAAGCACTTATTTTTAAAGCACAAGAACTTGAAAATACTAGTAAATACAAGTCTGAATTTCTGGCAAATATGTCGCATGAGCTGAGAACTCCACTTAATAGTGTACTAATTTTAGCAAAACTGCTCTCAGATAATACTACACAAAATTTAACCCCCAAACAAGTAGAGTATGCTACTATCATACACAAATCAGGTGGAGACTTATTACAATTGATAAATGATATACTAGACCTTTCAAAAATTGAAGCAGGAAAAATTGATCTTCAAATAGAAAGCATTTCTATCCATACAATTGCTCAAGATCTACAACAGTTATTTACTGTGGTAGCATTAGAAAAGAAAATAAATTTTGAATTAATAAAAGAAGCAGGCATACCAGACCAAATTAAGACTGATTTGCAACGTACTGAACAGATACTCAAAAATTTATTATCAAATGCGTTCAAATTTACGCCTGCCTTAGGTACAGTTACACTAAAATTTAGCAATCGTGATCAATTTGATAAAAAACGAATTGGTATTTCAGTTATTGACTCAGGAATTGGAATTTCCCCAGAAAAACAACAACTCATATTCGACGCATTTCAACAAGCCGATGGATCAACCAGCCGTAAATATGGTGGAACAGGATTAGGGCTCTCTATTAGTAAAGAATTGGTGCGATTATTAGGCGGAGAAATTGAAGTACAAAGTGAAGAAGGGAAAGGAAGTATTTTTACCATTATACTACCACATGAATCTGAAGAAGCAAATCAACACTATGAAGCATTAGCGGTTAATTCAGCTCCAACACTTGTAAATATTGAAGAGCAAAACAGTGTTGAAGATGATAGAAATAATATTCAAGATACTGACTTGGTTATGTTGATAATTGAGGATGATATTAATTTTGCAACCATCATTAAAGACTTTGCACGAACAAAAGGGTACAAAGTAATTGTTGCATTGCAAGGTGATGAAGGTTTGTTATATGCAAAAAAATACCAGCCTAGTGCAATTACACTTGATATTCAGTTGCCCGTAATTGACGGATGGTCTTTATTGAGTATTTTTAAAAACGATCCTGAAATCAGGCATATACCAGTTCATATCATATCTGCTTATGATGACAGTAGGCTCAATACAGGTGGGGCATTGGCGTACGTAAAAAAGCCAATTGACAAGGAAGGTCTCGATAAAGCCTTTCAAACCATTGGGCTTCATTTAATGGCAAAAGTTAAAAATGTTTTGCTTATTTCAGAAGCCCACTTTAAAGACGATAGCTTAAAGCGATTGTTCAAAGAACAACACAACGAAGTTCATTTTTCAGCCGCTGATACCATTGATGCTGGCAAACTCTTATTGGCCGAAACTTTGTTTGATTGTATCATTGTAGATATTGGATCTGATATAGAAAAAGGACTCGCAAATTTAACGTCATGGAAGCCTGTATTAACTGAAAAAGAAATTCCAATAATCATATATTTAGATAAGGATATTTCTGCAGTTGATGAGTTGCAGTTGAAAAAAATATCAGGTGTAATTGTACGCGACTCCCCAGCTGTGAATAGCAGATTAAAAGATGAACTAAATTTATTTCTATACAAAGTAGAACAGGTTGCGGCAAATAATAGTAATGATTTTACCAACTCCAATTCAACCTTTAGTGATGTAAGCCTTGCAGGTAAGAAAATTTTAGTTGTAGACGACGATATGCGAAATGTATTTGCGCTCACAACCGCACTTGAAACTGAAAATTCAATTGTTTTTACCGCCTCAGATGGCTTTGAATCTATTGAGATGCTTCAAAAAAATCCAGATATTGAGCTGGTTTTAATGGATATTATGATGCCTGAAATGGATGGATACCAAGCAATGGAGAAAATAAGAAATGAATTATTACTCACAAAAATTCCTATTATTGCTTTAACAGCAAAGGCAATGTCTGGTGATAGAGAAAAATGCATTGCAGCAGGTGCTTCCGATTATATAACTAAACCTGTAGATATACAAAAATTATTTTCATTGATTCGAGTATGGCTATCTCGATAATTTTATATTATGCAGGTATTGGAGCAACATGATTTACTAACATTAATCTATGAGAAGTATGGGTATGATTTCACCAATTATGCCAAGCCATCTTTATACCGCAGAATTGATAAATTTATTGCCGACCATCAGTTTGAATCTATCAATAATTTGCAAAGGCTACTCATGTACCATCCCGAGGTATTTCAAATTTTCTTGAAAGAAATTACCGTAAATGTAACTGAACTATTCAGAGATCCCTTATACTATAAATATCTACGAGAAATTATTGTTCCAAGATTGGCTTCTTATCCTATTATTAATATTTGGCATGCAGGATGCTCAACGGGAGAAGAGGTGTTTTCATTATGTATTATTTTGAAGGAAGCGGGCTTATTGCAAAGAGCCAGAATTTATGCAACCGATATTAATGCCAATAATATTGAAAAAGCTAAACAAGGTATTATGCCACTTCGCTCTATGAAAGAATATACAATTAACTACCTTCAGTCTGGCGGGAAAAATGATTTTTCAGAATATTACACTGCTAAGTATGATAGGGCAATCATTAAGGATTCTGTTCGATCATCTATTATTTTTTCACAACATAATTTAGTTTCTGATCACCCTTTTAATGAATTTCAATTGGTGATGTGTAGAAATGTTATGATTTATTTTAATAGGGTATTGCAAGAGAGGGTATTGAAATTGCTCTATCAAAGTATTGCTCCGCTTGGATACCTTGGGATAGGCTTAAAAGAAACACTGGCTTTTAGTGAAGTACAGAATAAGTTTGAAACAGTTTGTAAAAGTTTAAAACTGTATAAAAGAATTGTATGAATATTGCTTTAGACCATATTGTAATGATTGGGGGCTCTGCAGGTAGTTTGCCATTATTTATGCGAATTGTTGAAGCAATGCCCAGTAACGCTAACTTTTCAATGGTATTGGTAATTCATAGGCTTAAAAATGTGCAAAGTAATATGGTTGAGCTGCTTTCTGTTTTAAACAAAAAAGTATTAATGAAAGAGCCAGATGATAAAGAACCTTTGTTATCTGGTGTTATTTATTTGGCTCCCCAAAATTATCATTTACTCATTGATTTAGATAAAAGATTTTCTTTAGATTATTCTGAGCTGGTTAACTACAGCAGACCTTCAATTGATGTTAGCTTTGAATCTGCCGCTACGGTATTTGGCAAAAACTGCATCGGTATTTTATTGAGTGGTGCTAACCAAGATGGGGCTTCTGGACTAAATAAGATCTTCAAATTGGGCGGAGTAGGAATTGTTCAAGACCCATTGGCGTCAGACTTTAATACAATGCCCAATGCAGCATTAGCATTGAATCCATTATTACATTCTTTATTACCAGATCAACTTATTCACTTTTTAAAAACAGTGCTTAATAATAAATATTAACTATATGCAAGTTATGAATGATAATTTTTTAATTCTGTTGGTGGATGATCGTCCTGAAAATTTGATTTCTTTAGAAGAAATTCTAGACAAACCCGGACGAAGTTTTTTAAAAGCCAGTTCTGGCAATGAAGCGCTTAAGATGGTGCTCAAAAATGACGCTATTGGCTTAATCATGCTCGACGTACAAATGCCTGATATGGACGGATTTGAAGTTGCTCGCATTTTAAAATCTACTCCCAAAACCAAAGACCTATCTATTGTTTTTGTAACTGCTATTAGTAAAGATGAGCAATATGTATTAAAGGGCTTTGAAGAAGGAGCCGTAGATTATTTGCAAAAGCCCCTAGATATAAATATAACAAGAGCCAAAGTGAATGTTTTTGAACGACTTTATTATGCACAGAAAACAGTTAAAAATAGTTTACTAGAAATTGAACGCGTAAACAAACAACTAGAGCGATTTGTTTTTATAGTATCACACGATTTGAAATCACCACTTGCAACCATTGGAATGCTAGCCGATCTCATTCGAAAAGACGAGCTGGTACAAAATGAAAAAGAGCTTACGGAAAATGCATCTATTATTTATGAGGTTACCAATAAGTTAAGTGGTATGATTGAGTCAATTCTTGATTATTCCCGTAAAAGCCAAAGCCAACAAACCATAGAAGAAGTGAATACGCTTCAACTAGTAAATGAAATAACTCAATTATTTTCTTTGCCGGAGAGGTATACCGTATCAACAGAAGGGGATTTTCCAGTTATACAAACAAAGAAAATAAAACTTCAACAAGTGATTCAAAATTTAATTTCAAACTCTATTAAGTACAATGAAAAATCAAATCCGGAAATTACTATTGGTGTGGAAGACAAATCAGATTATTTGGTATTTTATGTAAAAGATAATGGACAAGGAATTGCAAAAAAAGACCAAGAAAAAATTTTTAAATTATTTGAAGTAACTGATAATACTTCAAAACACGATAGTAGTACCGGAGTAGGACTGAATCTTTTAAAAGTATTGGTAGAAGAACAAGGAGGTAAAATTTGGGTGGATAGTGAGCCTGGCATGGGAAGTACTTTTTATTTTGAATGGAAAAAATAGCTTCCTTATAGATCAAATAACACTGGGCTTTTTGCAATACAACAACCAAATATACCCAACCAACATGGCTAATAAAGAAGCAATCAATACTGCTATCTTAGCCATATCTTGGGTATGGGTATCTGTAAATGCAAGTGTAGAGATAAAAATACTCATGGTAAATCCTATACCAGCTAAAATTCCTGCCCCTATTAATTGATGCCAAGACGTGAAAGCGGGAAGTTGTGACCACTTGTTTCTAATCATTACATAAGAAGCTCCGCAAATTCCCAATGGTTTGCC
>JAAFJB010000034.1 GCA_013297995.1 Chitinophagales bacterium | reverse complement strand
AAAAAATCACAGGGAGTTGGCAATTGATGATTCCAGCTTTACCATGAGATACCAAAATTTTGTGCTGAGATTTATGGAACCAGTACACCTATTTAAAAATTTAATACTCTCGTTTATTTCGGCAGAAAATAGTCCCCTCATAGTTGGTGTGAATATTGTATCACCCGAAGACGGTGAAGTTTCTTTGCAAGATTATGGGCTTCATATGCTTATGTTTAAGTACTGTAATAATAAATTTCCAAGCGTTACCTATTCATTACATGCAGGAGAATTAACGCTGGGAATGGTTCAGCCAGAGGAATTGAGTTGGCATATTAGTTCAGCAATCTACACTGCAAAGGCCAATCGTATTGGTCACGGTGTTGATATTGCTCATGAAGACAGTTCTTATAAACTACTTCGTTTTATGGCTACAAATAAAATTCCAGTAGAAATTAATTTGGCCAGCAATGAATTTATTTTAAAGGTAAAAGACAATAGACACCCTATTTTACTCTATAAAGAATTTGGCGTTCCAATAGTGATTAGTTCAGATGATCCGGGTGTGTTAAGAACCAATATGACTGAACAATATGTTCTACTTGCAAAACGATATAAAACCATTTCTTATTCCGATATAAAGCAAATAATACTAAATAGTATTGAATATAGTTTTATTGAAGAACCTTTTTTAAAAGCCAAACTTTTAAAAAATCTCAATCAGCAAATAATTCAATTCGAAGCAATGTTCGGTAAAAATAAATAGAGAACATTTCTAAAATGACTGAAATAAAATATTGAAGTATAAATAAATGCTAAAGTTTATTCCAAGAAATTACTCATTCGGGAACTGAAGTATCGCAATCCGATATTATACCGTCACAGAACTATCATAGTTTATCCTTTTACATTTTAGTGACTTTTTTTAAATCCTAAAAAGGAAAGATTTGCAGCATGAAGAAAATAATGCTTGCAATTTATTTAATGGGCTCTGTATTTTATTTACACGCTCAAGAAAAAGATACCGTAAAAATTCTAGAAGAGGTAGTAGTAACAGGTCAGTACACACCGCAGTCGCTAAAAAAATCTGTTTATAATGTTCGTACCATCAATCGCCAACAAATACTTATGCGTGGCGCAAATGATTTGGTGGGTGTACTGAATAATCAACTGGGTATTAGATTTTCAACGAATTATACTTTGGGTGAAACCGATATTAGCATCATGGGCATGAATGGTCAGAACGTAAAAATATTATTAGATGGAATTCCATTGATTGATAGGGGTAGTACCAAACAAAGTCTTACTCAAGTTGATATTAATAATATTGAACGAATTGAAATGGTAGAAGGTCCTATGAGTGTTGTATATGGAACGGATGCTTTAGCGGGTGTAATTAATATCATCACTAAAAAAAATACAGTAGCTAATAACTCACTAAATATTCATGCAAGAGTGCAAGAAGAATCAATGGGAAAACAATACAGTCCATTCGCAAATGCTGGTATTCACAATGAAAATATAGGCATTAACTGGAAGCAAAATAAATGGAACGCATCAGCTTCTATTACCAGAAATATTTTCGGAGGATTTTCTGAAAATCCAGTAGCAAGCAGAGTACAAGTGTCTAAACCCAAATCGCAATATTTATTTTCTGGTACTACAGGATTTAAGACTGCAAAACTAAACACTTGGTATAGATTAGACGCTTTGCAAGAACAAATTTTTGCAGCTGGTGCTGTTAACCAGAATAATAGTAAAGCAAGAGACCAATATTATTTTACCAATCGTTATACACACCAGTTACAAACCGATTGGATTATTCATAAAAAATTGCATCTGAATGCATCTGCATCTTTTCAAGATTATAAGCGTAAAACAGAAACTTTTATAAAAGATTTCACTAACAACAAAAAAATACCCACTAGTGAAGCGGGTGAATGGGATATCACTAATTTTAAAACTATTTTTTTTAGAAATACGCTGCAATGGTTTCTAACCGAAAAATTTAAGTTACAACCTGGTTTTGAAATAAAATCGGATAGAACAAGTGGGCAAAGGGTATCTGGTTCACCTATAATGAACGACTATTCCCTCTTTGCTTCTGCAGAAATAAAGCCAGTAAACGCAATACAAATTAGGCCGGGCGTACGAGTAAGTAAAAACAATATATATCCCAACCCGCCGGCCGTATATTCTCTCAATACTAAATTTTCTGTTCATAAAAATTTAGACATTAGATTATCTTATGCTCGTGGATATAGGGCTCCTATTTTACGAGAACTATATTTTTATTTTTTTGATGCCAACCACAGCATCATGGGAAATCCGAATTTAAAAGCAGAATTATCTGATAGTTATATGGGGGCAGTTAACTGGCAGATAAAAAATACAGATCAACAAAAAATAAGTAGCTCATTGTCGTTGTTTTACAACAAATTCAACAACCGTATTGCATTAGCAATGGGTGCAGAAAATATTTATACTTATATAAATATTCATCAATATAAAACAACAGGAGCAACACTAGAAAATCGTTTTTCAAACAAAAGGCTTACAGCCAGTTTGGGGCTTTCATATATTGGACGTTATAATCATTATTCCGATGATGAAGAATATAAATCATTGCAATTGCCAGCATTTGTGTGGTCGCCCGAAATCAACAGTAATATTATTTATCGTATTCCAGCAATAAAAGCACAGGCAGGATTATTTTATAAATACACGGGGGCTATGCCAGCTTATCAAACAAGTTTAAATATGATTACGGCACAAACAGAAGTGAACCTCACTAAAATGAATGGTTACCATTGGGCTGATATTAATTTTTCTAAAACAATTCCCAAATACTTTACCCTACAAGCAGGGGTAAAAAATGTTTTTGATGTGATGCGCGTAAATAATACCACTTCAACGGGGGCTGCGCACAGTACAGGAGGCCCGGTATTAGCAGGATTTGGAAGGTCTTTTTTTATTGGGCTTCAGTTTGAATGGAACCGATCATAATTGTAAATAATAGTTTAATTAATAAAACAGAAACAAATGAAAAGAGCATTAACTTATGTAGTACTAATTGCACTAGCTGCAACCATACTCATGTCGTGTAAAAAAAATGAAATCACTCCTTTAATACCTTTAAAAGAGGGAGCAACTTTGGTTTTAAACGAAGAAGTATCTGGAAAAGCAGATGATAATATTGCTTATATTGATTTGAGTACAGGTTCAACAAATATCCTGAAAAGATCATCTTGGGATCTTGGTTTTTATGGTGGAGGCTTTTTCAGGGTCATTATTAACAATACCAATCAATCAAAAGCGGTAATGTTAAATACAACCGATTTGGCTTCCGTTACATCGGCAGATATTTTGGGTATTGAAAAGGATTTGACAGGATTTTCTTATTCAGCAAAGGAGTTTAATTTTATTGACGATATTAATGGCAGCATTGATAGAACTGTTATAAAAGGCGTTTCAAGTATAGAATTCGATAACTATGTTTTTATTATTAAAAGAGGAGGAGGAGCCGATAAGCAATCATTGATAAAAGGGAGGGTTATAAGAAATGAAAGCGGAGGTTATTTATTAGAATATGGAACTATTGAACAGACTACCGCATTTAAAAAATTGAATATTCCTAAAGATCCAGCCTATAATTTTATATTGGTATCTCTAGAAGAATGTACAATAGTAAAAGGGGAACCCAAAACGGCTGAATGGGATTTGAGTTGGGGCTATGCCATGTACCAAACTAAATATGGATCAGGTATGATACCCTATGGTTTTTCAGATATGATCTCAATAAATAGTCTCGGCGGTGTTGAAGCCTATGAAAAAATATATGCGAATGCAGATGAACGAAATAAAGCGTACACGGCGTATACTAAGGACGATGTAATTGCATCGGCAAAATTATTCAGCAATGATAAATGGGTAATAGGCAGTAACTGGAGAAGTACAATGCCTCCTACTGGTGTAAAAACTGATCGATTTTATATTCTTAAAGACAAGGCTGAAAATTACTATAAAATTAAATTTATTTCAATGGGTGTTAATGATGGTGGGGTTAGAGGTAAACCTGTGATTGAGTACAAACTGATTCAATAAAAAATAAAGAGGCTGTCACACTTTAAGTGGACAGCCTCTTTTTTTTATCAGTTTATACGGTTTACTTTAAAGCAGTATCCTGGTTGGCAGACACAAATTTTTCTATTATAGATTTTGCTTGAATACCAGCGTCTTCCAAGGAGATGGATTTGCTATTCCAAAGGTTAAATATTTTAGTAAAATGCTCGTCAAGTCTTTTATTGTCTAACTTAGGTTTTAATATAATATTAGGCTGCGCTTTAATTACTTCATCCCATTTGGTTCTAATATTATTCCAGAAAGCACCATTTTTTTCCCACCATATTTTAGCTGCTGCGCAATTAATATCGTTGGTTTTGGTATATGCATTCATTCCCTTTTCTTGTGCAATAATTTTTTCTTTACCATTTATTATTGCAATTTTATCGTTGTCTTGTTCATGCATCCAGCCCTCGTTTGAAACAGCAATACGGTTGCCTCGTTTTAAAATTTGGTAATCGTTGCGAGTAGTATATTCTCTTCTAGGTAAGGGAGCATTGGTGGTATTTTCCCAATAGGTTTTTTCTTTGGCATTGATCCATGAACTGGTACCTTGGTAACGAGGCGCATCGTCTACTTCCCAAACGGTTTGAGTCCACTTAGCTTTTGAATCAGCCGCAGCAATCGGTTGTTTAATCCATTGTTTGTTACCTTGATAAACCAACCAATCGGTGGCTTGGTATTCCCAATCTTCCCGCCAGTGTTTTACAATAAAGCTATCGTTTACAATAAGCAAGTGTTGAAGTACTATTTTATTTTTACTGTCAGAAACAGGTAAAACCAGTTCAGTACCCTTGCTATGCTCTCTTTTGTGGAAATTATAAGCAGTATCGGGCGAAAAAGTTTCAACATATTTAAAATCTACCTCAAAGCAGCCACATAGTTTGGCAATATTATCTTTTCCTACTTTTAATTGTGAGAAGCCGTTAAAACTTACTAGTAATAGAACCACGGCAAAAACCATTTTTTTCATAATCATCTTTTTTACATTTAGATGACAAAAGAACTACAGAAGCGGCTGTAAAGCAGTAGCAATCGGGAAATACAATTACGCAAAAGGGAAAAACAAAAAAGCTAGCCTAATTCTGTTTAATAATTTTTGGCATAATAAATGCATTGTTCAACTGAATCTATCCATTTATGAAAAAAATATTAGTTGGAATATTGTTGACAATCATCTTTATTGGTTGCAAAAAAAATACGGTTGTTGCACCAGAAATACCCATAGTAAACACCCCAGTAGATCCTGGTATGGCTTCGCAAATTTGTACAGCTCCAGAGCCAATAAATATGAATGGTGCATCAAATTGGGGTAATGGTACTGCTGCTAGTTGTACGCAAGCGAGTTTGCAATTGTTAATTGATGCTGGCGGAAAAATAAAATTTAATGGGGGCACTGCTCCATATACCCTAATCTTAACGTCAACATTAATAGTTCCAGCTAATAAAGAGGTGATAATAGATGGGGGCAATCTACTTACTATTAGTGGCAATAACTTGGTTAGGATATTTGACAAGCAGGCACCCGCCAATCAGAATCAAGGCAGTTTATTTGCCGTACAGAATATGAAACTTATGAATGGAAACGCAAATAATGAATTGGGAGGTGCGGCTATTTTGGGTAGGTATTTTGGTAGTTTAAAAGTAATAAATGTTGTTTTTGATAATAATCGGAGTCAACTTTCAAACCCAGATGCTTGTGGGGCAGTGCACACTGGTGGATATAAAGAAGCCTTGTTTGCCAACTGTGTATTTACCAATAATAAAGCAGCAAATGGAGCTGCGGTAGGCACTATTGGAAGCGCAGAAATATTTATCAACTGCAAATTTGAAAACAACGAAGCCACTGGAACGGGTGGTACATTTGATAAAGGTGGTTCAGGCGGAGCCATTTATGTGGATGGTGTAGATCAAAACGGAGTAAATAATACTTTAACACTATGTGGATGTGAGTTTATAAACAACAAAGCAAAATACCAAGCAGGAGCATTGAATGTAATTTTTTATGCAGGAAAAAATAGTTCGCTAAGTATTGATAAATCTTCCTTTGAAGGCAATATATGTGAACCAGATAAGGGCGGTGCTTGCTATTTTATGAATGGAAGTTTGAAACTAACGAATTCTACATTTGCCAATAATACCAGTTCCAGTATTGGTGGAGCTTTATGGGTAAATAATTACAACGCAAATATCAGCAACTGCACATTTAATGGCAATGATGCAGTAAAAGGCAATGATGGATTGGGCGGTGCTATTGCTTTTGATGGAAGTGGTAATAATAAAACCGCAACTATTACCAATTGTACTTTTGCAGAAAATAGGGCAGGAAATTTTGCAAGTGCTATTTTTAATGGGGGGGAATTAACACTCACCAATAATCTATTTTATAAAAACAAAGTAGGTATTGGCAATCAAAGTAATGCAGATGCTGGTGCGGTAATTAATAAACAGTCTAACCTAATTATAAATGCGGGGAATATGCAATTCCCCAAACAATATACCAGTCAGTTTGGTACGGCCGATGATCATTGGATTACTTCAACAGTGATTACCACTGATGCGTTGTTACAAAAATTGTTTAACAATGAGGGGCCCACAAAAACCATGGCATTGCCAGCAAATAGTCCCGCTAAAGACCAAGGAACAGCAGTGGGTGCTCCAACAAATGATCAAAGGGGTAAGCCCAGAAAAGGCAATGTAGATATAGGTGCTTTTGAAGTGCAATAATTTAATTTGTGCTACTTCATTCAAAAGAATTATTTTCTTTAGTATAGCTTTTATACCTTGAAGAATATTTTATTCTTATGAAGAAAGCGATGCTTTATATTCTAGCGATTAGCAATATGGTATTGGCTATTGCCCAACCTACTCAAAAACCACCCTTACATGGTAAAAATTGGATGGCTATTACGGGCAAGCCCTTGGCCGCAACTGCCGGTGCCATTGTGTTTCAGCAGGGAGGTAATGCGGTAGATGCTGCCTGTGCTATGCTGGCCGCCACCTGTACTATGTGGGATGTGCTAAGTTGGGGTGGAGAAACCCAGGCTATTTTATTCAATCCCAAAACGGGTAAGGTAATAGGCATTAACGCATTGGGTATGGCACCTACTGGAGCAAGTCCTGAATTCTTCAAAAGCAAGGGGTATCATTTCCCACCCGAATATGGTCCACTTGCCGCTATTACTCCTGGTACAGTGGGCGGAATATGCCATATGATTGCTGAGTATGGAAAGCTATCGCTGAAACAAGTATTGGCACCTGCCATGCAATTAGCAGCGGGCTATCCTATTGATGCACAAACGGCTAATAGTATAGAGCGCGGTAAGGAACGGATTAAGGAATGGCCGTATAGTAAAAAAGTTTTTCTAACTCATTTAGGAGAAAAAAGAGAAGCACCAGAAGCTGGTGAAATTTTTGTGCAGCAAGATCTGTTGAATACATTAAACAAATTAGTAGCAGCAGAACAGCAAGCATTGCAACAAAAAAAAACGCGGAAACAAGCCATACAGGCAGCCTATGATCGTTTTTACAAAGGAGATATAGCAGATGAGTTTGTGAGGGGAAGCAAAGAACAGGGTGGATTAATTACCAAGGAAGACCTTGCAAATTGGAAGGTAAAAGAAGAAGCCCCCATGAAAATAAATTATAAGGGTATAGAAGTATATAAATTATCGCAGTGGACACAGGGGCCTTCTATGTTACAAGCATTGAATATATTGGAGCAGTATGATCTGAAAAAAATGGGGTATAATTCACCGCAATATATTAATACGGTTTATCAAAGTATGAGTCTCGCATTTGCAGATCGTGATTTTTATTATGGAGATCCTGATTTTGCGCCTACCCTTCAGCCGATGAAAGGGTTGTTGAGTAAAGAATATGCCAAGCAGCGCGCGAGTTTTATCAACCCAGAAAAAAACAATACAGATATACTTCCTGGCGACCCTTATATTTTTGAAGGAAGAAAAAATCCATATACCCAAGTTTTGAAAAAATGGAATACGAATGGGGATAGCCTTGAAAACAGAAATTTTGTTCCAGCGCATGATAGTACAGCAACTGCGGCCATAGCCCAAAAGGATTATATGGATCGTCTTTGGCGGGGTACTACCAGTGTGGAAGCGGCTGATAAAGAAGGCTGGGTGGTATCCATTACCCCTAGTGGCGGATGGTTACCAGCGACTATTGCAGGAAATACTGGCATTGGAATGAGCCAAAGAATGCAGAGTTTTGTATTGGATTCAACCATCAATCCCTTTAATATAGTAGCACCTGGAAAGCGACCAAGGGTAACCCTTACGCCTTCAATGGCCTTGAAGGATGGAAAGCCCTATTTGTCGTTTGCGGTACAGGGAGGTGATACCCAGGATCAAAATTTATTACAATTCTTTTTAAATATGGTAGAGTTTGGAATGACGGTACAGCAAGCTACTGAAGCGGCCAATATTAATACGAATCAACTCTGGCTGTCGTTAGGAGGTTCTAAATTAAGTGATAGAAAACCAAGAGCGGGCGACTTATTATTATCGAATAAAACGCCAGAATCTACCCGCGAAGCATTGCGGAAAATGGGTTATAAGCTGAGTTTTGGAGATCGAACCAGCGGACCCATTAATGCCATTTTCCTCGATCGCAAACACAATAGTATTTGGGGTGGATCGTCTAATAACGGAGAAGATTATGGCATTGGGTGGTAAAATACCCCCGTTAAAAAACATGGAAATTGCGTATAAATACGCTACAGAGCTGAATCGATAGCGTGGTATTTTTGGAATAGAAACAACAAACTAAATGAATTAGTAAAAAAATACTAAAAATATTAGTGTTAATAATTAAAAATGATTAGTTTTACCGCTCAATTAATTTTGACCCACTAAATAAAACACCATGAGTAACGTAGAAAAATTAAAAGCCTTAAAGCTTACGATTGATAAGATTGACAAAGATTATGGAAAAGGCAGTGTAATGATGATGAATGAAAAATCTACTGCTCCTATGGAAGTAATTTCTACGGGATCAATAGGTTTAGATACGGCATTGGGTGTGGGTGGTTTGCCCAAGGGAAGAATTGTAGAAATATATGGGCCAGAATCTTCTGGTAAAACAACTATTGCTATTCATGTAATAGCGGAAGCCCAGAAAAAAGGCGGTATATGTGCTATTATAGATGCAGAACACGCTTTTGATAGTGCTTATGCCCAAAAATTAGGTGTAGATGTAGATAATCTACTCATATCCCAACCCGATTACGGAGAGCAAGCTTTGGAAATTGCCGATCGTTTAATACTTTCTGGTGCAGTTGATGTGGTAGTAATTGATTCAGTGGCAGCATTGGTACCTAAAAGTGAATTGGAGGGAGAAATGGGTGATAGTAAAATGGGGCTTCATGCACGCTTAATGAGTCAGGCTTTGCGTAAGCTTACTGCTACCATTAATAAAACCAATACCATCTGTATTTTCATCAACCAATTGCGAGAAAAAATTGGGGTAATGTTTGGTAATCCCGAGACGACCACTGGTGGCAATGCTTTGAAGTTTTATGCTTCTGTTCGCTTGGATATTAGAAGAATGACGCAGATTAAAGATGGTGATGCGGCAGTAGGAAACCGTGTAAAAGTAAAAGTGGTGAAAAATAAAGTGGCGCCCCCTTTTAGAGCTGCTGAATTTGACCTTGTATTTGGTGAAGGAATTAGTAAAGTAGGTGAAATTATTGATATGGGGGTTGAGTTGGGCATTGTTCAAAAAAGCGGCAGTTGGTTTAGTTATGATACCAACAAACTAGGTCAAGGTAGAGATTCTGTAAAAACATTGCTACATGATAATCCGGATCTTGCCAATGAAATTGAAGCAAAAATCAGGGCAAAACTGGTGATCATTACAGATCCACCAGCAGAAGCCACAAAATAAAAAATCTCTTTTAGATGGGTTAGTAAATCGCCCCGGTCTTTCTAGGCTGGGGCTTTGTGTTAAATTATTAAGATTCTATATACTATTACACCTATTTATTACGTTTTACAGGGACTTTCTGGGTGTTTTCCTGTCATTTTCAGCTTGTTAATACAGTAGAACAGCCTAGAAATGACTAATTCATTCATGCAAATGAAGCCAAGGGTACTCACCATTTCCTACCTGAACAGCCAAATTATAAGCTGTTGCCTACTCTTTTTGGTGTTGAGTATGGGTATCAATGCCCATGCACAAGGCATAGCTTATGATATTCGGCCATTTAAAAAAGAATCGATTTTTCGCAACGACGACAAAGTGGGTTACGACGTAAGATTAAGGAACAATACCAAGGAAAAAATTCGTGGAAGTATAAAAGTAAAGGTAAAAAACTATAAAGGTGAAGAAACCTTTCACCAAGAAATGGGTTTTACCATGGATGCAAAAAGAGGTTTTGCCACCGACCTTAAATTAGAGAACGACAAAACAGTGGCCGGATTTTATTTTATGCAGATTATAGTTGCTGCTAATAATTATATAGATACTTTAAATTTTGGTTATGGAATTGATCCAGAAAAAATTTATTCTAATGTTTTAAAACCTGCTGATTTTGACCAGTTTTGGGATGACGCTCGAAAAGAATTAATCAATATTGATCCAAAATTTAGGGTAACCAGAAGAGGTGATCAAAGCACCAGAGAAGTAGATGTTTTTTTAATAGAGTTTCAATCGCTGGAATACCAAACCATTAGAGGCTGGTTGTCTGTTCCAAAAAGAAAAGGCAGGTTTAATGTTTTGTACGAACTGCCTGGCTACTTACAAGATATGCGACCAGATTCACTAAGAACTGATATGGCGGTATTTCGAATAAATGTGAGGGGACATGGTAATAGCAAAGACAATACCAACGCAGATTTCAACACTTACAATATTATTAACCTAAACGATAGAAATAAATACATCTATAGGGCTGCCTATATGGACGCTTTACGGGGACTAGAATTTATTTACAAACACGATTATTTAAAACTAGATACCAAAAAAGTAATTGTAAAAGGAGAAGGTCAAGGAGCTGTATTGGCAGCAGTAGTAGCTTCCATGGATGCTAGACCACAAGGATGTATTATAGAGCGACCCGTGTATGTTGACATGCGTACACTTTTTATGATGGCAGAATCGCAAAAAATAAGTCCTTGGCCAGTCTCTAATTTTCAGGCATATATTAATAATCCACGAAATAGATTAAACAAAGAGGCCTTATTTAGAAACTGGGATTTTTTTGACCCAGTAAATTTTGCTTCAGGCATACGTTGTAGGGTGCTATTTGGTCACAATCAAAAAAATACAGCTTGCCCACCACAAGCTGCTATTGCATTGTACAACCAGCTAAGAATAGACAATAGAGATTTATATATGAGTGGAGAGGAGAAGGGCATGGATTATATCTATTACGGATTTGAGAATTACTGGATAAAAAAAGTATTGTAAAATAAATAAAAACAGATGAAAAAAACGATTTTGTTCCTAGGGATGGCACTGCTAACAAATGCAGTATTTGCTGGCTTTCCTATAGGTAAGGGTAAGTATTTAGTAGTACCATCTTATAATTTATACACAGCTAAAGGCTACTGGGATAAGGATGGCAATTATACAAATTTTGCCAATAATGGAAGGTTTGCATCACATTATTTTGGACTGTATGGAGGATTGGGCATTGGAGAGAAGCTAGATTTTGTAGGCAATATCTCTTATTTAATTCAACGAAAACAAGAGCCCAATTTGATTGAACAAAATGCAAGTCTAGGAGACGCAACACTAGGGCTTTCTTATTTACTAAACAGTTTTGATTATTACAGGTTCTTAACAGTAACAGGTTCTTTAATCATTCCTTTGTACCAAAATAATCCAGCAAAAACACCTTATACAGGCTTTCAGCAGGTAGGTGGAGAAATAAAGTTGGGATTTTCTGGTACAAATAGAGAGCGATTGTCTAATACGTATTTTGACGTGAATGCTGGATTGAGACAATATTTCAGTCCCGATGGCCCAACTCAACTTTTTGCGGATGCGCTGTTTGGTGTACCGTTGGATGAAGATAATAAGTTTACTTTTTCAATGTCTGGTAATAAATCTACCAGTACACAAAGTGCATTTAACCCAAATAACTTATTTTTAAACAGGGCTTTTTCTTATTTTAGATTAACGGTGGGATATGGAAGGAAGGTTAGTCAGCATTACCAAATATTTGTATCGATGTTTACAGATGTGAGTGGGAGAAATACAGGCAAGGGGGGTGGAGGATCTATTTCATTGGTAGGAGAATTATAAAATATAAATATGAAGTCTAATCTATATATACCAGCACTTACAGGCGTTAGAGCCATTGCCGCTTTTCTGGTTTTCTTTCATCATTTTAATCAGGCAGCATTTCCATATCCTTTGTTTAGAATGTTGAATGAATTTCACATGGGGGTGACTTTATTTTTTGTGCTCAGTGGTTTTTTAATTTGTTTACGCTACTATGATAATTATGAAATAAGTGGAAAATGGTTTCGTAAGTATATTAAAAACAGGATTGCTAGAATTTATCCAATGTATTTGATACTTACATTAGCAACTTTTTTATTTGCTTGGATCACAAATGATACAAGTATATATAATAATTTTAAGTCTCCCATTATATTATTATTATTAAATATTTTTTTTATTAGAGGTTTTTTTGATGATCTAAAATTTACAGGGATCAGTCAAGGCTGGACGCTAACCATTGAAGAAACTTTTTATTTTTTAGCTCCTTTCTTTTTTCTAAGAATAAAAAAGAATAGTAAAGCAATTTATTATTTGCCATTTTTATTATTGAGTATAGGGCTGGTATTGGTTATGGTTTTCGGAAATTTTTCGTTTTATGGTTTTTTTGGAAACCTTAAGTTTATGTTTCTCTATACATTTTTAGGAAGGTGTATAGAATTTTTTATTGGAATGGGATTGGCATTAATTGTATTAAAAACCAATGATACTATCAGCTCAAAACCAATATTCACTTACACAGGATTGTTGGGTATGATTGGAGCTGTGTATATAATGTGTATTCAAAACTTAGACGAAAAACATCCATTTGGTTTATACCAACCGCTTGGTATTTTTTCAAACAATATTATTCTACCAATAGCAGTAGCACTATTTTTTTATGGATTGATAAAAGAAAAGTCGTTCATTAGATATTGGTTGTCAACTTCATGGATGCAGTTATTGGGTAAGAGTTCTTATATATTTTACTTAATACATATAGGATTTATTGCAAAGTTGGCTACAAGCTTTAGTGAAAAATCAACCGATAATTTTTATGCTTGGCTAGAAGCAAGAGAATATTGGTGGCTCTCAGAGCATATTAATTATACGGTAGTGTTATTGGGCATGATTTTTATAATACTTAATATAGTTTCAATTATTCTGTATAAGTGTATAGAAGACCCCTTGAATCTTTATATTAGAAAATCGGCATTACTTACGGGCAAATCAACCCAAACAAATTAATTTATCATGCTAAAAATACAGACCATCATACCGAGATTATTGGGATTAGTTTGTATTTTATTTTACACACCAACTGTTTTTGCTTTTCAAAAAAATGCATCTGCAAAAGGCGTAGAAATTTCATTAGAAACATCTAAAAAGCGCACTAGTTTTAATGCTCGAAATCCTATAAGGTATAGAATTAGTTTTAAAAATAATTTTACGAACGACCAAGAGGGAACCCTTCTTTATAAGGTAAACACTAAAGATGGGGAAACTATTTTAACCAATTCATTAGATGTAAAAGTAAATGCCAAAAAAAAAATAGAAGCCATTTTTGAAGTGCCTTTAGATCAAGAAGGAGAGTATATTTTGCTTGCAAATATTGAACTTACCGATCACGCTGAAGCCATTTCTAGTGCTTTTAGTTATAGCGGACCTCCTAGAAAACCAAACGATAGAAAAAAAATACCCAATCCTTACGACCAAAACTGGTCTCGAGCCAATGTTGGAAATGAAGAAGTTTCTACTAAAGAATCATTGGTACCAGAAACTGATAAAGCTATTGCCGAAGAAGAACCAGAAGCTGAAACAGAAGAAGAAGGTGAAATGGTAGTTCAACTAAAACCTTATAATAGGGATGGTATTTACTATGATGGAAAAAATATTAAATACAGCGTAACCATTACTAATAAATACAAGATAAAGCAAGAAGGTAGTTTTAAAATAATTGTAAAAACAGATGATGGACGAGCAGTAGGTGAAAAGGAGGTAAAAATAAGTTTAAATAGAAAAAGCGTTAAGAAGTTTACGGTTACAATGCCAGAAATTACAAATGCTGGCGTGTACGATTTTCAGGCTGCGTTGAATGTAACCACATATGATGATACTACTCGCCATTCTTTTGGATATAGAATAAATGAAATAAAAACACCCTATCATAGGCCACCTGATTTTGATGAATTTTGGCAGATCACTAAAGATGAGTTGGCTAAAATAGATCCACAGTATAAAGTAACACTGGATGAAGGGCGCAGTACTTATTTTCATACCGTATATAAAGTAGAAATAATATCGTTGGGTAATATTCCTTTTTATGGTTGGTTGTCAGTTCCAAAACCAAAAGGAAAATATCCGGTTTTGGTAGGATTTGGCGGATACAAAATTGAGTTGAATCCGTTGTATTTTGATGATTTTATTAGTTTTACTATCAATGTTAGGGGTATTGATAGAAAAGTTAAAGAGCAGATCAACCCGATGAATAGGGAGCAGTTATTGGTGAATATAGAAGACAAGAGCGAATATATTTATAGGGGTATATATATGGATTGTATTAGGGCTGTGGAGTTTGTACACGCTCAAGGTGAAAAGTTTGGAATGGATTTAAAAAGAGTGGTTGCATTTGGGGGTAGCCAAGGTGCTTCATTAGCATTAGTAACGGCAGCCATGATGCCTAGCAAAATAAATACAGTAGTAGCAAACAACCCTATTTTTTTTGATTGGATTCGATCTGTTGAGATTGGAAAAGCTCAAAAAGAATTGTCGTTTCCCGTTAAAGATATGTTGGATTTTGAGGCCAAGAATCCGAATGTAAATATGGAAAATATGATTCAGACATTGCAGTATTTTGAGGTGCAGAATTTTGTTCCTAATGTGGTATGTTCTGTTTTATATGCTGTGAGCTTACTAGATAATTTTGCACCAGCCAGTACAGCATTAGCTGCCTTTAATAAAATGCCTGTAGAAACGGTACAGAATAGTGAGTTGTATGTATTTCCAAATTTGGGGCATGAAGTACCTCGGAGTCATGATGCTTTTGTAAGTACATGGTTCTTAGAAAAAGTAGTACATGCCAGAAAAAGATAATGGAATGAAAAAAATATTACAAAAAATTGTATTGTTACAAATGTTGTTGGCATTGTCATTTGCCAGCTATGCAGATTGGCCAATTGGAAAAGGAAGGTCATCGGTAATTGGTGCGTATAATTATTTTTATTCTTCTAAATATTTTGATTCAAAAGGAAAGCTGGCAACTTTTGGTCAAGGAGATCAATTTCAATCTCATTTTTTTGGATTAACCATGTTGCATGGAATTAGTAGGAGATTAGATTTATCGGTAAACCTTCCTTTTATAATACAAGATTTGGTAAGTGGTGGAATTGCTAAAACCAATTCGGGACTGGGAGATATTTCAGTTGGATTAGCTTATCACTTCCCTTCTGAAAACTTTCAGAAACATTTTACCATCAAGGCAAATATGATTGTGCCAGCTTATGAAAACACCAAAACTCCATTTATTGGATATGCTTCAAAGGGAATACAGGGGGCAATGAATTATAGTTTTAGTCCCGTTAAACAATCATTTTGTGTGATAGAGGGATCGTATACTCATTTTTTAGATACGCAAGATGGCCCCATACAGTATAGGGGTGCAATAACTTTTGGAAAGTCGCTAAATAAATATAGTCTCGTTACTTTTAATTTTGCACATTTAGATTCTAAGAGTAGCAATACAGGCTTTAATATAAATCCATCGGCTACAAAAAACTTTTATTCGGGTACACTTACTGCTACTTATGGAAGAAAAATAAGTAGAACTATTACGCCATATATTCAAACATTCTATACACTGTATGGAAGTAATGTGGGGTTGGGTATGGGAGCTAGTTTCTTTTTTATTGTAAAAATTCCATAAGCAAAGTTGAGTATGATGTTGAAATTGAAAGGGTTAATAAAAATAGCAATACTATTTATTATTGGAAGTATAGGTAGTACTAATTTATTAGCTATTCATAATTCACACAAAGCGAATGCATTGGTAGTTAAAGATTCTTTAGAAATTCGTATTTTACCACTGAAAAAAGATGGGGCATTTGGTAAGAAAAATCCAGTAAAATATAAGGCAACCATTCGGAACAGATATAAAGTAGAACAAGAGGGAAGTTTAGAATATATCATTCGCAATGAAGCAAATTTGGTAGTGATGCGGAATATGCTCGACTTAAAAGTTGCGGCAGGTAAAACATTAGAATCTAGTTTTGAAATTCCATTTACAAAAGATGGTGTTTATACCATAGTGTTTGTGGTGAATATGAATAATTTTAATGGAGAGTTAGCCAGTATATTTAGTTATAGAAATACAGAGCAACCGAGTAATGCTGCAAAAACCAATCCTTATGAATACACCAGTACTATTGAGAACCTAAATGCAATATCCTCAGCAGAAGATATTCCCCAAAATATGGACCATGCAGAACCAGTACAGCCTGCTGAAGAGGAAGAAGTGCATGAAGAGGGTGAAATTATACTAAGTGTAAAACCAAAAAATGCAGATGGAGTATTTACCGATGGAAATAATATTACTTATTTGGTAGCCTTACAGAATAAATACAAAACCAAACAGGAGGGAACGCTTAATTATTTTTTAAAGACAGACAAAGGAGAAATAATCGGTGAAAAATCAATACCTATCAAAATTTCAAAGATGGGAGAATTGAGGTTGAAAATAAAAATTCCGCCCGTTACGGAAGCTGGAGTGTACGGAATAACAGTAGCATTGAATTTAACTACGTATGACGACACAACTAAATATGCATTTGCATATAATATTAATCAGATAAAAACAGCGTTCCATGTACCATCCGACTTTGAAAATTTTTGGGAAAGAGCCAAAGCAGATTTAGCGGCTATTCCACCTGATTATAAAATAATATTGGATGAAAAAAAGACCACTAAATTTCATAAAATATACAAGGTAGAAATGACCTCCCTTGAAGGAGTGAAAATATTTGGTTGGCTCACCATACCTAGACTACCCAAAAAATTTCCTGTAATTGTAGGTTTACAAGGGTATAGAGTAGAATTAGATCCATTGGTATATGATAGTTATGTGGGCTTTAATTTAAATACTAGGGGGATAGAAAAAAACTGGAAATCGTTTAATCCAGAAAATATACAGCCCTTGTTGATTAATATAGAAGATCCTGAAAAATTTGTTTATAGGGGAATATATATGGATTGTGTACGAGCCATAGATTTTTTGTATTCTCATGCTGATATGGGATTTGACTTAGATAGAGTGCTAGTATTTGGTGGAAGTCAAGGAGCGGCATTATCGCTGGTAACCGCAGCTTTAACAGGCAACAGAATTAATACATTGATAGTAGACAATGCTATTTTTTGCGATTTTCATGAGAGTTATAATTTATTAAGTAATGAATTGTATAATAATTTTCCCATAAAGCATCTGGTAGATTATGCAAATGAAAATCCGCCCATTACAATAAAAAACCTGTTAGATAACCTGAGTTATTATGAGGTACAGAATTTTATGCCTATGATTAATTGTTCTGTTTTATATGCGGTGAGTCTACTAGACCCATTGGCACCGGCGGCAACAGTTTTTGCGGCTTATAATAAACTTAGGGCATCAACAAAGGAAAAAAGTGAGATTTATGTAGCGCCCAATCTGGGACACGAGGTAACTATGGATCATCGGTATTATCAATTGATTTGGATGAGTGAGAAACTGGTGCGTAAACGTCGTAATATAGGAAAATGAGAAAACCAATCTGTATTATACTAGTATTATTGTTAACTGCCCCATCGCTTAAGGCAGATTGGCCAGTGGGTAAAAGAAGAACTACCCTACTGCCCGGATACAGTTTTTTTTATTCCGATGCCAACTATGATAGGAGATGGAATAGAACAAAATTCCCCAAGGGCAATAGTTTTGTAACCCATATTTATAATTTTTCATTGCAGCATGGTATAGGCAGAACCACAGATATTTTTATGAATATACCCTATTTATCACAGCGTTCTTTAAACAAAGACAGTTTAAGAACAGCAGCGGGGGTAGGAGATTTAACGATTGGTATAGCCCAACACTTTTCATCAAAAGATCAGCACCGTCACTTCACTGCCAAAGCAAGCTTTGTAGTACCCATGTATCAAAAAGACAGTATTACATCATTGGGCTATGCATCCAGGGCATTGGGTTTAGAAGTAAACTACTCTTTTTCTGCAAGTGCCAAGGCATTTGCAATTATACAGGCGGCCTATACACAGTTTTTAGACGAGGCAGAAGGCCCCCAGCAATACACATATACGGGAACCTATGGAAGAAAACTAAATGCGTTTTCAATGATGACATTTAGTTTTATGCACCAAATTTCTTACAGTCCCGACAAGTCATTTAATCCCAACCTGTTGGCCAATAAGAGTTTTATTAATGGACGATTTTCTATTTCTTATGGCAGAAGAATCACTCGAACCATCATGCCAATGGTAAGTATATCAACGGTATTATATGGAAAAAATGCAGGCGGCGGATTTGGCGCGGGCATATCATTAATAACACGATTGCCATAATAAATAGATTTTTATAAATTATAAATAGAAAAAAACTATTTTTTACATCAGTATAACGGTTAAAAATCACACTTAATAAATTTCAACTTATTGGTCTATTTATTTTTAAAACCAGTTATTCGTTTGGCCTTACTGCTTTTCTGTAGAAGGGTAATATTGGTGAATCCATCTAAGTTGAAACAGAAAGGACCCTTGTTAATGGTTGCCAACCACCCCAATTCATTTTTAGATGCAATCATCATTGCTGCTTATACAAAGAACCCAATTCATTTTTTAGCTCGAGGGGATGCTTTTAAAAAAATACACCATCGCTACTTATTGGGCCTGTTAAATATGCTACCTATTTACAGGTTAAAAGAAGGCAAGGAGAATTTGTATTTAAATGAATATGCTTTTAAAAAGTCGGATGAGATTTTAAGGAAGGGAGGCATATTGCTCTTATTTATAGAAGGTATTTCTAAAAACACCAATCAAATTCAGCCGTTTAAAAAAGGAGCAGCTCGGATAGCAGCGGCCTACACTGGTTCGCAGCCTCTGAAGCTAGTTCCTATTGCCCTTACTTATAATGATTTTTATAGATATGGAAAGACGGTAAAACTAGAAATGGGAGAAATGGTTTTAGCCAATCAAATACTCCCTTATACCCAAGAAGCCCAAAACTTAAAATATTTTAATCAATATTTCTATGCAAAAATAGAAGCATTAATAGGTAAGCCCAACCAGCAAGAAGCAGAAGAGAACTCATGGATCTTGCAAAATTTAGCAGTATTAGGTAGGTTATTACACTGGCCTTTGTACAGCCTATTGCGGGCCTATGTGGCAAAGCGAACAGTAGGAACGGCTTTTTATGATGCTGTTTTATTTGGTGCGCTTTTCTTTAGTTATCCATGTTATTTGCTACTAATAGTTTTTATACTGGCAAAATTTGGAACCAGTATTTGGATGATTGGGTTGGTGCTTATTTTGTTTCCAGTAACAGCGCGATTGGTATTATTAGTCAATAGACGAAGTTCTACTTTGTAAGATCTCTACGAATCGCTAACTTGTTCTTACTAAAATATAAATTATGCGTTGGCAGGGCAATAGAGAAAGTAGTAATGTAGACGATAGAAGGGGTAAAGGAGCAGGTGGTTTAGCAGTAGGTGGTGGTATAGGTACAATTGTTATTGCGGTGATTTATTTATTATTAGGAGGCAATCCTTCCGATGTAGTGAATCAAGTAATTCAACAACCGAGCACAGAATCAACCCAACCACGCAGCGCAGCTGAAGAAAAACTGGCTTCATTTACCAAAGTGGTGTTGGGATTAACGGAACAGGTTTGGGACTCCATCTATCGAGCAGATGGAGAACAATACAAACACCCTAGCTTGGTTTTATTTACAGAACAAACACAGTCAGGATGTGGCTTCGCGAGTGCTGCATCGGGCCCATTTTATTGTCCCGCAGATGAACAAGTGTATATAGATCTTTCTTTTTTTACTGATCTCTCAGAAAAATTTAATGCTCCAGGTGAATTGGCAATGGCTTATGTAATAGCCCATGAAGTGGGTCACCATATTCAACATTTAAGGGGTACTTCTACTAAAGTACAAAACCTTAGAAGCAGTTTATCAGAAAAAGAGTACAATAAACTTTCGGTAAAATTAGAATTGCAAGCAGATTTTTTAGCAGGCGTTTGGGCGCATCATGCCAATAAACTGAAACAAATAATAGAACCGGGCGATATTGAAGCTGCATTAGCAGCAGCCAATGCAATTGGCGATGATAGATTACAACAGCAAAGCGGTGGTAATATAGTGCCCGATGCATTTACGCATGGAACATCTAAACAAAGAATGTATTGGTTTAAAAAAGGGTTTGAAACAGGGGATATAAAACAAGGAAATACTTTTGAATCATTGGCAATAGAATAAAACCGCATACAATCAATCCTAAGCTTTAAATAAAGAAGATGAAAAAATTAATTACCAGTATTTGTGTATTTGCTAGTTCCATGGGAATGGCACAAAACAATTCAATCTGTGGATTTTCGGAAAAAACGGCAATTCAACAAAAAAAATTAGAGTCGCAATTTGATGAACTTTTAAGTGCTAAAAGAATTGGGGAATCTATTAAAGAACTTTCTGCAAAACCACACCATGTTGGTTCTGCTGGAGGAAATGAAGTGGTACAAAAAATACTTAAAAAATTTATTGCATGGGGATGGGATGCCAAAATAGAAACCTATCAAGTACTTTTTCCAACACCCAAAATGCGGTTGCTAGAAATGATACAACCTAAAGTTTATAAAGCGTTGTTGAAAGAACCTGCCTTAAAAGAAGATGCTACATCTGCCCAAGAGGGGCAGTTACCCACTTATAATGCGTGGAGTGCAGACGGGGATGTTACGGGTGAATTGGTTTTTGTAAATTATGGGCTGCCAGATGATTATGAGCAATTGGAGAAAATGGGCATCAGCGTGAAAGGAAAAATTGCCATAGCAAAATACGGAAGAAGTTGGAGGGGAATTAAACCCAAAGTAGCACAAGAACATGGGGCAATTGGATGCATTATTTATTCTGATCCCAAAGACGACGGATATATTCAAGGAGAAGTTTATCCTAAAGGGGCGTTTAAAAATGAATATGGCGTTCAACGGGGATCGGTGATGGATATGGTTATTTATCCTGGTGATCCATTAACACCCAATATAGGTGCTACTGAAAATGCTCTACGAATAAATAGATTGGAAGCTCCCAACCTATTAAAAATTCCAGTGCTACCCATTAGTTACCACGATGCAAAACCTTTATTAGCGGCACTTGACGGAGTGGTTGCTCCACCTTCTTGGGCAGGTGCATTGCCAATAACGTATCATATAGGTGGAACACCAACTACCAAAGTGCATTTAAAATTATTGTTCGATTGGAAGCTGCATCCTGCTAAAAATGTAATAGCAACCATTAAGGGATCTGATTATCCAGATGAGTGGATTGTAAGAGGCAATCACCACGATGCTTGGGTAAACGGTGCCAATGATCCCATTAGTGGAATGGCTGCGGAATTAGAAGAAGCCCAAGCAATAGGTGTATTATTGAAATCAGGATGGAGGCCGAAAAGAACTTTGGTGTATTGTGCTTGGGATGCGGAAGAACCAGGCTTGATGGGTTCTACAGAATGGGTAGAAGACCATGCCGCAGAACTGCAACAAAAATGTGTGCTCTATATTAATTCTGACAGCAATGGAAAAGGCTTTTTAGATGTGGAAGGCTCACATGCTTTGCAAGAAATGATTACCGAAATCAGCAAAGAGGTAAAAGATCCTCAGACCAATGTATCGGTATTTGAAAGAGCAAAGGCAAAACATATTTTGAATGCAATTGGAACGAAAGAAAAGAAAGAAGCACTTACAAAAACAGACTTTGAAATTGGCGCAATGGGTTCTGGTTCTGATTATTCTTCTTTCATTCAACACTTGGGAATACCTGCTTTAAATATAGAATTTGGCGGAGAAGATGCTGGCGGAGAATACCACTCAATTTACGATTCATACAATCATTATAAACAATTCAAAGATCCTAGTTTTGAATACGGTGTAGCGCTGGCCAAAACAACAGGAAGAACGGTACTTCGTATGGCAAACGCCTCTTTGCTTCCATTCAATTTTAGCAGTCTCCACACTACAGTGAATGGTTATGTGAAAGAACTTATTAGCAAGACAGATCAAATGCGTGAAGCAGTATTAATAGACCAAGAAATTGAAAAAGCAGGCAGTATAAAATTAGCAGGTAATCCTAAGTACAATACTGTTATTGCAAAAGCACCTACGGCAGTTCCTATTATTGATTTCTCTGATTTGCAAAAAGCGTTAATTCAATTGGGGCAGTCTTCGGAACAATTAAATAAACAATTCAATACCGATGCACTATCCGAAAGCCAATTGCAAAAAATAAATACACTATTGTATAAGGCAGAACAACAATTACTCCTTGAAAAAGGATTACCCAGAAGAAGTTGGTACAGACATAGTTTATACGCCCCAGGATTTTATACAGGGTATGGTGTTAAAACCATGCCGGGTATTAGAGAAGCAATTGAGCAAAGTAATTGGAAAGAAGCGGAAGAACAAATTCATTTAGCAGCAAGGGTAATTCAAAATTTAGCTGCTTTCTTAATTATTAAATAGTAGTTGTGGTAAAAACATTTTTATTCGGTGCTTTAATACTTGCTTTTTCGGCTTGTGTTTCAGTAAAACAACAACCCATTTTAAGTGGGCAAATTGGCGAAATTAAATTATTGGATATTTATGAGATACCCTATAATCTATCATTTAAATCAACTACTGTTGGAGGCTTATCTGGTATTGATATAGATGAAAAAAACAATCAATACTATTTTATTTGTGACGACCGTTCAGCTATTAATCCTGCAAGATTTTATGCCGCTACGATACGCATCAACAATAAAAAAATTGATACTGTTTTTTTTAACGATATGGTGATTTTAAAAGACGAAAAAAATCAACCTTATCCCTCTTTTAAAGAAAATCCTACAAGAACAGTAGACCCAGAAGCAATGCGTTTTTATCCCAATAAAAATCAATTGGTTTGGAGTAGTGAAGGAGAAAGAATAGTAAGCGAAAAAGACACCCTACTATCCAACCCAGCTATTTATATAATGGATCAACAAGGAAATTGGAAAGATAGTTTTTGGTTGCCTTCTAATTTGTATATGCGCGCTACAGAAAAAGGACCGCGGCAAAATGGTGTGTTAGAAGGGATGGCTTTTTTTGATGGGTATAAAAAACTAATGGTGAATGTAGAAGAGCCATTGTATGAGGATGGGCCGAAAGCTGACCTCACCGCCAACAATGCATTCATCCGATTTTTTGAATTCAGTATGCACAGCAAAAAAAATACAGCTCAGTATGCATACGAACTAGATCCAGTAGCTCACCAGCCCAATCCCATCAATGGGTTTAGGGTTAATGGTATACCCGATATGCTCTATTTAGGCAATCAACAATGGTTGGTAATAGAGCGATCTTTTTCAACGGGGAGACTTCCTTGTACCATTAAAATTTTTCTAGCAGATTTTAGTAATGCCACCAATATTGTAGTCATAAATTCCCTCAAAAACAACCAGAATTTTATACCAGTAAAAAAACAGTTGCTCTTGAATATGGATGCGTTGGGTGTTTTTACTGATAATATTGAAGGAATATGTTGGGGACCAATACTATCTAATGGTAATAGAAGTTTATTACTGATTGCGGACAATAATTTTAAATCGTTTCAAAAATCTCAATTGTTTTTACTAGAAATAAATCCCAAATAAACAAATTAGATTACCGTAAATCTGGCTGGTATTCGTATACCACTTCAAAGGTTTCATTTATAAGTGATGATAAGCCTTGCCCTATTTTTAAATTTTTAGATTGTGGAGTTGGCTCACATATCCAATAGTTACTGCCTTTATACAGTAAGGGCTTAGCAGTAGTTTCAAATTTTTCATTGAATTTAATGGCAACCGTTATATGAGCTGGATAAGAAAGTACAATCATAGGAAGATTATAAATTTCTTTAACCAAATAAAAGAAAAATGCAGCCCTATCTTCACAATCGCTGTATTCGGTGAGTAGTGTTTGTTCAGGGGAAAGTCGCTTATCTCGCCCATATAATACAATATCATTTTCAAAAGCAAAAGAAGAGCGGGTTAAGTGCATCAGGTAATCAATTCCATTTTTTTGACTCATGCGAGCAACTGTTTTTTTAAGTACTGGAATTAAAGACTGATAGGTTATGGTACTTAAAGGAACGGAAAATTGCAGCGCATATTCAACAGTAGGATAGTTGGTAAATATTTTTTTTACTTGCTTATTCACCATTATATTTATTTCATAATTGCTATGTTGGTATTCAAAATTTAATTGTTTTACCTCATAACTTTCGGGCTTAAAATTGGGCAACTGGTTTATTTTGTAAGAAAAAGAATGGTTGTTTTCTGGCAAATCTGGCAGAATGGATTCAAATTTACCCTGGTTAAAATCTATAAAACCATAATCGTGGTAATTTAAACAGATAAGCTGTTTTCCGTTTTCTATATAATTGGGAATATCGTACACCACTTCACTGCTTTGTACATAGAGTAATATGGTATCTTTTTTTATTCTCGCTACTGAAGTATATCCTGTATTATTTAATAAAAACCATTTGTATAAAGTGTATCGGTGGTAGTCTGTTTTTTTGGGACTAATAGCTTCAGCAGCCGTTCTTATTAATTGGTAAAACAACCAATCGTCTAACTGCTTTTGTTTTTTATACGTAGTTAACTTGCCGAGAAAAAGTTCAATACCTGTTTTTTTTAGGGTATCATAAAACTGTTTAACAGCATCCTGTGAAAGAGGCGTAAAAAGCGGGACTTGTAAATTTCTAAAATGGGGAATTTGAATGGTATCTCCATAAAAGTCAACGTAAGCAGCACCTATTTCTGGGCTAATTTGAGCACTAGCAGAAAATATGTTTAGCCAAACAAACAATCTTAGTATCATTATTTTTTTCACCATACTACACCATCCTTTAAAGATACAAAGTGGTTGTAATTAAATAATATTAAATTCTTGCAAAATCAGGTTTTATATTTGTAAATTATACTCCTTATGCCTTTTAAACTACAAACTGTATACCAGCCAGCCGGTGATCAACCAAAAGCCATTCAAGAATTGGTAGAGGGTGTAAATACAGGTGAGCAATACCAAACACTATTGGGCGTAACAGGCAGTGGAAAAACGTTTACCATTGCCAACCTAATTCAACAAGTACAGCGACCCACGCTGGTACTTACCCACAACAAAACATTGGTAGCACAATTGTATGGTGAATTTAAACAGTTTTTTCCGGAGAATGCAGTGGGTTATTTTGTAAGCTACTACGATTATTATCAGCCAGAAGCCTATATGCCAGTGAGTGGTGTGTACATAGAAAAAGATTTGAGCATTAACGAAGAGCTAGATAAACTTAGGTTACAAGCTACTTCACAATTGCTCAGTGGCAGAAGAGATATAATTGTAGTAGCCAGTGTAAGCTGTATTTATGGTATGGGAAATCCTACCGAATATGAGAATGGAATTATAAGAATTGAAAAGGGACAGGTATTATCGCGACAAGCATTTTTACATGCTTTGGTAAATTCATTGTACAACCGATCTCAAGGCGATTTTACACGAGGAACTTTTAGGGTGAAAGGAGATACGGTAGATATTAATTTACCCTATGTTGATTTTGGGTATCGGATAAGTTTTTTTGGAGATGAAATTGAAGAGATTGAAAGCATAGAAACCGCTACCAATAAGCGGATTGGGCTAATGGATACCGCTGCTATCTTTCCTGCCAATTTATACTTGGCTCCCAAAGACATGATTGTAGAAGTGATGCATGAGATTCAAGATGAAATGATGCAACAGGTAGAATACTTTAAAGCATCAGGAAAATTTATTGAAGCATCCCGATTAAAAGAAAGGGTTGAATACGATTTAGAAATGATTCGTGAATTGGGTTATTGCAATGGGATAGAAAATTATTCGCGTTTTTTTGACAGGAGAAAACCGGGTACAAGGCCTTTCTGTCTACTCGATTATTTCCCCAAAGATTTTTTATGTGTGATAGATGAAAGTCACCAAACCATTCCACAAGTAGCAGGCATGTATGGTGGTGATAGAAGTAGAAAACTGGTATTGGTAGATTATGGTTTTAGGCTACCCAGTGCTATGGATAATCGGCCTTTGAATTTTCATGAGTTTGAAAGTATAACGGGACAAACGATTTTTGTTAGTGCCACCCCCGGGGAATACGAACTAGAAAAAACAGGAGGGGTAGTGGTAGAGCAGGTAGTGCGACCAACGGGATTGCTTGATCCACCTATTGAAATAAGACCTAGTGTAAATCAGATAGATGATTTATTAGATGCCATTGATGAAAGAGTAAAAAAAGGAGATCGTGTTTTGGTAACAACCCTCACCAAAAGAATGGCAGAAGAAATGGATAAATACTTGGGCAGAATCAATATCAAATCTAAATATATACACAGTGATGTAGATACCTTAGAAAGGGTAGAGATATTGCGTGATTTGCGTTTGGGTGTGATAGACGTTTTGGTAGGAGTGAATTTGCTAAGAGAGGGATTGGATTTACCCGAAGTATCGTTGGTAGCCATTTTAGACGCAGATAAGGAAGGGTTTTTACGCAACGAAAGATCGCTTACACAAACCGCAGGAAGAGCAGCAAGAAATGTGAATGGACTGGTTATTTTTTATGGGGACAAGATTACCGAGAGCATGCAAAGAACGATTGACGAGACCAGTCGCCGCAGAGAAAAACAAATAGCCTATAATACATTGCATAATATTACGCCTACCACCATTTCTAAAAGTAAGGAACAAGTATTTGCACAAACATCGGTATTAGATATTAAAGGGTATGATCCTTCAAACCCTTATGCACTTCAGCAAGAATCGGAAAATACCAGTAAAGTAGCTGAAGAACAGGTAGACTATAAAACCATTCCGCAAGTAGAAAACGCCATTCGTAAAACAAAGAAGGAAATGGAAAAGGCAGCCCGAGACCTTGATTTTATTGAAGCCGCAAGGTTAAGAGATGAAATGTTTCGACTGCAAAAAGAGTTGGAAAGAATGAAATAATAAATGAATTAAATTGCAAAATATGCGGAAAATATTTTTTTTACTAGGTCTTATTTTTCAATTGGTTGCGCAAGCACAGCAACCTTATTACCAAGAGCGATTCAGGCCTCAATACCATTTCAGTTCACAAAAAAATTGGATCAATAATCCCAATGGATTGGTATACCATAATGGCGAATACCATTTATTTTATCAGCACAATCCCTTTGGAAATACTTGGGCGAATATGAGTTGGGGACATGCAGTAAGTAAAGATTTGGTAAACTGGAACTCAATGCCATTGGCACTTGCACAGCAAAATGGTAAAATGGTTTTATCGGGATCGGTGGTAGTAGACAGTAAAAATTTGAGTGGGTTTACTAAGCAGAAAGAAGAAGTTCCATTGATAGCTGTTTTTACATCAGCCGATAGTGCATCTCAATCTCAACACTTAGCTTATAGTATAGATAATGGAAAATCATGGAGTAGGTATACGGCCAATCCTGTATTAGATTTGAAGGTGAAAGATTTTCGGGATCCAAGTGTATTTTGGCATGAGCCTAGTAAACAGTGGGTGATGGCAGTAGCAATGCCCAATGAGAAGCTGATTTCAATTTATACCTCGTTTAGTTTAAAACAGTGGACATTCCAAAGTGATTTTGGCTTTCAGTCAGATACCTCAGGTGTTTGGGAAAGTCCCGATTTATTTCAAGTGCCAATTGCGGGCGAGCCCAATAAAACAAAATGGGTATTACAAGTATCGCAAAATGGTTCCATGCAGTATTTTGTAGGTGAATTTGATGGTACTAAATTTTACAATGAAAATCCATTTGATAAAATATTTAGGCCCGATTATGGGGCTGACTATTATGCGGCCATCACCTATAAAAATACACCCGATAAAATTCCCGTTTCTATAGGCTGGGTAAACAATTGGAATTATGCAGATCAAGTACCTACTTCACCGTGGAGGGGAGCCATGTCAATACCCAGAAAATTATCGGTAAAAAAAATGGGCAGTGAATGGATACTTGTACAAGAACCCATAAAATCTCTGCGCAGTATGCGTTCTACAGCCGAAGTAATAAAATCAGAGATACCAGTAAAAACAAATTATAAACTTCCTTTTAGTGGGCAGTGTTTTGAAATGGAATTAGACATTAAGCCATCAACCACCAGTATCAGCGGAGTAAAAATTGCAGTAGGAGGCAATCGTTATTTTAGTATTTCTTATGATGCAACGTTGGAGCAATTGTACGTAGATAGAAGCAATACGCCATCGGCATTTAGCAAACAATATCCTTATTTTAATAGAAAGAATGCATATTTGAAACAGCAGAATGAACGCATTCATTTGCAAATTTTCTTTGATAAAAGCATCGTTGAAGTATATGCCAATGGCGGAGAACTGGTATTTACCTCACAAATATTTCCTGAGCAGGGAGATACAGGCATCCAGTTGTTCAGCGATGGAAATTTGTCTGTATTCCAAAATATTTGGTATTGGCCTATGAAAACAACTTGGAAATAAACAGCATCTTTGTAACGCAAAAATTCTTCATTATGGCTTTTAGAAATTTTAAAATGGTGAGTTACGTGGTATATGGCCGCGGAAGTTTTAATCAGTTAGATGAAATATTAGCACCGCAACGGAAAGGCGATGCGCCAATGGTATTTTTGGTAGATCATTTTTTTGAGGGGAAACCGCTCATTGCACGCATACCATTGAGGGGGAAGGACAAAGTGATATTTGCAGATACAACTTATGAGCCCAAAACCACACAGGTAGATGCATTGGCAAAATCATTAAAAGAAGAATTTGGTAGTATTAGTGGAGTAATAGGTATTGGCGGAGGTTCTACTTTGGACTTGGCAAAAGCCGTAGCGTTGATGATCACCAACCCCGGTTCATCTGCTGATTACCAAGGATGGGATTTGGTACAGGAAGCCGGCGTTTATAAAGCAGGAATTCCCACCCTTAGTGGAACGGGTGCTGAAGTGAGTAGAACAACGGTATTAACGGGACCAACGCGCAAGCTGGGTATGAATAGTGATTTTACGCCCTTCGATCAAATTGTATTGGATCCGGAATTAACAAAAGATGCTCCAGCTAATCAACGTTTTTATACGGGTATGGATTGTTATATACATTGCATTGAAAGTTTAGAAGGTACATTTTTAAATGAGTTTAGTAAGAGTTATGGAGAGAAGGCATTGCAGCTTTGCCAGAAAGTATTTGTAGAAAAAACGGAATGGGATGAGGAGTGTGATGATCAGCTGATGATGGCATCTTATGCAGGCGGAATGAGTATAGCGTATTCTCAAGTAGGTGTAGCGCATGCGGTGAGTTATGGATTGAGTTATTTACTCGGCACCAAGCATGGAATAGGCAATTGCATCGTAATGAATCATTTAGAGGATTACTATCCTGCTGGAGTGAGGGAGTTTAAATATATGGTAGAAAAAAATAAAATAGAAATACCACAGGGCATTTGTAAGGGGTTAACGGAAGATCAATTTGAGACCATGATAAATGTATCTATGGGCATGAAACCCTTGTGGGAGAATGCTTTGGGTAAGGATTGGGAAAAGATAATGACAAGAGAAAAGCTGCGAGCATTGTACAATAAACTATAAGAGTTGATTTGCTTTAATTAAATCTTCGGGGGTATCAATTTCAACGCCCATATATTGGGTGAGCACCATTTTTAAGGGAATACCGTATTCTAAGTAACGAAGGCATTCAATTTTTTCTGCGGCTTCAAGTGGTGTAATGGGCCAGTTGGTAAAGTTGAGTAATGCTTGTTTGCGAAAAGCGTACACGCCAATATGTTCGTAGTAAGGAATGGAAATTTCTTTGTTGCGAGCATAAGGAATAACACTTCGAGAAAAGAAAATTGCGTTCATATTTCTATCCACTGCTACTTTAACATAGTTGGGATCTTCAATTAAGGCGGGGTTATTTAATACTTGCATAAGAGAAGCCACTTGCACTTGTTCATCATTAAAG